>DYDH01000408.1 GCA_020717985.1 Herpetosiphon sp. | reverse complement strand
AGCGGAGTTGGGTGTACATCCCAAACACCCCCTCGAAGTTTGCCAGCGCGAAACTGTGCAGGAATGCAAGGAAGAGCAAAAATCCAATGGGACCGAAAAGCGCCTGCCACATCTCTTTTAATTTCGGACCGTTGACTTTTCCAAGTGTGACACTGCGCTCTTCGCTGGGGAGTGACTCAGAGACCATCGCCCAGGTCAGGATGACGGCAACGACGGAAATCGCCGCCGCAAAATAAAACGGCGCGGAGAGCGAAATCCCAGACATCATGCCGCCGATGCCAGGACCGAGCACCATGCCCACGCCCATCGCCGCGCCGACCAGCCCCATGCCGCCGCCGCGTTCGTGGTGACTGGTTCGGTCGCTGATGATCGCCATCGCCGTTGGCAAAGTCGCCGAGGAGAGAATCCCAGCCAGACCGCGAGTGACGATCAACAGGGTCAGACCCGTTTGCGGGTTGAACATCCCCGCTTCGGCAAAATCTCCGACAAGACCATACAAAATTTGCGAGACCACGTTACCGATAATCCCGACCAGCAAAATGGGCTTGCGCCCGTAATGGTCAGAGAGGCTGCCCCAGATGGGGGAGAAGATGAATTGCATGATGGAATAGATCGCCATCAACATGCCCATGTCTTTGCCGCTGCCACCGAAGTGCTCCACATAAAACGGCAGGATGGGAATGACAATGCCAAACCCAAGCATCACAACCACGAGCGTAAAGAAAAGTACAGCGAGGTTTTTATTTTTGAACATGGGCGCGATTATACTATTTGGGAGTATTTCCAATCTTTCATTTTAGCGTTGTATAGGTTTTGGAGAGGGTGTGGTCTAAAGTTTCGGAGAATCTTTGCGTTGGTAAAGGGCTTTGCCGAATTTGAAATTTCTCCAAGGATTGGATTTTGACTTTTTAGGCTTCAGAACAGCATCCAGTAAATGATCATCTGAATTCAATTTCTCTTGAAGAATGAGACGTATCGCTTCATCGCCAGTAATGACTTTCGCAGGAATGGCTTCCGGTTTCTTTAATTTCTGCTTGCGAATACCAGCCTCGACCTTCGACCAATCTTCCTGCCAACGATTGGAACAGATCATGTTTCGTAAAGCCAGCATCGGGTTCACATGTTGCTCCGCCCAATGCATCCCGGCTCCTTTCAATCGTGCTTCGACCACGAGCTTGTTGCCGCTCTCAACGATCCCGCTTCCGATTGGCCAACCCTGGGCTTGAAAAGTCGGGTATTGGATTTGACTTTCACGCTTTTTCAAATACGCATAGTTGCCTGTGATCGGCTTCTCCTCAGGATATTTCTTCTGCAGTTTCTGCATCTCCAGCAATAATTTCTTTGAACCTTCATGTTTCAACTGATGCAGATGTTCTTTCAACCAGGTCTTGCTTTCTTCCGTCCGTTCTCCATATAGAAACTCGCCCACCGGGTTGATGTGTTCTGCTGCGTGCGCAAAATCCAGAATGCGCACTGCTTGCCGACAATGATAGTCTGTGAAACCTTGCAGCCATTCCGCTCCATCCATCACCGCCGCCACTGCTTTTGCATTTTGCACTCCCCGCCGATGCATTTCTCCCAGGCTGGCTGTTTCAAACTCCTCTGAGCTCACTTTCCTCGAAAAATAGCTCAAATTCTGGGTGTGTACCACCATTTCTCCCTTTTCCCGCACCGCGGGCTGCACTTCTCCGATCACCAGCGTTCTGACTTCTGCCCACACGCCATGTAATAATGGCACCATCGCTCCATCCGCACTGATCTGCAGTTTCTTCGGCTGAACTGTTGTGCGCGGCATCTTTTTCTGCAGCCACTCTACTTCTGCCTTTTGTATTTCTTCATAGACCGCCCCAGCCTTCTCCGTGTTCCTTTGGCTGACAATCTTGCTGACTTTGATCCCCGTGAATTCGCCAAACATTTCTACCGCCCTTCTGAATGGCATCCAGCTTGATACTCTTACCAGTTGCTCATGCCCTTTCGGCGTCAGCTTCCCCGGCAACAATTCCAATTCTTCATCGAGGGGGAAAAATCCCATGCCCACACTTCTGGCATATTCCGTATTCCCGCTCTAACTCAATCTCCTGCCCTTCCCGCGTTTCCAGCTTCCGTTTCTTTTTTCCCTTCTTCACTAATTCTCCGCCGCACTTCGGACATACCGCTTCTTTTTCTCCTGCCTCCCAGTCTGCGCTCCTGCTCTTCATCGCCGTGTCTGCGATCATGCGTGCTCGCATCACCGACAGCCGCTTATCCACCTCTTCTTCGATTTCTCGCATCGTGGCCTTGGGATGTTTTTCCCGCCACCCGCTTGTCCCTGCTATTACCTCGTCACTCAGCTTTTTCCATTCCTCTTCTGCTTTTGCCTTTTTCATCAACTGCCTACTTCTTCCTTTTCCAACATCTTACTCCTTTTTTCCGAAACTTTAGACCACACCCTCTTTGTGAGTTTCTGTTGTCTTTGGATTGGGACAGGCTTATAATAATTTGTACA
>DYDH01000121.1 GCA_020717985.1 Herpetosiphon sp. | reverse complement strand
CGCACAGCAGAATCAAGCCGACACCTTCGTTTATACCGGCACCGCTTCCGCATTCAAGCAGGCAGGCTTTACCGAAGTCGCCCGCAACTCCCCAACCCGCCCCATCTTTCGTCACATCATCCAATAAAATAACCAATCACTATTTACCAATTACCAATTGAGCACCCACTTCCAACCCCCGTCCAAATCCTTAACTCCCCGCGACTATCAATTCATCGCGCTGGTCGTGATCGTTTTCCTTGCGATCTGCGCCGCGCTCATTTCTGCCAATCTCACGTTGAAAGGCGGCGGCGATTTTTACGTCCACTGGGTTGGCGCGCGTGCCTTTCTGTTTGACAAACTCGATCCCTATCAAGGCGAAGTCCCTGCGCGTGTTCAACAATTGGTTTACGAGGGATCAGCCGAAGCGGGGGATGAGCCTTATATTCTGGATACACCCTTTCAGATTCTCCTGCTTTATTTTCCCTTCGCGCTTTTTTCCGACCCGACCATTGCCCGCGCGTTATTTACCTTGATTCTCGAACTGGCATTGTTCGCGTTTGCCATCTTCAGCCTGCGCCTGACCGAGTGGGAAACTCCGCGCATTTTTACCATCCTGTTTATTTTTCTTGCCGTATTTAATTTTTACACATTTCAAGCCATCTACGAAGCCAGTCCCGTTTTGCTCATGGGACTTTTATACATCGGCATCCTCATCAGCCTCCGCGCCGAAATGGATGAACTCGCAGGCGCGCTGCTGGCGGTTTCGCTTTATTACTGGGAAGTTGGCGCGCCGTTTTTGTTTCTCGTTTTTCTGCGCGTCTATTATGAAAAACGCAACCGCGTCTTCGCTGGCTTTTTTATGCTGGCATTCATCATGTTCTTTGCGTCCTTCCTTTTATATCCCAACTGGATTATCCCATTTTTGCGTGCCACCGCCAACAACCTGCGAGCGGATTTTGGATTCAACGTCCGCCTCATTCTTGTGGACTTTTTCCCCGCGCAAGGCAAAGCCCTCGGCTGGATTCTAACCATCGGGCTTTTTCTCGTCCTCGGCTATGAGTGGAGTTCCGCCCGCAGTGGTGATTTCCGCCGCTTTTACTGGGCATCCTGCCTCTCGCTTGCCGCCGCGCCGTTGCTTGGCTTCCGCACCGAATTGGAACATCTCGCCGTGCTGGTCATTCCGCTGGCTTTAGTCTTCGCCATCGTCCACGACCGCTGGCGCCGACTCGGCAACGCCCTGACCATCCTGCTCATGGCCGCCATCTTCGCAATTCCCTGGCTTCTATATTTTCTGGTTGGGACGCTCTCACTCAAGATCATCTTCCTCTTCCTTCCCCTTTCGACCCTGATTGGCTTATACTGGATTCGCTGGTGGGCAATCCGTCCCCCCCGCATCCTCAGCGATTTTTCAAACCGTAATTCGTAATTGACAACTCTCTACGCAAAACGCAACATAAATTTCATCCTTCATCCTTCACAATTCATCCTTTCCCCCATGTCCTCCCGCACTTACCTCCTCCTCTTCCTCTTTGGCTTGATCGCCACTTCTGCCATCTCATATTTTGAGCCCATCCCAGGCTATCTTGATTCAGACTATTACTACGCAGGCGGGATTCAACTTGCAACAGGCAAAGGCTTCACCGAGCCCTACCTGTGGAATTTTTTGGATAATACAACCGCGCTTCCGCACCCGTCACATAGCTATTGGATGCCTCTCGCTTCTATTATCTCTGCTTTGGGAATGTGGCTCACAGGTCAAACCACCTACGCCTCAGCGCGATTATTCTTCATCCTTATCGCCGCATTCATTCCTCCATTAACTGCCGCACTCGCATACACCTTTTCCCAACGGCGTGACTTTGCCATCGCCTCAGGTGTGCTTGCAATTTTTTCTGTTTATCACGCGCCCTTTGTCGGCGTGACAGATAACTTCAGCCTCTTCATGCTCTTTGGCGGATTGTATTTCCTCTTCGCCACCCAACTCATCCAAGACCCCGCCCGCACCCGCAACTGGTTCTTCCTCGGCATCCTCGCAGGCTTAATGACCCTCTCCCGCAGCGACGGACTCCTCTGGCTTGGTATCACATTTCTTTTTGCGCTACGCCCCACGCCCCAAGCAACACGCAACTTGCAACTCGTAACTCGTAACTCATTTCTCTCCCTCCTCGGCTTCCTCCTCATCATGTCTCCCTGGTACGCCCGTAACATAAACGTCTACGGCTCGATCATGGCACCCGGCGGAAGTCGCGCGCTCTGGCTCGCAAACTACGACCAGACTTTTATCTACCCGCCCACAGCACTTAACATGCAATCCTTCCTCGCCCTCGGCTGGGATCACATCATCAAAGACAGATTGTGGGCAATGAACATGAACCTCCAAAGCGGATTTGCCGCGCATGGCGGAATCATATTATTTCCATTCATTGTCGCAGGCATCATTTATTATTGGAAAGACGAACGCGTCAAACTGGTCAGCCTTGCGTGGTTGATTCTTTTCTTCGTTATGACATTCCTCTTTCCCTTTGCTGGCGCGCGCGGAGCATTTTTCCACGCAGGCGCAGCCCTGCAACCGATGTGGTGGTCACTCGCTCCGCTCGGGCTTGAATCAATCTTGGCGTCTCTGCAAAAGCGAGGCATTGGTCACGAAGGCAATCGCTTTGTTTTTCGCAGCATTCTCATCATGGTCACCATGATTCTCACAGTTTTTGTCGTTTATCTTCGATTATTTACTTTGGGCTGGGGTGAGGGCGAGGATGCCGCTTATCCTGTCATTGACCAATTCCTTGTGCAAAATGGAATTCAGGATACCGACATCGTCATTGTCCGCAATGCGCCGGGCTATTATCTTGAAACGGGACGCTCTGCGATTTCCATTCCCTACGGCGGCGAGCAAGCCATTCTCGACGCATCTGCACAATTCAATGCAGATTACCTTGTTCTTGAACCTGCCGCTGTGCTTGATCCGATAAAAGATTTATTCCGCAATCCTGAAAATCGCGACAAATTTATCTACCTGGGCGAACTCGATGGCGCACACATCTACAAAATCGAACTCCAATAAACTCCCGTCCCGTGACTTTTTGATTCTCGCAGGCGCGGTGATATTGATCGCGGCAATTTATTTGATTGCCAGTCAGGTCACCTACGGCATCGGCTTCCCCCTCGACGACTCATGGATTCACCAAACCTACGCCCGCAACCTTGCCTTGCGCGGTGAGTGGGCATTTCGTCCCGGCATTCCCTCCGCTGGCTCCACAGCGCCATTCTGGTCGGCTTTGCTCGCCCTTGGCTTTCTCCTCCGCCTCTCGCCTTATATCTGGACATATCTCCTCGGCGTGCTCACACTCTTTGCACTCGCAGTCATCAGCGAGTGGACTGTCCGTAAACTCGTAGACTCGTATCGTCCGCGCTTTCCGTGGGTTGGAATTTTCATCGCCTTTGAATGGCACTTTGCATGGGCGGCGATGTCTGGAATGGAGACCTTGCTTCACGGATTAATTGTCACAACAGTTCTGGTCTTGCTGATGACGAACTCGCCGCGTTACCTTACCCTTGGGCTGTTGACCGGTCTATCGGTCTGGGTGCGCCCCGACGGTTTGACTCTCCTCGCCCCAGTCCTGATGACCATCCTATTAACTGAGCAAAATAATCGCTCGCGCCTGACTGCGATTGCACGCTACCTCATCGGCTTTGGCACTCTGTTCGTTTTCTATCTATTATTCAATCTTGCAGTCGGCGGAACTCCCATGCCGAATACTTTTTATGCCAAGCAGGCGGAATACATTTTATGGCAAACAAGTCCGTTCATTGATCGAATGGGTAAATTGTTCTTACAGTTACTGGTTGGACCAAGTCTTGTTTTGATTCCCGGTGTTATTGGTTGGCTGGTCAAATCTGTCAAACAGAAGATGTGGGGGAGCCTTGCCGCGCTGATCTGGTGCGTGGGATATTTAGTCCTCTATATTTTACGCCTCCCTGTTTACCAACACGGACGTTATATCATCCCCGCCATGCCGATTTTTTTCCTGTTTGGCTTGCTGGCTTTTGCTGAATTTGATAAGGGAAAACTATTTGCCCGTTATCACTGGGTTGGGCAAACGATGTGGCGTGCAAGCATTGCCATGCTGACTTTTGCTTTTATTTTCCTCGGGGCGCAATCCTACGCAAAGGATGTCGCAGTGATAGAAAGCGAAATGGTCGTCACCGCCAAATGGGTCGCCGCCAACCTGCCGCCAGACGCCTTGATTGCCGCGCATGATATTGGCGCACTGGGCTACTTTGATTATCACGAATTGATTGACCTTGCGGGATTGGTTTCACCTGATGTCATCCCATTTATTCGAGATGAACCGCAGCTTGCAAATTACCTTAATCATCGCAATGCGGATTATTTGATCGCCTTCCCTGAGTTTTATCCACTTTTGACAGAAAGCGCCGAAACTATTTTTGTAACGAACAGCGCCATTACCCAAACATTTGGTGAGAAAAATATGGCTATCTATCAGTGGAAAACTCCATAATGGGTTAAAATAGGAATTATTCAAAAATTAATAAAAAAAGAGAGAATGGGCTTGGGATGAACCAGATTACCCTAGTAATTGTTGATGATCATCCATTATTCCGTCAGGGCGTAGTGGATGCCTTATCGCTGGAACCTGATATGCGTATTATTGCCCAGTCAGCAAATGGGGATGAGGCGCTGGAAATGATTCGCGTGAAAAAGCCGACTATTGCCGTGTTGGATGTGAACCTTCCTGGCATGAACGGACAGCAGATCACGCATCAGGTGTCACAGGATAGATTGCCCACACGGATTATTCTGATGACAGGTTACGATGACGTAGAGCAAGCCATTCATGCCGCAATTGCCGGCGCATATGGATATTGCTCGAAAGATATCGAACCGCAAAGCCTTTCCCGAATTATTCGTGAAGTTGCTGAAGGCAAATATGTTTTCGATCATAATGTTTTCACGCGCCGCGAACTCGAACTTTGGATCGAAGACAGGATTGAAGGTACGCGCCGTTCCTATAGTGAACCCGGCACCCCATTTCATCCATTGTCCGATCGCGAAATGGAAGTGCTTGCCTGTGTGGTACGCGGTATGAGTAACAAGGAAATTGCCAGCCTGCTTGGAATAAGCCATCAAACCGTTAAGAATCATGTCACTGCAATCCTGCGTAAATTTGGGGTTGAGGATCGAACTCAAGCGGTTGTTTACGCTTTGAAGCGGGGTTGGGTGACGCTTAAAGACGCTGATACTCACCCTCAGGAGTGATGATATGACCGACAATGAAACCATGGATTATCAAACTGAACTGGAGGAGACGCAACGCGCGTTGCGCGAAGTGACCTTGATGATTGAACAGAGTCAGGGAGAGCTTGCCAAGATAACGCAGCGGAACACGGCGATCACCTCACATCTTCAGCAGGTACAAAGACAAGCTACGACGGTCGAAGACCTTAAGATGTCCTATGATTCCGCTTTGGATGTTCAACAAAGGCTTTTTGTGATGCGCGGACAATTGGAGAAACTTCAGAATGATAAAGACCATCTGGGAAAATATAAAGGCATTTTGGAGAAAATAGTAGCTGGCGGTATGGGTGGAAACACAACCAATTCCCCCGCAATGGTTGCAAATACAAAAAGTCAGATGGCCGGAATTGAAATGATTGTCACCGCACAGGAGGCCGAGCGTCAGCGGTTGTCGCGTCAAATGCATGATGGTCCAGCCCAGGCGCTTTCAAACTTTATTCTGCAAACTGAGATTGCCATGCGCCTTTTGGACGTGGACCCGGCCCAGGCAAAAGACGAACTGGGTAATTTGAAAACTTCCGCAATGGGCACATTCCAAAAGGTTCGCAATTTTATTTTTGAATTACGCCCGATGATGCTTGATGATCTTGGTTTAATCCCAACCTTGCGGAGATATGCCGACGCTTTCAAAGAGCAGGCGGGACTTGACGTCAGTGTGACGGTTACGGGCGCCGAGCGCCGCCTTGAATCTTATTTGGAAGTTATGATTTTTCGCGCAGTGCAGGAATTACTTGGAAACGCATCACGTCATAGCCAGGCTACCTTGATCAAGGTTCAAATTGACCTTGGAAATGACCTTATTCGGGTAAGTGTTGAAGATAATGGAAAAGGATTTTCCCCTGAAACTCTAAAGGAATCCACTAATTTGGGATTGAAACTTATCCGTGAACGCGCTGAAATGCTGGGAGGGAATTTTGAGGTTGACAGTGCGGCTGGCTCCGGGGCTCGAATTTCCTTTGCTGTTCCGTCAAAAATGTAGTTTTTTATCGTTATTGGGGGTTTTTCTGCCAACTTCCTAACAATATTGTATGCGACTGGTTTTTATGCCACTTGTTTTATGTGTCCGTAAAAATGTATAATATACTATAAATTTTAAAAGTCTTTGTTTAATTCGTTTTCCAAGTCAAGATACGAAAGGAGGTGAATTTAATGTTATTTTCCCAAAAGGAAAAGGGCCAGGGTCTTGTTGAGTATGCTTTTATTTTGGTTTTGGTTGCTATCGTTGTTCTTGTCGCTTTGCTGGTGTTGGGCCCTGTAATTGGTAATACGTTTAGCCTGATTAATTCAAGTTTGTCTCGTGTGTAATTTTCAAAAATCTTAAGTGGGACTCTGTTAAATTAATAATGGAGTCCCACTTATGTTTATCGGATTTACGCCAACCAAAAAACTTTTCACGGAGAAAGAATTATTCCGCGTAAGCCCCGATTTACTGGCGTTAAGTGTTGGGTTTAATGGTTTCCAATAAACCGATGCTTACACAATCGCAAGTTAATGATAATGTTTTGTCATTTTTCTTGTATTATAATGAATACGTTATGTTGTAAAATACTCTGTTCCCAGATTGTGAAAAGAGGAGAATCTTATGCGTCGTGGTAGAACCCTGATTTTCGTATTCTTAATCATCATTATTGTCGCGGTGGTTGCATTTGTAGCTTACCGCCAATATACAGCCACACAAACTGCGGTTGTTCAGCCGGCTTTTGTTGAGGTATATATTGCGGGTCAAAATATTCCACAGGGGGGGACAATTACATCAGACTTGCTTGCAACAATAAAGATTGCCCCGGAAAACGTTGTTGAAGTTATGTATACACTTGACGAACAAGGGCTTGTGGGGAGGGCGGCTAAATTCCCACTTGATCAAGGGGTTGTAATTACATCGTCAATGGTTACTGATTCATCATCCTCGGTCCCGATCTCGGGCCCGTCATGGGCGGCATTGATCCCGCCTGGGATGACTGCCATATCCATACCGGCCAATCGCTTCTCTTTGTCTGGATACGCGATCAATGACGGTGCGCATGTCAACCTCAACGCTTGTTTCCTTTTTGTGGATATTGACCCGGCGTTCCAAAGTATCCTTCCAAATTTAACCGCGTCTTTGACCGGCACAGGCTTTGCGGCGGATAGTACTTCGCCCATTCTTGCGCTTGGTGTTGGTGCAGGGAGCACTGCTCAGGGTAGGTTGGAGTTGGATCCATCCCTCCAACAGCCCTATTATCTGGTGCCTTCTGAGGTCCAGCGCCCGCGTATGGTTTGCCAGACAATGTTACAGGATGTTGTTGTGATGAAGTTGGGTAATTTCTCACGTGATGCCGGGGCGACTGTAACGACGCCGCCCGTCCCAACGACGGATGCAAACGGGCAGCCAGTGCCAACTGCCCCGCCTGATATCGTTACTCTGATCGTTACTCCGCAGGATTCGATTACATTAACGTATCTGATCAACATACAACAACAAGCACCCAATACACAAACTCGGCTGTCAATGACATTGCGTAATCCAACGGATCAAGCGCGCCAGGCTACTGAGGCTTCCACTTTGCAGTTCCTGCTTAGTCAGTACAATATTCCAGTCCCTGCAAAACTTCCGTATGCGTTGCAGCCAGCGCTTCCTGGTTTCTTGTCACCAGTTGAGACAATTGTGACTCCATAGTACTTTTACTTACAGATGCCCAAAATTGCCGGTTCGACAAAACCCCATGGTTTTTGTCGAACCGCAAAGTTTTTACTTTTATAAGGGTATTTTTGGAATCCTGCCAAATGACAGGCTGAATGGCGAGGATAGTCAGACTTGAATTTTTGAAATAATGGACGCAGTTATATGGCCGCAGATAAAATTCGTATACTTATTGTCGATGACATTGCTGAGACGCGAGAGAATATTCGCAAGTTGTTACAGTTTGAATCGGACGTTGATGTTGTTGGCGCGGCGCGTTCTGGAAAGGAAGGTATCCAGCTTGCACAGGAATTGGACCCTGATGTGGTGCTGATGGATATCAATATGCCTGATATTGACGGCATTACCGCCACAGATGTAATTCGAAAAAAATCACCCCATATTCAGGTTGTGATTTTATCTGTGCAGAGTGATCAGAACTACATGCGAAAAGCAATGCTGGCTGGGGCGCGTGATTTTTTGACCAAACCGCCATTGGGTGATGAATTGATCTCCGCCATTCGGCGCGCCGGGGGGATGGCACAGGCGGAGCGAGCCAAGGGGGCGCAGCAACATCTTGCAACCGTGTCCGCGGCTGGAGTGTCGAATGCAGCGGCGAGTTTTGCTTCCATTTCCAAGGGCAAGGTTATAACTGTATATAGCCCGAAAGGGGGGACGGGATGTACCACGATCGCGGTTAATCTGGCTATTACGCTAAACAATGAAGATACCCGCACCGCGCTCATTGATGCAAACCTTCAGTTTGGGGATGTGGCTATTTTTGTCAATGAACAGGGTAAGAATACAATTGTCGAGCTGGCCCCGCGAGTTGATGAATTGGAGCCGGATGTTGTTGAAGAGATATTAATTAACCATGGAGCATCTGGTTTGCGAATTCTTGCCGCGCCTCAACGTCCCGAGATGGCAGAAAAAATTTCAACAGAGCAATTTACCAAGGTGGTGCAGTATTTACAAAAGATGTATGCGTATGTTGTGATTGATACATCGCATATCCTGTCGGATGTGGTTTTGTCCATGTTTGATATTAGTGATGTGATCGTGCTGATAACCACACAGGAGATCCCCGCAATTAAGAATGCGCGGTTATTCCTTGATTTGGTGCAAACCATGGGGATAGGGAAAGAGCGCATTGTCTTTACAATGAATCGATACGATAAGCGTATTGGAATTACGCCGGAACGGGTAAGTGAAAACCTTAAGCATGAAATATCTGTTACGATACCGCTTGATGAGAAGGTAGCCATTACGGCTGTTAATCGTGGTGTGCCATTTATGCTGGATAACAAATCCCAGCCTGTGGGTAGAGGTATCTTTGCGTTGGCTGAGGCAGTTCGGGCACGACTGACTACTTTAGAATCTGAAAATGAAGTGTCTGGTAAGCGTTAAGGAGATTTATTATGTCATTGCTTCGGCGTATTGAGCAGGGTCAAGGTAGTGGTGGTCAACAGGATGGCGGCACACCGTCGTCTTCTCCTCCAAAACAGCCTGGTGGCGCAGCGCCATCTGGTTCAGGTGGCGGTGATAGCTCTCGACTTTCGTCATTACAAGCCAGGCGGGTAAGTGCTCCGATCACGTCTCCGCAAGCCGGTTCATATTTCGACTTAAAGACTCGTGTTCAGAATAAGCTGCTCGCTGAAATTGACCCATCCATGGATGCGACCAAAACGGATGAGGTTCGCCGTACAATTCAAGATTTATTCGAGCAAATCCTTGCGGAAGAGAATATTGTTCTTTCCAGGCCTGAGCGTGCGCGTTTGTTTGAGCAGATCGCCGCTGAAATCCTTGGTTTGGGACCGTTGCAGACTTTGTTGGAAGATGATACGATCACTGAAATCATGGTGAACGGACCGAAGAATATCTATATTGAACGCAAAGGCAAGCTTCACCGGGTCCCGATTACTTTTGAAAGTAATGAGCATGTGATGCGTATTATTGACCGTATTGTTGCTCCACTGGGGCGTCGTATTGACGAGTCCAGTCCGTACGTGGACGCGCGTTTGCAGGATGGTTCCCGTGTAAATGCGGTGATCCCTCCAATTTCATTGGTTGGCCCGGTTTTGACCATTCGTAAGTTTTCAAAGAACCCAATTTCGATTGAACAAATGATTCAATTTGGCTCAATTACAAATGAAGCAGTGCAGTTTTTAAAAGCCTGTGTGGAAGCCCGCTTAAACATTGTCATCTCTGGTGGTACAGGCTCAGGCAAAACCACACTTTTGAACGTGCTTTCCGGCTTTATCCCCGATGATGAACGTATCATAACAATAGAAAATGCCGCTGAATTGCAGTTACGCCAGGAACATGTGGTTACCCTTGAGTCCCGCCCGCCTAATATTGAAGGGCGTGGTGAAGTTTCCATTCGTGACCTGGTCATGAACTCGCTTCGTATGCGCCCTGAACGGATTATTGTCGGTGAGTGCCGCGGCGGTGAAACGCTCGACATGTTGCAGGCGATGAATACAGGGCATGACGGTTCAATGACCACTGCGCATGCCAATTCCCCGCGGGATGCGATTGCTCGTATCGAAACCATGTGCCTTATGGCTGGCATGGATTTGCCGGTTAGGGCGATCCGTGAACAGATTGCCGGCGCAGTTGATGTGATTTGTCAACAGGCGCGTATGCGCGATGGCAGTCGTAAGGTTACTACCATCACAGAAATAAGCGGCATGGAAGGCGATGTGATTACCATGACAGATATTTTTGTGTTTGAGCAGACTGGCACAGAAAACGGCCGGATCATTGGGCGTACGCGTCCTACCGGGCTGCGTCCGAAGTTCATGGACAAGATCGAATTGGCTGGGATTCACCTGCCGCCTTCGATATTCGGTATTGGTGAGCGCCGCCGTTATTAAAGTTTTATCCATATTTTTGGAAAATTAGACATGAACATGATGACCACGATTATTATCATTGGCGGTGTTTTATTAATTATCTTATTGATTATTGGCGTCTTTGTTTCATCAAATAGTGAACGTGCTCTTGTTGAAAAACGCCTTGCTCAATACCTGGATGATGATGACAAACAAAGCGGACAGAAGGCTCAGCGTTCTGTCATCACGGATTGGGTGTCCAGGCGGGTGGAAAAGACATCCTTTGGGGGGCGGGTCGCGCGCAGTCTTTCCCGTGCAGACCTGAAATTTAAGGTGGGTGAATATTTTATGTTGATTTTGGTGAGTATATTAGCCACCGGTCTTGTTGCATGGTTTTTGGGAAATAGACTTATGATTTCAGCTGGTATTGGCGCAATCATTGGTGCGATCATGCCTGGTATGTATGTAAAATCACAGCAAAAAAAGCGTCTTCAAAAATTTAATGATCAATTATCTGATATGCTCAATTTGATGGTTAATGGCCTGCGCGCGGGGTATTCGACCATGCAGGCTATGGAGGCGATAAGCAAGGAACTGCCCGCGCCGATCAGTGATGAATTTCGGCGTGTGATACAGGAAATGCAGATTGGCATTGCAATGGAAGCTGCATTGGACAATCTGCTTCGCCGCATTCCGAGCGAGGATCTTGACTTTGTCATCACCGCCATCAACGTTCAACGGGAAGTTGGCGGTAATCTTTCAGAAATTTTGGATAATATCTCATTTACCATACGCGAACGTGTTCGTATTAAGGGCGAGGTGCGGGTGCTTACATCCCAGGTTCGCACATCTGGAAGCGTACTTTCCCTGATCCCATTTTTTCTTGTCCTTGTTCTATGGTTCCTTAACCCGGCATATTTAATGTCTGTTACACAAGGCGGCCCGATCATTACTGCGGCCATTATTTGTGTGGTTCTTGGTTTGATATTTACGAGTTATTTTATTATGATGAAGATAGCGGATATCGAGGTGTAACATGAGTACTCTTGTTGGAATCATTATTGGCGTAATAATTGTAGGCGGCGCGGTTGCGCTTGTATTTGTTGGCTTGCGTTATTCGCGCGAAAAACAGGATGGCGAAACTGACCCGGTCATGGCTCGCCTGGCCGAGGCGACTCAGCGCGGCGAATCTGTTTCTCTTGAGCAAATGGAGTTGCAACAGCCTTTTGCAGAACGGGTCATTCTTCCGATTATAGAAAAGATCGGTGAAATATCAACGCGTTTTACGCCGCAGAAACTTTTACAGGAAACTACACTTAAGTTGGAGTTGGCAGGAAACCCTGGGCGTATTGATGCCGCAACTTTTTTGGCGACCCGCTTTGTTGGCGCGGCAGTTTTTGGCGGCGGATTACTGATGATTTCCCTTTTATCCGCCAGCCCATGGTCGCTTGGAAGGAAGGTTCTTATTGTTGGCTTGTTTACCGTTATTGGCTTCTTCTTTCCACAGTTGTGGTTGCAGAGTCGAATAAACGCCCGTCAAGCTGAAGTACGCAAGGCTTTGCCTGACGCTCTTGACCTGCTGACCATCTGTGTGGAGGCAGGCTTGGGCTTTGATGCCGCCATGTCGAAGGTGGCTGAAAAATGGGATAATGAACTATCCCTGATGTTTGCTCGTACCATCCGTGAAGTTCAACTGGGAAAAACACAGCGTGAGGCTTTACGTGATATGGCGGACCGGCTTGGCTTGCCTGAATTGACCAGTTTTGTCGCGGCTGTGATCCAAAGCCAGATACTGG
This sequence comes from Herpetosiphon sp., assembly GCA_020717985.1. Classification (GTDB taxonomy): domain Bacteria; phylum Chloroflexota; class Anaerolineae; order Anaerolineales; family Villigracilaceae; genus Villigracilis. The sequence continues at coordinate 1,365 of DYDH01000121.1, read as the reverse complement.
GTGTAAGTTTGGCAAAAGTGCTGCGTATTCAATCTGACCAATTGCGAATGAAACGCCGTCAGTTCGCGGAAGAACTGGCGCATAAAGCTCCCATCAAGATGATCATCCCGATGGCTTTATTGACCTTCCCTTCCATTTTGATTATTCTTATGGCTCCCGCTGTATTCCAGATTGCGGGCGCTTTTGGTCCGCTGTTAGGTGGTTAGTTTTCAATAAGCCAGTAGCAGGAACTGCCACTTTTTTGAGAGAGGCAGAATTGAAAAATTTTTCATATACCCTGTACCGTTCACTTTGGAGCGCGCTTGATTTGCTTTTTCCACCTGCCTGTGGAGGCTGTGGAAAGATTGGTTCCCGCTGGTGCGCGGAATGTCAAAAGCGCGTGCAAATTTTGAGCGGTACTCTTTGTGAAATATGCGGACTTCCGCAGGATACGGATGGAGTTTGTGATGCCTGCCGTACAGATAGACCACACTTTCGTGCCTTGCGTGCCTGGGCTGTTTTTGATGACCCTATAAGAAAGGCATTGCATAAATTGAAATATCGCCGTGATATTGCACTGGGAGATGCACTTGCTGCGCACATGGTCCATTATGTAAAAGAATTAAACTGGACTATGGATATGGTAATTCCGATTCCATTGGGGCGGCAGAGATATAAGGAACGGGGATATAATCAAGTTGGAATGATCGCAAAACCGCTTGCATTGGCGTTGGATATCGAATTCGCACCGAGGGAATTGATGCGCCAAAAAGAGACGCGGTCGCAAGTGGGACTTTCAAAGCAGGAACGCCAGAAAAACGTGCTCGGGGCGTTTCAGGCTGGGGCGGAGGTAAGAGGAAAAACCATTCTCGTGTTGGATGATGTCTCTACAACAGGATCAACTTTATCGTCCAGCGCCGCAGCGTTATTGTCGTCAGGCGCAAAAGATGTATATGCGTTGACAGTCGCGCGCGCATTGCCTCATCATGGATTGAAGCATGTGTGAGCGTTTGTGTTCGTAATTTTTCATCCCCAAAAGGAGGACGTATGTCCAACAAAGTGGAAGTTCAGACACGCAACATTCGTTTGACCGAAAAAATTGAGGAGTATGTTACCAAGAAGGCAGGAAATTTTGATCACTACCTGCCCGCGATTGAGGAGGCGCGTGTGGAACTGGCGCATTACAAAGCCGCGCGCGCTGCCGATGATCGTAATGTTGCGCAGATCACGGTGTATGGTAAGGGCTTTACGCTCCGCACTGAAGAACGCGCGGATGAAGCAATGGCCGCATTCGATCACGCGCTTGATAACATGCAGCATCAGATCGAAAGATATAAAGGCAAACATCAACATGGACGCGGTGACGGGCGTTCCGCCGCTGAAGCC
>DYDH01000120.1 GCA_020717985.1 Herpetosiphon sp. | reverse complement strand
TACCCTCAACTATCCCATTCCATGGTGCGTGTTCTCAGTCAACGGCTGGATGCGGCCAACACCCAAACTTTCCGTGACCTTACCGAGAAGAACAGACAACTTCAAACCGCTTACGACGAGCTCAAAGCCGCGCAGGCGCAGTTGATCGAAAAGGAACGTCTCGAGCAGGAATTGCGGGTTGCAGCGGATATTCAATTAAGTATTTTGCCCGATGAATTGCCCGTGCTGGATGAATTTGGTTTCGGCGCGCGCATCCTGCCAGCGCGTCAGGTCGGCGGTGATCTATATGATGTTTTTCTTCTCAACGATGAGAAGGTGGGTGTGTTGATCGGCGATGTGGCTGATAAAGGCGTGCCTTCTGCCATCTTCATGGCGCGCGCTCACGCATTGATTATGGCTGAGGCTGATATCGGCACAACCGCCGGAGAAGTACTGCGACTGGTTAACCGTCATATCACCCGCTTGCAAAAATCCACTCAATTTGTTACCGTGTTATATGGCATCCTCGACTTGAAAACCCGCCTGTTTAGTTATGCGCGCGCAGGTCATGAGACGCCATTGCTACTGCATCCTGATGGAACGGTGGAGCGTATCCCGCACAGCCCGGGCATGGCGCTTGGACTGTGGGATACGGTTACTCTGGATGAGCGCACGCTTACATTGTCTCCCGGTTCCACCTTACTTTTGTACACAGACGGCATGACCGATTGCCGCGACACACAAGGAGAAGCTTTTGGATTGGAACGCATCAAAACAACTTTGAGCAGCCTGTCCAACGTCTCCGCGCAACAGGTTTGCGACAACCTACTTGGAACATTGATCAACTACCAGGATGGCTCAAAGCAGGATGACGATGTAACCCTGGTTGCCATTCATGCTGTGGCTAAAAAATAAATTCTTTTTTACGAAAGAACGCTTTTATGGAGTGCGGAAGTTCTACTTCCGCACTTTGCATAAGTATGAGACTGCCTCACACGATCTTGATCTTCTTCTCACTGGCCACCCAAACATGCGAAGCAAACTTCTCTATGAAACTCCGGTCATGTACAACCGCGAGGATCGTGCCTTTAAAATTTTCCAATGCTTCTTCAAACCGCTCGCGTGAGGGAATATCGAGATGATTGATTGGTTCATCCAAAATCAAAAAGGTACAGCCTTGCGCCACCAAAGTCCCAAGTTGCAGGCGGGCACGTTCGCCGAAGGAAAGCTCGTGTGAGGGACGCAACGCAATATCTCCTTTGAAGAGGAAGTAATGCAGGAAGTTGCGCGCGTCTGTTTCGTTAAATGAGGCGACCGATTGTATGGTTTGTAGGGGACTAAAATTTGGATTGAGCAATTCCTGCTCCTGCGCCATGTAGCCAAGTTTGGTCGCGCCGCCCAAGCGGAATGAACCCGCCAACGGTGATATTTTCCCGACAATTGTACGGACGAAGGAAGTCTTGCCTGCGCCGTTTGGACCTGTCAAGACGATGCGTTGACCTGCGCGAATGAATAAATTTATATTTTCGAGCAGCGGGTTTTCTGGCGTGTAGCCAATTGAAAGCGATTCCATGACCAGCACATCTTTGGATTGGTGATCGGGTGCGCCGAAATCCAGTTTCATTTTCCACGAGGCGCGCGGCTTTTCAACTTTCTCTTCGGTCAGGATGTGTTCGATGCGCGCTTCGAGATGTTTGGCGCGCCCCGCCACATTTTTGGTGGCGCGGTTGCCAAAGAATCCCTTTGCAAATTTATCTCCGCTATCGGATTTGCCGCCTTTTTTCATATTTGTCAAAGTACGGACATGACCCGCTGCCACTCGCAGTTGCGCGATCTGATCCTGTTGGTCTTGATATGCTTGAACTTGTTTTTGGTGTTCGGTAAGTTTTTGATGGGTGTAGTCGCTGTAATTGCCGGCGTAACTTTTTATGGTATGCGTGGTCGAATCCAGTTCGAGAATGGATGTGACGGTGTTATCCAAAAATACGCGGTCGTGCGAGACGATCAATGCTGCGCCTTGAAAATGACTGAGCCAGTCTTCGAGCCATTCGAGCATTTCAATGTCGAGGTGGTTGGTGGGTTCATCGAGCAATAGCAGATGCGGCTCTTCGAGCAAGACGCGCGCTAGCATTAGCCGAGTCTTCTGTCCGCCGCTGAGGTGGGTGACTGGGGTGTCGAGAGGGAGGTAGACAAGTCCGAGTGGGGCGAGAACCGTTTCAGGTTTAATGTTGAAGGTTGAAAGTTTGGCAAGCGCTTCGTCGTATTGTTGTTGGAGGGTGGGGTCATTTGGATTTTGCGAGAGCGCGAGGGCGAGTGACTCTACCTCAGCGGCGGGATCTGTTTGGGTCGTGGACTCAAGCCCGAGGGCGGCGCGAAGCGTCTGCTCGGGTGTGAAATCCATTCCCTGGGCAAGATATCCTATTCGCAAAGCAATGCGCGTCGATGCGACATCGCCAGAGTCTTGTTGTTCGAGACCTGCAAGGATGCGCATGAGCGTGGTCTTGCCTGAACCGTTTGCGCCGATCAGACCAATGCGTTCGTCCGCGTTGATATTGAAATTTATATTTTGTAAAATGGGCTGGATGCCAAAATTTTTTGAAAGATTATGGATGCCAAGCATGGTGACTCCGTAGTTAAAAAGAAAACCAAAAGCATCATTGTTGTGAATGATGCAAAAAACCGGTTGACTACAGAGGTTTTACATTTGCTTCGCTCCTTTTGTTGGCGATTAAATTTTATCACTTAAGGTAAACTTGTGCCTTCATTGAACGTCTATGCAAAAGAGGTAAATATGACAAAAACTTTATTGGCAGTATTGGCACATCCCGATGATGAGTCTTTTGGTTTGGGCGGCACGCTGGCTTTGTATGCCAGCAGGGGCTACGATGTATATTATGTTTGCGCCACGCGCGGCGAAGCAGGCACGGTGGACGAGGAGCATTTACAAGGTTTCAAGGATACCGCCGAAATGCGCACCGCTGAATTGATGCGCGCTGCGAAGGAACTTGGCTTGAAGGAAGTTTTCTTTTTGGGCTATCGCGATTCGGGCATGCCTGGTATGGATGCGAACCAACATCCGGATGCGCAGATCAATGCGCCGATTGAGGAAGTGGCGGGCAAGATCGTGAAATATATCCGCAAGCTCAAGCCTGAAGTAGTGCTGACCTTCGACCCGATTGGTGGATATAAACACCCTGACCACATTCACATCCACAAGGCGACTGTCTTTGCTTTTGCAAATTCAGATAACGCTTCTTTCTACCCCGAAGCGGGTGACCCTTTCAAGCCGCAGGCGCTTTATTTTCAGGTTTTTCCAAAAGGATTGCTGAGGGCGGCTGTCCGCTTGATGCCGCTATTTGGTAAAGACCCCACAAAATTTGGGCGCAATGGCGACATCAACATCAAGGAACTTGCAGAGGTAAGTTTCCCTGTGCATGTGCGCTTGAATGTTCGCTCGGTTGCGGATGCGAAACAAAAGGCGAGCGAGTGCCACGCCTCACAAGGCGGCGGACAGATGCGGCGCGGGCTAATGGGTTTTGTTACCAAGCTCTTTGGCGAGAACGAAGATTATATGCAGGCTTATCCACCAGTGGGGGAGTCGTTCAAGCGGAAAGGCGATCTGTTTGATATATAGCGCATATTAAAAACTAAAAAACGGTTTGGAACATGTTCCGCCGTTTTTTTTTCATGATCTGGGTATCTCTTTCAGAAAGCGCAACAGGATTTTTATCCTTTGCGGTCAATTAATTCGCTTTGCTTATTGAAACTACGCCTGTTTTTGCATTTTTTCTCCTCCTTTGAGAGCGCCAATTTAATATAAACTTTATATTTTCAGATTGGGGCGAGGTGGTACGATTGGTATAATATAGCGTATCTTGTCAAAGGAGAATTTTCATGCCTGAGCGACGAACGACCCCACGAAAGAAATTTTTTTTCTACATGCGTGTTATCAATGACGACACACAGGAAATACTGGGTCACATGGTGGAAGTTGGCGCAATCGGTTTGCAGTTGGAGACAACTGTGCCTCTTCCACTTCAAAAGGATTACTACCTGCGTCTTGAACTGACTTCTGACTTGGCAGACAGGCCTTATATTATCTTCATTGCCCGCTCAAAATGGTGCAAGATGGATGATATTGAACCAAACCTGTACCGTGTTGGTTTTGAGATCGTGGAGATCATGCCTGACGACAGGGAAATTTTCCTGCGCATTCTTGCCAAATACGGAAAGTAAGAAGTTTCTGGAATATGTGGGGGGATTTCGAAAAAAAATCCCATATCTGGCGCTTGACGGGTTAGAATATATGTTCTAAAATTGGACTGTTGTTATCCACTTTATCAAAGGAGAATATCATGTCCAAGAGAAATGTTGTCCATGTTGAGATTCCCGCCAAGAACAGGGAAGCCGCAGGCAAGTTTTATCAAGATTTATTGGGCTGGAAAATTCAGTCCATGCCAGAGATGAATTACACCATGTGGGAAGCGGGTGATGGTTCGGGCGGCGGCTTTCCTGATGTCTCGGCCGATAACCCTGCCGGTCAGGTGTTGGTCTATATCGACAGCGACGACATAGAAGCAGATTTGAAGAAGGTGGAGAAACTCGGCGGTAAGGTACTTCACCAGAAGACTGAAATTCCCGGGATGGGCTGGTTTGGAATTTTCAAGGATCCAACAGGAAATGCATTGGGTTTATACACGAGCATGAATCCCGCGAATAATTAACCAATTTTATAAGCATCCCGCAGACTTGACCGATTTTGTCACACCTGTGGGATGCTTTATTTAATCAGATGGAGCAAAATAAAATGTATGCAATGACTGGAAAGCTTACTGCTCAAACAGGAAAGCGTACAATGTTGGTTGATATCCTGTTACGCGCTTCGAGTGTTGTATCCCAATTTCCCGGATGCCGCGCATATATTGTTAACGAGGATGTTGTTGACGAGACGAGTGTTTGGGTTTTCGAGATTTGGGATGATAAAGAAGCGCACGATATGTCGCTCAAGGATGAGCGGGTGAGACCTCTTATTGCCGAAGCGATTCCTTTAATAAGTGGAGCGCCAAGCGGCGTGGAGTTAAAAGTTGCAGGCGGGCATGGGCTTGGAAGTTAATCCATTGATCGTTTTACTTGCTTGACGCATATACCTCACGGTGGTATCCTTGCGCGCAATGTTTCAAAAGTTGATTGTTGACGCTAATAATACCAATCGTACTACTCGTACTCATGTAGTGACGGGACGTTGGTATTTGTCGGATGAACAGGAACAATTTTATTCATCGTAGATAGGAAACCAAACGCCCCGAAGTTCGGGGCGTTTTTCTTAATCCCCATCATCAGGTGACAGTCACCTTTAAGGTGACTGTCACCTAAGGAGTCACCATGATTTCAAACACCACCCCCGTCCTCGCCGTTGACGAAAAGAATCTGATCCCCGTCAGCGACCATTTAAAGCAAATGGCGGATATTCCGCCCTCACGCATGTTCCTGATCAACAAGTCGTTGAAAGTGTATGTTGAGAAGAACCCCGGCGCAAAAATATTCGACGCCTCACAAGGCGACGGCGGCGCATCCCTGCCCGGAGTTCCCAGAGCGATTTTGGAACGCGCTTCGCAACTCCAGATCGAGCATGGTACGGCCTACGATATGCCATTCGGCACCGACGCCTACCGCAAAGCCGTGATCGAGCAATATTGGAAATTGGATGCATCTTCCGGTTGGGGCCCTGCAAATGTGCTTGGCACCGCAGGTGGACGCGATGGACTGCTCAAGGCTTATCAGGCCATGATGGCGCTCGGATATGGGCGGCAGGGCGACTTGATCATGGTCTCTCGCGTGCCGTGGATTTCGTACAACTGGGGTCCGTACGGTGTCGGGGCGAATGTGCTTTGGGCTCCCGGCGACCCTGCCCAGGGTTGGGCATATTCCGAGGAGGCGATTCGCGAGAGCGTTAAGTTCGCCGAATCCAAAGGTCGCAAGATCGCGGGCATCGTCATCACCAATCCAGACAATCCCACAGGCTTGACCATCGCCGTTGAGAAGCAGGTGGCGTTGGCGAAAGCCGCGTTGGAAGCGGGCGTGGCGTTCGTGCTCTTCGATTGGATGTACCACTACGTCACCGATGAATCCCCAATGGATTTGAATTCCTTCCTGAAATTCTTCACCCCCGAAGAACGCAAGCGCATCATGTTCCTTGATGGGCTGACAAAATCGCTCGGCGCATCCAACATCCGCAATTGCCATTTGATCGCAGATGAAAGCGTCATCAAGTTCATTGTTGCGCGCGCGTCGCATACCGTCATGCCGTCGTTCTATTCATTGGCGATTGCAATGGCCGCTTATGAAATTGGATTTAGGGAAGCCGCGAAGACCATCATCGAGCCGACCAATGCCAGCCGCGTGGTTTTGAAGAAACTGCTTGCTGAAAGTGGAATGCAGCACATCATCGGCAAGGGCTATTATGCCTTCATGAATGTCGGTGAATTTATCAAGGCCAAAGGCTTGGCTGACAGTGAACCTCTCGGACAATACCTGGCTGAAAATCACGGCGTGGCGATTGTGCCCGGCGCGTTCTTCTCCCCCTTTGGCAATGACTGGATCCGCTTCTCGTATGCCACTCCTGCCGAAAGAACAGAAGGCGCGTTCAAGAGACTCGTTGAAGGTTTGAATTCACTCAAAGCTTAACCGCCAAGAACGCGAAGAAAGCCATAAAGAAACTTAGCGACCTTCGCGCTCTTCGCGGTTAATTGCTCTTATCTCTTTTTATCTTTGGAAATTATCATGCCCCAAAAATTCGCCGATAAATATCACCTCGCCCTTGAACAATCCATTAAGGAGAAGCCCGAAAGCGGGCTGAACGGTTTCGAGCAGGAATGGAACATGCTCGATGAAAATTTACGTCCCTTGTTGAATGTGGGCGCGGGTCCCAATCAGCAATCCTTTGTGGATTACATGCGCGCCGAGTGCATCCCGCCCTGGCAGAAGCAATTCAGCCAGTTGGAAGTCTTCCACTGGATGATCGAATGGGCGACGCGCCCGTATTACCATCCGCGAGGTGCGATCTACGAAGCGCGCCTCATGGAAGCCGCGTTGATTAATGCCCTGCATCGCGCTGGCTCCACTTTTGGGGAGCGGCTCTATTATTGGCACGGTAACCTTTTATTCCTGACTGACGTTGGACACGGCTCCGTCCCAGGCAGTTGGGGAATTGCCAAACGGCGTTATCTCGAAAAATGCGTTGACCTGTACGGTGAGTCGCTTGCCACCACGGGCATCCATGCCAACCTGTCCCTGCCCGACCCGCTCTTTGCCTGGGACTTTATGCACCTGCCCGCCCGCGAGCGTGGCAATATGCATCTTGATGATTTCAAATCTGAGTTTTATATCACCGCCACACGGTTGATGCGCGCCTTCTCCGCGCTCTTCATTGCAACCAATGCTTCCACCCCGATGAAGGCTCAGGTCAGGGACGGACACGCGGTGGTGTTGCTGACCGAGTTTGACTCTGTCCGTAACATGACCTTCCCCAATCCGCCTGCCATTGACCTGCCCGACCTCTATCGCTCATACAACGACTACCTGCAAATTTCCTATGACCTTGTCCGCAGCGGCGTGCGTTTTGGCAACAACAACTGGACGCCGATCCGCGCGCGTTCGTTTGCCGACCCCGTCGAGAGGATCATCTCGACGACCAGCGACCAGCTCACAGCGTTGTACAAGCGAGGGCTGTTCGCGGCGGGTGAATCCACTCCTCCCGAAGAGATGGCGCTCCAAATCGAAAGACAGAATCTGATGGCGCGAATCAACCTGCCGATGGGACGTGTAGAAGTTCGCACCGACGAAGGCGGTCACAGCCTTGACCTCGACATCGCCAACCTGACCTTTAAGCATCTCCTGCTTCTGCGGGTTTATTCCGACCCGCAGTTCGCGCGCGCCTTCCGCTATGACCGTGAAGACATCACCCGTGCCCGTGCAAATGAAAACCTTGCCGCTCAACACGGGATGCGCGCTGAGATCGCCAACCCGTTTACTGCCAAGCCGATTGCCATGCGCGATTTCCTCAAGTGGACGCTGAATGAACTCAAGCCGCTGGCAGAAGCCTTGAACATGTGGAATGATCTTACTCCGTTGGTGGAGATGGCGGATGGCGCGCGCAACACATCTGAGAAGATGCGTGCCCGTGTACAGTCCGAATTGAACGAGAACGGTGAGGTTCCGTTGGAAGTGTTGAAGGAGATGCACTTTGAACGCGAGGCGCAGGTCAAGGCGGATGTGGAACGCATCGCCTCTGAATACGGTTCTCTCGGCGAGGAATCATCCAAGATTGCGGAATTCCTCCAGCGCGGACGCGATGCAGCAAGACAAATTCTCAACGCGCCGATTCAGTTCCGTCCGCGTGCGCAGGCGGTTATCGAAGTATCGTATCCCGACAAGACCAGTGAAATTCTCGACCTTGCCCAGCAATTGATCCGCATCCCTGGAGTTACAGCCTGCCCCGATGAACGTTTGGATGAAGTCCATCGCGCGGGCTCTCTGGTGGATGATTATTTGCGTAATGCCGGGTTGGATGTGAAGTTCTTTGACGGGAAGTATCCTGCGGTGTATGCAACTTTCCCAAATGCAGAAATGAGTAACGAGAAACGAGACTCATCCCCAATTCTTTTAACAGGTCACTTTGATGTTGTGGAGCCGGAACCAGACGATTCGCAATTCACTCCGCGCATCGAAGGTGATTATCTGTGGGGGCGTGGCGCGGCGGATATGAAGACCGTTGTGGCGACGTATATGGTGTGGATGAAAGACACGATGAAGGCAGGTGCGCCGTATCCCAACATCGCGTTGATGCTGGTCGGCAACGAAGAGAACGGCGAAGCCGAAGCGTGGGGCACGCCGCATGTCCTTGCTGAACTCAGTAAGGACGACCCATTGGGACGCCCCTACACGCCATCGTTGTTCATTGCAGGCGAACGCACTGGTGAAAAAGGCATTGAACTCTTCGGCGAAATCTGCGTGGAGAATCGCGGCGTGATGCGTTTTGATGTGATCGCGCACGGCGCGAAAGGCCACAGCGGTATTGCTGGCACCGGCGACTTGAGCGAGAGATTGATCAATGCCCGCACAGCCTTGAATGAAATCTTTGCCAAGCATCTCACTCTCAAAGCGACAGATGGATGGCAGTCGCAGGCCAAGTTCCCGTTTATCAATGTGGGCACACCCGGTGTGTATAACGTGACTGCGGCGGAAGGCATTCTCGGCGTGGAGATTCGTCCCATTCCGCAGGATGACACCATTAAACTCAAGGAGGAAACGCTTGCTTATTGTGAAGCGAATGGACTTGAATTACGAATGAATGTGATGGAGAACGGCGTAGCGTGTGACCCACAAAACCCCGCTTTGCTCGCATTGATCCAATCGGTGAAGATTGCTTCGGGCGCTGATCCAAAAATTGGGAGGAAACTCCCTGGCACAAGCGCGAGATTCGCCCCGGGCGGTCAGGCAGTCGTCTGGGGGCAGACCGGCATTGGTCCGCACGCAAAGGATGAGCGGCATTACATCCCAAGTATCGAGCCATATTACAAATCGCTGAACGAGCTGGCGAAGTTGTGGAAGTAATAAGTAGAGCGAGATTAATCTCGCTCTACTTATTTAAAAACTCAAATGGCGGTCGTTGATTCAATTTCACCAAATTTGCCCCCGATTCACTGGCGTGGATGGCCGTGAGCGAACCAGTGTCACAACTTAGCCGTTGAAAATGATCGAGCGGCATCCCAAGAAAGTGTGACACCGCCAGTTTGATCGGGTCCGCGTGAAAGACAACCACGATAATGTCTTGCGGCTTGTTATGAGTTTTTATGATGCGTTCCAGCACGTTTGAAATTCGGGTTTGTATTTCAGGGAACGACTCGCCATCGGGAAAACGAAAACGTGAAGGGGCGTTCTGCACGATCTTCCACACTTTTGTCAGGCTCAAAACTTTCCATGATTTTCCCTGCCACTTGCCGATATCCGCATCCATTAGATCAGGTTCCTGAATGATCTGCAATTTTCGTACAGATGCGATTGGAGTCGCCGTCTCGATTGCCCTCTCCAGCGGACTGGAGTAAATGGCTTTGATCGGGACATCCTTCAACGCCTCACCCAACGCCTCGGCCTGTTTCTGACCCCGTTCGTTGAGGTGAACCCCGGGCAGTCTGCCCGCCATCTTGCCGGTTTTGACATATTCGTTTTCGCCGTGACGGATCAGCAATAAAAGTGTCATGTGTAATTTTCCAATTAATAATATTGCGCCGAAATGCGCAGTAAGTCGATGTAGGATGTTTTTTCATTGTAATAACTACAAAGCGATTCCCAAACCATTTCCTGCGGCATGGAATGGGAATGGTTCTTTTTTACTTCCTTGAAAGCATCCAATAATGATAATCCCTCGATCTCTTTCAAGCTTGCAATGCAAAATGCCGTTGAGCGATTGATACCCGCCGCACATGCGACAAGGATTATGTGCCCCTTTTCTTTTTCACCCCGAACAAACTCCACGCCTTCCTTAAAAAAATGAGGGAAGATTGGACTCATGTCCTTAACCGGCAAATACAGCGATGTGATCCCAGCATGGTTAATGGGCGCGGCAAGTTGCAGCACTGCTTGAACGGAATTGAACTCGAGGCGCTCTTTGTCTTGTGTGTCACTGTAATTCCCGATATAAAGCCAGGGACGGATTTCATCCATGTTATTTGATCTTCCGCTTCATTTCTTTGATTTCATCTTCACTCATCGCAGGGACATCCTCGCGGCGTTCGATGTTCAATGCTTTGCGTTGCGCCTCGCGCCACATTTCAAGTCTTGCAGTCACTTGAGATTCGTATCCCTCTTGTGATGGCGCATAAAAATACGTGCCAAGTAACCTCTTCGGCAGATATTGCTGCGGCGTGAAATGACCTTCTTCATCATGTGGATAAACGTAATCCTTGCCTTGTCCCGTCGCGGCGGCGTCGCGGTTGCCGTCTGCCAAGTGACGCGGCACCGAGACTTGTCCCTCTTCCTCGATCTTCTTCATCGCCTTGAAATATGCCGCCGTGCTATTTGATTTGGGCGCGGTTGCAAGATAAAGCGTGGCTTCGGCGATGGGAAAAATCCCTTCGGGCAAGCCAATAAACTCAAACGCCTGCGCCGCCGAGTTGGCAACGACCAGTCCCATTGGGTCAGCGAGTCCAATATCTTCGCCTGCCAAAATAATCAAGCGGCGGAGGATAAACTTGGGGTCTTCGCCCGCGTAGATCATCTTCGCCAGCCAGTACAGTGCCGCGTCGGGGTCGCTTCCGCGCACAGATTTGATAAAGGCGGAAATGGTATCGTAGTGCGCGTCGCCGTCTTTGTCATACAAAACCGCGCGGCGTTGAATTGACTCCTGCGCCACATCCAAAGTGACGTGAATGATGCCGTCTTTGTCAGGCGCGGTGGATTCGACTGCCAGTTCAATCGCATTCAGAGCGTTGCGCGCATCGCCGCTGGAGACTTCGATTAAGTGAGTGCGGGCATCGGATTCAAGAATGATTTGCTTGTTCCCGTATCCCCGTTCTTTGTCGGTCAGCGCACGGTCAATCAAAATCCCTGTCTCGGCTTGATTTAAATTCCGCAATTGAAACACCCGTGAGCGCGAGATGAGCGCCTTGATGACTTCAAAGTATGGATTCTCTGTCGTCGCGCCGATTAGGGTAAATGTCCCGTTTTCCACATGCGGCAGGAGCGCATCCTGTTGTGCTTTGTTCCAACGATGGACTTCATCGACAAAAAGAATCGTGCGTATATTATGCAAACGCCTGCGCTCAAGCGACTCGTCAATCACCACCCGCAAATCCGCTTTGCCAGCGAGAATGGCCGAGATGGTGGTGAAGTGACTCTTGGTGGTGTTGGCGATGACTTGCGCCAGCGTGGTCTTGCCCGTGCCGGGAGGTCCCCATAAAATAATGGACGAAAAAAGTTTATCGGCTTCGATCGCGCGGCGCAGAAGTTTGCCCTCGCCCACGATATGTTCCTGCCCGATATATTCATCCAATGTGCGCGGACGCATCCGCGCGGCAAGCGGGGCTTCGCTTTTCAAGCGTTCGTGCATGGCATGGTCAAAAAGGTCGTTGGACATGGGGTGATTATAATGTACGCCAAATCAGGCACAACCTCACGCTGTTCCATGTTCTCCTGTTCCTGAATGGCAAGCATATCTGTTTGAAAGTTTTTAGAAATCCTCCACACCCTCCTGCTCCAGTTTTAGTCCGCGCTTGAGCAGGTGTTCGATGACATTACGAACATCGTGTAATTCGGGGCGCAGGAGCAGGCGTTTGAGATTGGTTCGGTCAGATAAGGTGAGAGGACGGGCGCAGGGAATATTGGATTCGAGAGTTTCAATGTTCATCAAATAGGGTTGGATTTGTTTGCTAACGAATCTGCGCAGTTGACTCAAGATATTGAAGCCGCCGTAATCCAAGTCCGACCATAAAAAAATAGGAACTGTTTCAGGAAGAAGGCGCAAGACACAGCGCACGGCGGGAGATGGGTTGCCGAAAATACAGATAACTGCGTGTTGCGTGGTGCGTATTCCGTTGTTTATCTGCTCCGTTTGGCGGATGCATTGATGGAAGGTGGTTAGGTTTTCGATGCAGAGGACGGATTCGGCGTGGACAGATTGCAAGGAAGCTATTTGTGCGGCAGGGAATCCGACCGAGGGGGTGAAGCCGCTTAAGTTGAGAATTTCTCCTTTGTCGGTTGTGAATTGCCAGTAGCCTGCAAAGTGGATATAGTTTGGATTGGCGACGAGGTTGAGTTCGCGCAGGACTTCTTCAGCAGGGATTCGTTTCCATTCGGGGTTGCCGATGCGGGCGAGCGTGACGAGTTGATTTTTAATTGCTTCAAACCGCTTGCTGTCGTTAAAGACGCGTACGCTGAATACGCGGTAGGGAGTCTCTGTTGTCAGCGTGGACAATGCTTGTAGAGCGGTAAGCAGGTCGAGGGTTAGGTTTGGATCGGTCAGGCTAAATGGAGCGGGAGATTTTTCGGCTTTGAGTTGATGCAAGATGTAAGAAATTGCTCGGGCACGCCAGTCATCCTGAAAGCGGAATTTGTCGGCGAGCAACTGGCTTTCGAGACGGGAGCGGTTGTCGGCGATGGGTGTACGCGAGAGGAGGTGGAAGAGTTCGTTGGTTCGTGTTGCGTATTCCGTTTTTGGAAGGGTGATGGATTGGAGAATGTGTCCTGTTTCGCCTGGGAGCCAGGTGAGGGAGATAAGTCCGCTTTTTTCGAGGATGGTTAGTTGTTCGTTGGCAATGAGGCGTGGTATGGGGTCGGTTTGGGAAAAGTAAGTTGGGAGCGGGAGGTTGGCGAGGGTGACTTTGATGGAACGCAGTTGTGTGTTGCGTGTTCCGTCACGGCGCTCAAGAATGTCAAGCAACGCATTCAGCGCATCTGCCACATCAGGCGAAGGGATAAAAGACGCTTCCATTTCTCAATCAACCCAACGGAACACGCAACACGAAGTACTGATTACTGAACACTGATGACTGGTCACTGGCTCTCCAACTTCTCAATCATCTCGCTCTTGTCAATGTCAATCACAAACGAATGATTGTTTTTACGAACAACAGTGCAGACGCTATCCACGTACGGCAACAATGACCCAGATTTATCGGGCGGGGTGGCGAGGAGTACTTGCAAGCCCGCTTCGCGCATGAAGTGCAGGGCAGACGCGGTGCGGGCGGTGTCCATTTTGCCGAAGGCTTCATCGAAGAGGGCAAGGCGGATGGTGTCGGATGGGCGAGCTTGGTTTAGGCGATAGGCTTGGGCGAACGATGCCGCCATTGCCACATAAAATGGCGTGGTGGTTTCGCCGCCAGATTTCTTGGCGTTGATTTGACTGAGCAAAGCGCGGTCGCCATTTGGATAATGAATGCGGATGTCGTATTGCAGGTAGTTGCGGTAATCCTGCAATTC
>DYDH01000407.1:294-2495 GCA_020717985.1 Herpetosiphon sp. | reverse complement strand
GCAAACCGCATCACCTACTTTGCAGGAGACTCACTGTTTCGAATGAGAAGGGATGATCCGCAGTCAGTTGCGAAGAATCTTGTATCAAATCTTCAAATGGAGAAAGGCGAAGTACAGTATCCACCCGGTTCAGCCCCATTACCTCCTCCATTCCAAGCAATATGATCCTGCCCATTTTTGGGGATAGAAAAAGGATTCGCCGCTCATGGAGTGGATATATTTTGGTCAAGAAATGTTTTTAATTTTTGACTGAATGAGGTCGGCTCTTCCAACATAATAAAGTGCCCGGCCGCAGGGAAACGCTCAATCACCACATGGGGTATACCTGCTTGTAGAGGCTGCCACTGTAACGGATGAACAATTACATCCTTGTCACCATACATACCCATGGTCGGGACTTTTATCTGCGGGAGCATGGGGATCAAGTCTGTGCGGCGGAGCGAAGCAATGGAACGCAGAAAAGACTCAACGGTGGTACGTGAAAGATCGCGATCCATCATCGCCGGAAAGCGCGGGTCCTTACATATATAGGGTGAATAGATTTTCATCCCGGTGCGAAATACCCCCATCATATTAAACAACATAAACGCAATCGGGCGATAACCTGAGAGCTTAAGCATCGGCGCAAGCGAAGAACCAATGATGGGCGACCCCACCACCACCACTTTACTGACACGCTCAGGATACTTAATGGCAACAGAAAGACTGACTGTACCGCCCATGCTATGTCCCACCAACGGCGCATGAACAATCCCCAATTGCTCCATGAATTGATCCACAAGGCTTACGAAATCTGAAACGGCGTATGTCTCACGTTTCTTGCCCGATTCGCCAAATCCCCAAAAATCCAGCGCATAGGTTCGATAAAATGCGCCCAGATAAGCCATTGTCTCCTGCCACAGTCCCCACGAGCCGAGCCACCCATGCAAAAGGATTACCGGACGCCCGCGTCCGTATACTTCGTAATGAACTATTCCCTGATCAGTGGTAATTGAAGACACAGCAAAATATAAATCCTTATTCCCCTATTTTCCGGATTCCATTTCCTTTAGGATACTATACAGTAACTCAAGCAGGACTGTTTTTACGGTACTGCGATCAGTTGCCACACAGGGTAAAAGCTTTGTTTTGGCATCAAGACGTAATGCATGACGCACATCATCGAGTTCCCAGGCATCTTCAACATCTTGTTTGTTTGCGGCAACCACAAAGGGAGTGGGAGCATACGCGCGGAACGTTTCAAGGATCGAGCGCGCTTCGCGAAAGGTTTCAGGCCGCGTGCTGTCCACCATGACAATAAAGCCTAACATGCCCTCCGAAAGGATCTCCCACATAAAGTCAAAGCGTTTCTGACCCGGCGTCCCAAACAGATATAGAACCAGGTCTTCGTCCACAGTGATGCGGCCAAAATCCATAGCCACAGTCGTCGCAGATTTTACAGTCCGCTCTTCATCCGAAGAAATTTTACGTTCTGTGGCAACCACATCTATTTCACTGACAGACTGAATAAATTGCGT
The DNA here is from genome assembly GCA_020717985.1 of Herpetosiphon sp. GTDB lineage: Bacteria > Chloroflexota > Anaerolineae > Anaerolineales > Villigracilaceae > Villigracilis. Next base: position 978 of record DYDH01000407.1, on the reverse strand, counting down.
TTTGCCTGCGCTGAATGGACCCGTCACTACCATTTTGACCGTTTGCATAATAATTCCTATCCTTCTAACCCTGATGATTACAACGTACGAATGCGACCGATCAATTTGTTGATCAAAGTCTTTTGTTCCTGCTTGTCCTGTACCGGGAACTGTTTCGGGTTAGGCGGAATGACCACACCCGCAGGACGCACCAATTCAACCAACCCCGCCTGCAACAAGCCGTATACAATCCTGCGAACGTCAAGATCGCTCAATTTGTTCGTGCTGGCGATCTGACGCATGGTGTTCTTGGGGTCAACAAACTTAACCACTTTCCATTCTTCAACGCTCAAGTTCACATTGGTAAGCGGGCGTTCGGTGAATTTGAGCGCCATCTCAAGACTCGGGATTTCATCCTGTAACTGTTCCAACTCGCGCAGTTGACGCGATCCCTCAATAATAATATTTTCAAGATCAAGTTTAACATTGATGCGTCCGTCAGGCGGAAGCAATTCATTCTCAAAACGAAAGATGCCTTCCACCCAGGTAAACAGCTTACGCACCACTTCAGTAAAATATCCCTGTAAATTAAGGAGAATATCCTCCTGGGTGACATATCCCGCACTAATAAGAAGCAGTCCAAGTTCTTTATCGGTCATCTGACCTGCGCGGTCTGCAATCGCGCGATACTGATTAACATTGATC
>DYDH01000407.1:0-259 GCA_020717985.1 Herpetosiphon sp. | reverse complement strand
ATCGTCCTGACCAAGCCGCGCATAAGCCAGCTTGCCTTCGCGGAACGAAATATGAGCCTGCTCCGAAGGACCATCCAGGATCAATGTGCCGGTCTTACTGGCAAGATTAATCAAATTTAGAAGTTGTGTAATTGTAAAATCACGCAAATTTCCACGCAATGCCATATATCCTCTGCTTATCCCTCCATGAGGGATAGTTGCAAAAATTATACATGCAAGATGATAATGCGTCAATTAAACGAGTTAACGTTCTTGTGAG
>DYDH01000406.1 GCA_020717985.1 Herpetosiphon sp. | reverse complement strand
GCTCCAGTCGGACAGCGGCTTTGCCGCTCGCGCGCAGGCGCGTTTTGCCAGAAATGTTGCATAATTGAGAAGGTATCTCGCCAGTCCCGCCGCTGCCGCTGAGCCATTCCGTTAGGCCGTCCGTATAACCAGATGTTAAGCCGCCATTTGTAATCCAGAATGAAGAAGATAAAAAGAGCCGCGTTATTTTACGCAATCGCACTCTTGATGTGCCATTTGCTTGAACGCCTCACTGGAACAGGTTGGGGCACTGTCATAGATGTTGGCTATTTGATTGGTCTTGCAATCTATCTGACCGCCTTCACGGCCATATATTTGGTGATCTCCAGAGCAGAATACGGCTTTCTAAAGCTTTGGGTAATTGGTGCAGTAATCGGCATGTTGGTAGAAGGGCCGCTTGGAATACTGACTGTTAGTGGTGTCTTAGAAGGTGGCCTTGAGAGCACTCCTGCATTTCTCATCGTTACGATATTCTTTTGGGGGCTTCTGTACACAGCCATAAATTACAGTATAGTGCGGCGCATTCTCAGATAGATTGGAACGCCCCGCCCATCTACAGAAAGGAGTGAACGAAAAATGATGCGTAAAATTGTTGCGGCAGTATTGGTGGCACTGGGGATTGTCACCCTCGTCGCCGCTACTGCTGCTCTCATCCAGCACCGTCTCGCGCTGCCCCCCTCATGGTCGGTCGAGACGGAAGGACGTTGGGTGGCCTACGGGCTTCGCGAGTGGGCATTTATGCTTGGAGAGTTACCGTTGAGCCTGGCACTGTTGCTGGGGGGCATCCTCTTGTGGCCCTCACGCCCTCACAGTCTGGTAGCAAAGGGGCAGGGGATCCTCTCCTTTGTCATTGCCCTGGTCGGCCTAGTGGGTCTGGCTCGCACGGCGTACAGTTGGCTGGGCATAGAATTGAGCCCTTCCCTGGCGTATGTGCTCCTTGGGATTGTCATCAACTTTGTTCCTCTGTTGGCAATCACCGTCTTGGCGGCGGTAGTAGCGGTGCGAAGGTTATCAATTTCCGAGAGCGCGAAGAAACCTTATGAGGCGGCCTAACATTGTGTGTAGCGGACAGGCGGGGGCGTTGCCCCGCCTGAGGGGCTTCTGCCCCAAAAAGCGGAATCTACGCTCAAAGTTTTTTCCGCCAATACCCCGCCTGCCGCTAACACTTGCCGTTAGCCTGCATGTTGTTTATTGAAGTCGGTTCATGCGGGAAATATTGAGGGCAGAAAACTATGGATTCACAACAAAAAGAGTGGTGATGTCTGTAATGACGCGCACTCTTTCGATAATCGTGTCAAACAAATAGTATTTGCAAAGGAGTATAACTCATGACCACTCTCGAATTCATTGGTTTGCTTATTGCCGGGACAATCGTAACAGGTTTCACTATGCTGGTCAGTATACAAATTCCACAACCTGCAAAGAAACGGGAAAACTTAACATCAGTACATTCCCTAACACCAACATGGGTCCTTCTCATTGAAGGCGTAATGATCATTGCTGCGAGTTTCCTTCTGTACAGGGGATTCTGGATGGTTTGCGGTATCTGGTTCGGCGCTGCACTGGTGGTTGGCATTCTTACGGAAGCCATTGCGTGGAAAGTGACTCCAAAAGAAAAAATTGATCTTTGGTTGAAGAAAGCGATTGAAATGGAAAAGAGAATGGCTGAAATTAATAAGGTACAAAAAGAAGATGCACAACGACTAAAGGATATTGCCGAGCCAGAAAGTCTCAAGCAAGCTCAACAAGGCGTTTTCAAAACCAAAGTATCTAGACAGGTGAGCGGCAATAGGCCTACTAATTCCTTTCCCGGAAGAACGGAGCGGATTTTTGCAATCAAAAATAAAAGCGCATCAAATGTCACAGTAGTAGGGGATGTGCAAAGCTTGTATGAAACAGAATCGGATGGTTTGCCAGAATTCCAGCGTTGGGAATTCCTGTGTGAACTTGAACCTGGAAAATCTCAAAAAGTCAAATGTCTCGTGGCTCTTAATCCACTTATGGGAGTAAGTATTCGCGCCAAAGTTTTCGCGAGGGAGGAGGCACCTAAAACCCTAACCAACTACTTAGATTGGCCAGATATGAGCGACTATCCTGAATTGTCGGAGAATTTACAGGAGGGCGACAAATGGATGGTGGTAAACGAAAATGGAAAACTGATCTTGAAAAAGATGTAAGATAAGAATTAGCGAAGTGTGGTTTTGTGCCGATTACTGTTATGCGGGAATCACGAAAACAACAACTGCCCAAAATTTATAACAAGTCGGTTCGAATTGAGAATTTCAAAGAATTTTGGACTTTGTTTGCAGATATGATACGACGTTGTGAGGAAAAAGAAGTGCCAAAACCAAAAACCGGCTACCGATTAACCTCAGTGTCAAGGGGAGAAGAGAAAAGTGAGTGAAAAGAGCTCGAGGATGAGCAAACCGGCCTTGCGATACGGCCGGTTTTTTTCTTCCTGGGAGGTTTTTTCTTTATTTGGGTAGGCTTCGCCGC
>DYDH01000119.1:7814-14165 GCA_020717985.1 Herpetosiphon sp. | reverse complement strand
GCCAGTACGGCGCGATACGCTATTCGTCGAATGATAAAAAGGTGATGATCGATCCGACAGCGTGTTATGGTTGTGGGGTATGTAGAGCAAGCTGTAACAAGGATGCGATCACGTTGCATCCAAGAGAAATGGTGACGGGGGCGGCGGGAGTGTGGTAGTTATTAACCGCTGTTAGCCGCTGGTCTCCTGACCAGCAGCTAACGATTACCACAATGCTAGACGTGGGTCTCCTGACCCACGTCTTCTTCGCATCGGTGAGGTAAAATCACATACAGAGAAAAGCATGGACGACAGAGTATGTGATGTTTCATGTGTCGAAGAAATAAAGCCATCAGTTGACAACTACTTGGCAAGTGACTGTCAATTTCAGGATGGGCACCATGGTCGAGAAGAAACCGCGCAAACCGACTTCATCCTTCATAATTCATGCTTCATCCCCTCCCCTCTGGTATCATATCCCCATGTTAATCTACGACCTTGATCTACCCGCCCTTACGAACCTCCTCCAGCAATGGGACGAACCCGCCTACCGCGCCAAGCAGGTCTGGCAGGGACTGTATCAACATTTGTATAACTCGCCTGATGAGTTCACGAACTTACCCAAACCCCTGCGTGAAAAACTCGCCGAGCGGCTTGGCTTCTCTCCCATCAAGGTAAAACTTTTTCAGGATTCATCGGATGGACAAACGCGCAAGACACTCTTCGAACTGTATGATGGTCACTTGATCGAAGCCGTGCTGATGCGTTACGACCCAAACACAAACTCAGGCAAAGGTCGGCGCACACTTTGCATCTCCACACAGGCAGGTTGTGCCATGGGATGTGTCTTCTGCGCCACAGGTCAAATGGGATTCAACCGTCACCTGACCAGCGGCGAGATCATTGCACAGGTCATGTACTATGCGCGCGCGCTAAAGGAAGAAGGGCTTGCGGTAACGAACATCGTCTTCATGGGCATGGGTGAACCGTTTCATAACTACGAAAACACCATGTCCGCAATTGACACGCTCAACGATCCTGATGGTTATAGTTTCGGCGCGCGGCGCTTCACCATCTCCACGGTTGGGCTTGTCCCCCAGATCAAAAAATTCGCCGATGAACAGCGCCAGGTCAACCTTGCCATCTCCCTGCACGCCGCAGATGATGCGGAACGGCTTGAGATCATGCCGGTCAACAAAAGATATAAAATTGACGATGTGATCCAGGCTTGCAGGTATTACGTCGAAAAAACGCATCGCCGCGTCACCTTTGAATGGGCACTCATCAGCGGCGTGAACGATACGCCCGAAGTGGCGCGCAGACTCGCCTCACGTCTCAAAGGACTGCTGTGCCATGTCAACGCGATTCCTCTCAACCCCACCGAAGGTTATCACGGTGAAGCAACAGACCGTCAGCGGGCAATAGCGTTCAAGGAGATACTGGAGCAGTCTGGCATCGAGTGTACGATCCGCATGAGACGCGGGATAGATATCAACGCGGGCTGTGGTCAATTGGCTGGTGTTTCTTTAAAGTAAAAGGAAAATTGAAAAACAATTAGTCTATATTGGCTACACGAAATTTACAAATACCCCATTATGGAGGGTGGTCTTTCCGAAGCACCCCCCTTGTTTCGACAGGCTGCGACTACTGCTTGCACACAAAGCGTTCACAGTTGCAGCACAATTTTCTTATTATTTACCTTCCCCCGCCCCTTATGAAGCGCCATGTCAGTGACGTGCGCAATTCTTGTCAGAACCGCTTGATTAAAGTATAGTCAGCTATCTTTTTCTAATGGTGAACTCAATGGAACAAAAACAAAATTGGCTTGAACGACCTATTCATCCCGCACTTCCCGGTTTTACAAATGAGATTATGATCTTTGTGGCAGTTATCCTGCTTGCGATCATCGCACGATTTTACAACCTCGAAGCGCGCGTCATGAGTCATGATGAAAGTTTGCACACCTATTTTTCGTGGCTGCTCTATCGTGGGCAGGGCTATGAACATTCGCCCATGATGCATGGTCCGCTCCAATTTCATATGGTGGCGCTCACGTATTTCCTGTTTGGCGCAACCGATTTCACGTCGCGCATACCGGCGGCGCTGTTTAGTATCGCCACTGTTGGAATGGTTTGGTACTGGCGCAGATACCTCGGAAAATGGGGCACGCTCATCGCAGGGTTCCTTCTGGTCATCTCTCCATATATGCTCTATTATGGGCGCTATGTCCGCAACGAATCATTTGTCGGTCTCTCCGGCATCGTCATGCTTTACGCCATGCTTCGTCACCTCGAAGTTGGCGGAAAAAAGTACCTTCTGATCCTCTCGGGCTCGCTGGCGCTGCACTACTTAACAAAAGAAACATCCTTCATTTACACCGCCCAGGCATTGCTATTCCTCGCCATTTATTTCATCGCGCAGGTCACGCGTCGTCCGTGGAAAGATGCAGAGAAGGACTATCGCTCCTTTATCATCGCGCTCGGCATTGCGGTTTTATTTGTGGGACTAACAGCGGGGTACGGACTCTATATCCGCGATGCAACCATCCTTGCAGGGAATGAGACAGCCATGCCAAGCGATCCCGGCGCTGCGGCATCGCCTCTTGCCGCGCCCGGGGCTGGTTCTGTTTCTCCAACATTGATCGTCCTCGCCCTGGGAGTTTTCACGGCGCTCGTCTTCGCCGCGATATTCTTAATTCGTGGATATACCTGGGAAAAAATTCGCAATGACCGCTCCTTCGACCTGCTCATGATTTGTGGGACGATCGTTCTGCCCATGCTTTCCCCCTTTCCAGTCAAACTGCTGGAGAAATGGCTAAACGTCACCATACCCACCACCGCACCCGAAGTCCAGTCCATGAGCACAGATATCCGATCCATATTAATTATCGTTGGATTTCTAGCCCTCATGTTCATTATCTCCGCCGTGGTCGGGCTGTTATGGAACAAGGAAAAATGGTGGAAGACCGCACTGGTCTTCTGGGTTCCCTACACCATTTTTTATACAACCGTCTTCACAAAAGGCGCGGGTTTCTTTACAGGCACGATCGGCTCGCTCGGATACTGGTTGGCCCAGCAAGATGTGGCGCGCGGCAGTCAGCCCTGGTATTTCTATGTTTTGATACAAATCCCCGTCTATGAATTCTTACCGGCATTAGGACTCATCCTTGCAGTCATTATTGGCTTGCGAAGAAAGCCAGTGCCCAAGATCGAAGAGCCAAGCGAAGAAGAAGACGAAGTCATTCACATGCTGGAAGAGTCCGATATCTCCGACACCGAAGAAAAGAACTTTCCAAACATGTTCAGCTTGTTGGTCTGGTGGAGCATTACCAGCGTTATTGCATTCTCCTACGCAGGTGAAAGAATGCCCTGGCTCACCTATCACATGGCATGGCCCATGATCCTGATCACAGGCTGGGCGCTGGGCCGCGTGATTGATACCACCAATTGGGCAAACTTAAAGGAACAGCGTGTCCCGCTGACACTCGCTTCTCTGGCAATATTTATCGTGGGCGCTTTTGGAATGACGCTTTCCCTCAGCGGGTCCACTCCTCCATTCCAGGGAAAAGACCTGGCGCAGTTACAAGCCACCAGCACATTCCTCCTGCCGATGGTCGCAACGATCTTAGGCGCCGCAAGCGTAATCTATTTCTTTCGCGAATGGACATTCCAGCAGATCAGGCATATGTTCATCCTGGTATTCTTCACATTGCTGGCCGTGCTGACAGGCCGCGCAGCATTCCGCGCCTCTTACATCAATTACGATCAAGCCACTGAATATCTTGTCTACGCGCATGGTGCATCAGGCATCAAAGAAGTCATGGCTCAGGCAAAAGAAATCTCTGAGCGCACCACCGGCGGCACAGGCGTAGCGATTGCTTATGATGCCAGCGCGCCGGACACGGGCGTCTCCTGGCCTTTTGTTTGGTATCTGCGCGACTACACCCAGCAAACTTCATTTGACCAGCCCACCCGCGTGTTACGCGAATCTGTTCTTGTCGTTGTTGACGAAAAAAACTTTGACAAAATCGAGCCTGCGCTTGGGCCCGGCTTTTATCGAATGGATTATATGCGCATGTGGTGGCCGATGCAGGATTACTTCAGTTTGTCCTATGATCGCGATCCGAAACTGCCATTCCCGGAAGATTATGCCTGCAAGGGATTGCTCGGTGTCATGAAACTGGCAAAATCAAAAGATTACACGACTTTCTGCGAAGGATTTACCAATCCTGACATCCGCGCAGGCATCATTCAAATCTGGTTGAACCGCGACTACACCAAATATGCGGAAGCAAAGGGACGCACAGACCTGACACTCACCACATGGAACCCTGCAGACAAAATGCGCCTTTATATCCGTAAGGACGTCGCCTCGAAGATATGGAATTACGGTGTTGCGCCAACCATTCAGGAAACAGCACCAGACCCAACGGAAGGAAAATATGTTTCGCTTGCGTCGGATCTCATTGTTGTGCCAAAAAGCCAAATCCCCTTGAATGCGCCGCGTTCGCTCGCTTTTGCAAAAGATGGCACTGTTTATGCAGCCGATTCACGCAACCATCGCGTATTACACCTCGACATGGAAGGGAACGTCCTGCACGAATGGGGCACTTTCGCTGACGGCGTAAATACCCCCATCGCATCGGGGACATTCAACGAACCCTGGGGTATTGCAATTGCACCTGATGACGGCTCGGTCTATGTGACGGACACATGGAACCATCGCATCGAAAAATTTACATCGGCTGGCAGGTTCATCACCGCCTGGGGCATTTTCGGTCAAGGCGAAACGCCCGATTCATTCTATGGTCCGCGCGGACTGGCAGTGGACGCCCAAGGGCGTGTATACGTCACAGATACCGGAAATAAACGCGTCGCGGTGTTTGATGCAAAAGGTAATTTCATCACACAATTTGGCTCCGCCGGACTCGATCCAGGTCTGTTCGATGAACCTGTCGGCATTACAGTTGATAAAAATGGAACAGTTTACGTGGTAGACACATGGAATCAACGTATTCAGACATTTACACCAATTGAAACCGAGGGCAGCCTGTCATTCGTTCCCAGTAAACAATGGGACGTATACGGCTGGTTCGGTCAGTCACTGGACAATAAGCCGTTCATCGCAGTAGACGACGATCTGCATGTGTTCATCACTGACCCCGACGGATTCCGCGTCATGGAGTTTGACCAGAACGGCGCTCTCATCCGCACCTGGGATGATCTTGAATCCAGTGCAAGCCTTGGACTGCCATCAGGTATTGCAATGGATAAGGATGGTCATGTTTGGGTAACTGACAGCACAAACAACCGTTTGATGAGATACACGATGCCGTAAATTTTTCTGAAAAAAATTACATCCTGAACGCTGCCGTAAAACATGCGGCTTTGTTCAGGATGTAATTTTTTAAAGGCGTATTTTTTATGGTGGTATAATTGCTTCGCTGTAAAATAAAACATCCCCCGAGGGAGAATAATGAAACTCCACGAATACCAATCCAAAACAATTTTTTCAAAGTATGGCATCCCAATTCCAAAGGGACGAGTTGCGGCTACCTCTCAGGAAGCAAAACAAATTGCAGAAGAGCTTGGCGGCCGCGTTGTCATTAAAGCACAAGTGCTGGTGGGCGGACGTGGCAAGGCAGGCGGCGTAAAACTCGCCAAAGATCCTGCAGAAGCCGCTCAGCTTGCCGCACAGATCCTAGGCATGGACATCAAAGGACTGCCGGTTCGAAAAGTGCTTGTGGACGAGGCCTCTGCCATAGATCAGGAAATCTACTTTTCCATTACCAATGACCGCGCCGCAAAGAAGCCCGTTATGATCGCTTCCGCTGCCGGCGGTATTGACATCGAAGAAGTAGCCGCGAAGACTCCTGATAAGATCATCAAAAGCCATATTGACCCGCTGCTGGGCCTGCGCGAATACCAGGCGCGTGACGTGGCCGTAGCCATAGACCTGCCGCGCGAATACATGAAGGATTTTGTAAAAGTCGCCATGGGTCTGTGGGAAGTTTACAAAGCCACCGACGCCACTCTTGCCGAGATCAACCCGCTGGTTATCACAAAAGATAAGAAAATGGTTGCGCTCGATGGCAAGATGATGATCGATGACAGCGCACTCTTCCGCCAGCCTGAATTGAACGAAATGCGTGACACCGACGAAGACGATCCCGCCGAGATCGAAGCCCGCAAGTACGGACTTTCCTTCATTAAACTCGATGGCAACATCGGCTGTATGGTCAACGGCGCGGGTCTGGCAATGACCAGCATGGACGTGATCAAACTCTTCGGCGGCGAACCAGCCAACTTCCTGGATATCGGCGGCGGCGCGGGCGCGGACAAAGTAGCCGCGGCCATGCGCATCATCCTCACC
>DYDH01000119.1:0-7806 GCA_020717985.1 Herpetosiphon sp. | reverse complement strand
TGTGAAGGCTGTGTTATTCAACATCTTCGGCGGCATCACCCGCTGTGACGAAGTCGCACGCGGCATTCTCGTGGCGATGGATGAAGTAAAACCGAAGGTTCCGATGGTGGTACGCCTCGTCGGCACAAATGCGGAAGAGGGACGCAAACTGCTTGAGAACGCGAATATGATCACCGCGGAAACACTGGCAGATGCGGCGAAAAAATCTGTAGCAGCCGCAAAAGAAGGGAAATAAACCATGAGCATCCTAGTAGATAAAAACACACGCCTGATCGTTCAAGGTGTCACAGGCAACGAGGGTTTATTCCACACCACCCAGATGATCGCCTACGGCACAAACGTTGTCGGCGGCGTGACGCCCGGCAAAGGCGGCGAATGGGTCTTGAACGGAAAACTTCCCGTCTTTGATTCTGTCAAAACAGCCAAAGAAGCCACCGATGCGAACGCGACGATTATCTTTGTCCCCGCTCGCTTTGCCCCAGACGCCATGTTCGAAGCCGCAGACGCGGGCATCCCGCTCATCATCTGCATCACCGAAGGTGTCCCTGTTCAGGATATGATGCGCGTGCGCAACTACCTCGACCAGAAGAAAGTACGCCTTGTCGGTCCAAACTGTCCCGGTTTATTGACGCCCGGCGAAGCAAAAGTCGGCATTATCCCCGGCGACATTGCCATCGCTGGTAACATTGGTGTAGTCTCCCGTTCCGGCACTCTCACCTATGAAGTACTTTATGCCATGAAGAACCTCGGCATGGGAGCAACAACCTGCGTAGGTATCGGCGGCGACCCGGTCAACGGTACAAACTTCCTCGACGTGCTTGAAATGTTCGAGCATGACCCCAAAACTGAAAAGGTCATTATGATCGGCGAGATCGGCGGCAATGAAGAGGAAAAAGCCGCGGCCTACATCGGAAGCAAAATGACCAAGCCTGTTGCGGCCTTCATCGCGGGACAAACCGCCCCTCCAGGAAAACGCATGGGACATGCCGGCGCGATCATCGAAGCCGGCGCAGGCACCGCCGCCGACAAAGTAAAAGCGCTTGAAGCCGCTGGCGTCAAAGTCGCCAAGCACCCGGAAGAAATTCCGACTTTATTGTAAAAAATAACCATCATGTCATTGCGAGGGCGCTCTTATTTTTAGCCCGACACTTGCGCCTCACTGCGTTTGTTGCAGTGCAGGTGAGCAATCCCCTCATCATGGAGATTGCTTCACCGCCAAAATACAAGAACGGCGGTTCGCAACGACATAAGACTGAAACACAATAGAGCCGCCCTCACGGGCGGCTCTACAGTTATAATCACATCAGGCGATTAATTACTTCTTATGTGAGTCGATGTACTTGGCGGCTTCGCCAACGGTCGTGATCTTCTGGGCATCTTCATCGGAAATTTCAGCGCCGAATTTATCCTCAAAAGCCATGATCAACTCAACAAGATCGAGAGAATCAGCTTCGAGGTCCTCACGGAAACGGGCCTCGGGCGTAATCTTCGCATCATCCGCGCCGAGTAAATCCTTTACGATTATTACGAGTTCACTATATGTGTCAGACATGACAGCCTCCTGTTTATAATTTTGACTGGCTTATTGTAATCGGTCTATAAACCGTGTCAAGCCAGTGTATATGTATATCACTCTCAGGAACACTACCTTATGAAAAAAGTTGCGCCCATAGACCAAAGAAAAGCCGACCACATTAAAATAAACTTGGAGCAGGATATTGCCTCGGCATTGACGAGCGGACTTGAAAACTACAGATTCGTCCACGAAGCATTGCCTGAGCTTGACCTGGATCGCATCGACACCACCCTCAGCCTGTTTGGCAAAAAATTACATTCGCCACTCCTGATCAGTTCCATGACCGGCGGCACTGACGCCGCGCACACAATCAATATGCGCCTCGCCGAAGCCGCGCAGGAATGCGGTATCGCCATGGGAGTCGGCTCGCAGCGCGCCGCCATCGAACATCCTGAACAGGCATCCACCTTTCAGGTGAGAAACGTCGCGCCAGATATCCTATTGTTTGCCAATCTCGGCGCGGTGCAATTGAATGAAGGCTATGGAATAGACCAATGCCGCAAAGCCGTGGACATGATCGAAGCCGACGCGCTCATTCTGCATCTCAACCCTCTTCAGGAAGCCGTGCAGGATGGAGGCGATACCAATTTTGCAGGTTTGGCAAAGAAGATCGAAGTAATATGTAAGAAGTTGGAAGTGCCTGTCATTGGAAAAGAAGTCGGCTGGGGAATTTCAGAGCGGACGGCAAGGCTTCTTGCAAATTGCGGAGTCAGCGCAATAGATGTGGCTGGCGCTGGCGGCACGAGTTGGTCACAAGTGGAGATGCACCGCGCCCCAGACGAATTCACCCGTCAACTCGCCGCCACCTTTGTCGGCTGGGGAATCCCCACCGCAGAATCAATTCTGAATGTAAAGAAAACTATTCCCGATATGACAGTATTCGCCAGTGGCGGCATCAAAGACGGACTCGATGTTGCCAAATGTATTGCCCTCGGCGCAACCCTCGGCGGCATGGCTGGACAGTTTCTGAAAGCCGCCGCAATCTCAACTGAGAATGTCGTTGAAATGACAAGGTTGGCGAAGAGACAAATCGAGGTCACTATGTTTGCGTGCGGAGCAGGAACACTTCACGAATTGAAGCAAGGCAAGTTGGCTACGATAACCTGATGAGTCCAACTCGAAAAACTTCAATAATATTAATCATCTTACCCGTGATGACTTTTGTTGCTTTTTTGGCTTGGGTGAATCTGCGCGGACAAGCGAACTCTTCCCAAATGCCAATCACCCCCGCCGTCCAGTCACCAGGCACGCCAACCGCCGTCCCTAAAACAGGCTTCGTGGTGAACATCCCACAAAAAGCGCTCATAAAAAATTATGTTACAGTTTCAGTCGAAGCGCTGCCTGGAACGATCTGTAAGTTGAACTACATCTCTCCATCTGGTGAAACTCACCAAACAGATACAATAGCAGACGCAAGCGGACTATGTGTATGGAAATGGAAAATTGATGAATCAGAGAGAAAAGGTAATGGAAGATTGATATTTACGATTGGAGAAATTAGCGAAACGCATTTCATGGAAATACTTTCCAATTTCTAATCGATCGACTTTGAAGGTCTGGAAAGCCGATAAACACGTAGAGATAGCGTTCATCTCTGTCCAGATATTTATTAGACATAAAAACAGGAAACTAAAAAGCTCATGAAACTATACTCTTACACCTTACGCTATGACGGCGGCGCCGCGCCCAATCCATTTTGGGGAATCTGCACGCTTGTGATTTGCAAACCAGCCATTCGACGCGCTGCCGATGTGGATGACTGGATCGTCGGGCTGGGATCAGCCAAGTCACCGATTGGCGACATCTCAGATCATGTTGTATACGCCATGAAAGTTACCAGCAAAATGACAATGGAAGAATACGACCAATTCTGCAAGACCTTTGTCCCCAAGAAAAAACCAGACTGGCGCAACCGTGACTATCGTATGCGTATGGGCGATTGCATTTATAACTATGTCGGGGGCTCCAACAATCCAAAAATGCGGACAGGAGTACACATCGAAGCCAACATGGAAAAAGACTTGAGCGGACTGTATGCCCTGGTCTCCAAGCAATTCTATTATTTCGGAGATCAGCCTGTCAAATTGCCCGACGACCTGCGCCCCATCATGCACGCCACACAAGGTCACAAGTCCGATGCCAACCAGGAATATGTTGATTTGTTTGTAAACTGGATAGAGGGTTTGGACATTGTCCCCAACAAAGCCATTGGCGAACCACAACTCAAAAAACAATACACGCGTGAAAAAGAACTTCAAGCCATCTGCTCCATGCGGGATGCGGAAGAGGATCAATAGCGGGGATTGGTAATTGGGGATTCAAGTAAATCTCAAGGCGGCAATCAGTATATTAATCAAGACGAAGGATGAAGCGCCTCGCTTCATCCTTCGTCTTTCACGCGAAAGCGCTCATACTTGATTTTTACTTTTCCGTAATCGTAACCGTCTCAATCACATCGCCTTCGAAAGCGGGGTTATCCTGCGGGTCGCGGCGGGTAATGGCATTGACCACATCTATTCCCTCAGTCACTTGACCAAAAATAGTATATCCGCCGTTCAGTTGTTCTGTTGGTCCAAATGTAATAAAGAACTGGCTCCCATTGGTATCGGGTCCGGCGTTCGCCATTGCCATGACGCCAGCTTTATCAAAAGTCAAATCGCTGTTCTCGTTCACAAATTGATAGCCCGGACCACCCGAGCCAGTCCCCGTTGGATCGCCGCCCTGCGCCATGAAACCTTCAAGAACACGATGGAACGTCACGCCGTCAAAATAGTTTTTGCAAGCCAGGAACACAAAACTATTAACAGTAATCGGCGCCTTGGCAGGATACAACTCCGTGACAAACTCGCCGCCCTTCGCCATCTTGAAGGTTGCAAAATATTGTTTCGTCTGGTCAACCATCATGGGCGGCGCCTCATTGTACTGATCCGCCGCGGCAATGGATTCAAACGCGCCACAAGCGGTTGTGCTTCCGACATTCCCGGCGCTCACGGGAGCGGGCGTATCCGCTTTTTGAGGAACTAACTTGGCGATATAGGGCCAGGCAACAAGCGCAATCACGATCACAATCATAGCAATCGCAACATACTGGATCGTCTTCTCAGTTTTTTGGGCTTCCGCCTTATTAACTTTTTTCTTTGGTGACATGAAAATTTCTCCTTGAAATGATTTGTCCTTATTATAACAACCTTGCGCGCATACAGGTTTTCTTGTATGCTTACCTCACCATGCGAGAAAACTTCAAAAAACAGATCGCCATTCCACAAGACCACGGCTCGTGGGTGTTTATCCTCAGCCCCTTGCTCGTCGGCATATTCGCAGGCGGAAAATTCACCTACGCCACCCTTGCCCTTATCATCAGCGCGATGTCCGCATTCATGATTCGCCAACCGATGACAGTCTTTGTCAAAGCGACCTCTGGCAGACGCCCAAAAACGGACCTTGCCCCCGCCCGCTTCTGGCTGATGATCTATGGCATTATCTCAGCCCTGGCATTGGCCGCGCTCGTCCTGCAAGGCTTTGGCTATGTGCTATATCTTGCGATACCTGGCCTGCCGGTTTTCGCATGGCATCTGTGGCTCATCAGCCGGCGAACCGAACGGAAACAAGCCGGCATCGAAATCATCGCCACCGGCGTACTGTCCCTTGCCGCACCTGCCGCTTACTGGGTGGCGCTTGGCGGCTTCGGCCCGCAGGGGCTTGGCTGGTGGCTCTGTGCATTGACATGGCTGCAATCCTCGGCAAGCATCGTTTACACATATCTCAGACTCGAACAACGCGAATTAAAGACACGAACTGACAGCAGGGAATTATGGAGCATGGGTAAACGCGCGCTCGCTTATACCTCCTTCAATCTATTTGCGGCGCTTATGTTGGGCTGGGCAAATATCGTTCCGCAACTGATCTTCGTCCCTTTTCTATTACAATGGGTTGAAACACTTTGGGGTATCACGCATCCATCCATCGGATGGAAACCCACCCGCATCGGGGTGCGGCAACTGATCGTCAGCACGCTCTGGACAATATTATTCATCATTTGCTGGAGAACATAATGGATGAGCTAAAATATGTAAGAAAATGAGATTATCCATAACACGGAGGAACAACAACATGAAAGACACCGTCATTCTCGTTACGAACAACGGCATGGGCAACGCAGACCTTGCATTACAGCACAAACTGGCCGCCAAATATTTCGAATTACTGATGCAAAACACAAACCTGCCTGCCGCGATCTGTTTTTATACAGAAGGCATAAAGCTAACCGTCACGGATTCGCCTGTGCTTGAGCAACTTAAAGCGTTGGAAGCAAAAGGCGTGCGCATGATCATTTGCTCCACCTGCCTGGATTTTTACGGTCTCAGCAAACAGACGCAGGTTGGCATCGTTGGCGGAATGGGAGATATTATCGAAGCGCAAACGAAAGCCGCCAAAGTAATTACAATCTAAAAAATAAAGACCTAAAAGGTTTTTGAAACCTTTTGGGTCTTTGAACTTGAAGAGGAGTAAAAATGAATTTTGACCTAAGTGATGAACAAAAAGCATGGAAAAAATCAGTTCATGAGTTTGTGGATAAGGTTGTCAAACCCAAGGCGCGTGAAGTGGACGAAAATGAAGAGTTCAATTGGGACGCAGTCCGCAAAGGCGGGCCGGTTGGGCTGCTCGGATTGAACATCGCCGAAGAATATGGCGGCTCGAATGTAGACATGGTCTCATGTGTCATCGCGCTGGAAGAAATTGGCTGGGGATGCGGCTCGACTGCTCTATCCTTCACCGCCCACAATGGACTTGGCACTGCGCCCATCACGCTCTATGGCACAGATGAATTGAAAAAGAAGTGGCTTCCATTGGTGGCGCAGGGCAAAAATAAACTGGGTTCCCTCGCGTTGACCGAACCTGATGCGGGGTCTGACATTCAAGGCGGCATAACCACCAGAGCCGAAAAACAAGGGGATGAATGGGTGATCAACGGCACAAAAATGTGGTGTACCAATGCCGGTATTGCAGAATACATCATCACGTTAGTCCGCACCGACCCGAAGGGCGGATCAAAGTCTTTGAGCATGATCCTTGTGCCGACTGACGCAAAGGGATTAACAATTAGTCCCCCCGAAAAGAAGATGGGCTTGCGCGGCTCCCCCGCTTACGGCATGACCTATGACAACGTGCGTGTGCCGCTCGGAAATCTGGTCGGCGTGGAAGGGCGCGGCTTACATCAAACACTCGCCACGCTTGACGGCGGGCGCGTCATCATTGGCGCGATCTCTGTCGGTTTGGCGCAAGCCGCTCTCGAAGCCGCAGTAGACTACGCCCATGAACGCAAGGCATTTGGTCAAACCATTGCTGAATTCCAGGCGATACAATTCAAGTTAGCCAACATGGCAACCGAGATCGAACTGGCGCGCAATTTGCTTTACAAAGCCGCATGGCTCAAGGATCAAGGACGCCCTTACAATAAAGAGGCTGCAATGGCAAAACTTTTCGCCAGCGAAATGGCGGAACGCGTTTGCTATGACGCCATTCAAATCCACGGCGGAAACGGCTACAGCCGCTCATACAACGTGGAAAGAATGTACCGCGATGCGCGGTTAATGACCATTGGCGAAGGCACAAGTGAAATTCTACGCCTGGTAATTTCAAGGCACGTGCTGTCAGATGAGTAAATAAAAAAGCGGGTCACTTTGAGTGTGACCCGCTTTTTACTTCCTACTTTTTACTTTCTTATAATCACCCAGGCAGTGCCATCTTCTGACCGAATGCTCTTTTCCCCAGTTGGAAATAATTTTACAATTTGATCCGGCGCAAGGAAGTGGCTTCGCATTAACAATAATTTTTCGGCAAGCGCGATCAACTTCACGCCAAAAGTGCGGATATCCGGTTCTTCGATGACAAGCAATCCGCCCGGCTTTAGCACGCGGAACATTTCACGGGCGGTATCGGCGTGGTGAATGACATGATGCAACGCATCCACCATGATGACGCGCTCGAACGAACCGTCAGCGAAGGGCAATGATTCAGAACCGCCACACACAGGCTTGAGCGAGGAGCGATCCGCTTTATCCAGCATCCCAAAGGAAACATCGGCAACGACCACGTCATCCACAAGACCGGAGATCGCAGAGGCAACCCTTCCCGTGCCGCCGCCGACATCAAGCAGGCGTCCGTTGACAGGCAGCATGGCAATCTCGCGCAGGAGGATTGCTTTGGAAATAGTAACACGCGCATATATA
>DYDH01000010.1 GCA_020717985.1 Herpetosiphon sp. | reverse complement strand
CTGGCGATGAGAATGAAGTGAAAAGATAGGTTTTTCGTGTTGTGATAAAATCGCTTTACGATTTCTTTTCGATAAGGAGAAAGTAGAATGGAAGCGGTAACGATTTCAAGTAAATATCAAGTCGTCATTCCCCGTGAAGTACGACAGCAGTTCAATCTGAAACCAGGGCAGCAAATTGTCTTTATCCCCTACAACGGAACGCTGCGGGTGGTGATTATCCCTCCTGTAAAAAAAATGCGCGGGATGTTAAAAGGCATGGATACAAAAAACATCCGCGAAGAAGTGGATGAGGCGCGCTAATGAATGTCGTTGATTCATCGGGTTGGATTGAATATGCAAGCGATGAGGAAAACGCTGATTTTTTCGAGCGCCCCATCAATGATAGGGATAACCTGCTGGTTCCTACCGTCTGTATTTACGAAGTCTTCAAACGAGTCCTGCGCGAATTTGGCGAAGAACGCGCGCTGGAAGTCATCGGACAAATGTCTTTGGGCGAAATCGTAGAACTTGACCGCCAGATCGCCATCAACGCCGCGCAAATTTCGACTGAACTAAAACTCGCCATGGCAGACAGTATCATCCTTGCAACTGCGCGTTTGAATAATGCAACCCTATGGACACAGGATGAACACTTCAAAGACCTCGATGGCGTGAAATATATCGAAAAGAAATATTACCCCCCTCTGTCCTACGAACATTTACCACACTGATTGGCTTAAATTTTTTTGACAATCAGTTAAGTGAAATTCCTGAAGAAATATTTTCTGGAGCAAGGATTTCAATTGGAATATATCAAAACCGTCAACGCGCGTACCTGATATTACGTGCGACTATAAAAAGGAGACCCATGAAAAAGTCAATTCTTGCCCTATTGCTGTTGTTCATCTTAGCCGCCTGCGCCGCCGGTAATTCTGCAGCAAATCCGCAGAGCGCGGATCAAGTGGCGACTATCGTCGCGGGTACGCTTTCCGCCCTGCCCACCGAGGCGCCCGCGGTTGTCCCAACCCAGGCGCCTGCTACCGCCAAACTCGAAGACTTCCCGAACAAGGCATTTGTGGGAGAAAACGAGCGTTTCTCTGTGTTCACGATCAACCCCACCGGAACAGACCCCGAAAGGATCGGTCCCATCATCATTTACAACAAAGGCATGGACGCCGTAAACGAGATTGTGGGGACGTTCACCCTGCTCAATACGACCATTGTCGCCAATGACGACCTGGGAAAATATGTGCTGTTGTCTACTGGCACGTACACATCCCACAAAGCCGTCGTGATTTCATTGGAAGAAAAAAAACAGGCGGTCAACGAGTTTTGTGTCCAGACGGAAGGGTATCTCTTCTGGAATGATTATGTGATCTACGACAATTGTGAAAGGATGAGTAATCGTCCCTGGGGCGCGGGGGAAGCCCCCGGCATTACGGCGGTCAACTTGAAGACCGGAGCGCTGATAGAGGTCGCAAAGTCCGACCTGCTGCGTCAATTTGGGGTGAAGAGTATCGCGGGCAATACCCTGCAATACGTGGAAACCTCGGTCAACTCCGAGGCGGACTGGGCGAACCTGGGCAGCCATATCAAAACCGAGAGAACGTATGACCTCTCGGCTTTGGGCAAGTAACTCCCGCTTATTTTTACGATTAGCCCTCCAAGTTGAAATGATGGCTTGGAGGGTTTGCCTGTAAACCCATCGTTCAAAATGAAAAACAGCGTTCATCCCACGTGCCTGTTCGGCGCAATTGCCGGAGATATGATCGGTTTCCGCTTCGAGTGGAACAAATGCACCGACCTGGATTTTGCTCTCTTCACCAAGAATCCTCATTTCACCGATGATACTGTCCTCACCGTTGCGGTCGCGGATGCCATTCTCAATCAACGCGGATTTGGCGAAGCGATTGTGGAATATGCACGGAAATACCCAAAAGCTGGTTATGGCAGTTTCTTTCGCCGCTGGCTTGCCAATGACGGTATTGAACCGTACAATAGTTTTGGCAACGGTTCTGCCATGCGGGTTAGTCCGGCGGCTTGGGCATTCAATACGGAGGAAGATATTTTGCGTGAAGCCGAATACTCCGCGGCAGTCACGCATAATCACCCCGAAGGCATCAAAGGGGCTCAATCGGTTGCCCTCGCTATTTACCTCGCGCGTGTTGGGACTGGTAAAGACCAAATCCGTGAGCAGGTCGAAACACGATTTGGCTATAATCTGCGCCGGACACTCGCTGAAATCCAACCAACCTATCAATGGGACTCCACCTCCCCTGGTTCTGTCCCAGAGTCGATCATCGCGTTTTTAGAGTCCACCGATTTTGAAAGCACAGTACGCAATGCCATCCTGCTTGGCGGGGATGCGGACACAATGGCGGCAATAGCAGGTTCCATTGCCGAGGCATATTACGGTGTGCCTGAGGAAATCGTTTCCGAAGTCCGCAAGCGGCTGCCAGCGGATTTGTTAGATGTGGTGGACAGATTTCAAATTTACGCAATATAAACACAAATCACTGATTAAAACCTGGAGATTACCATGTCTCACCTTTTTGAACCCCTTACGATCAAAGACATTACCTTGCGCAATCGCATTGGCGTTTCGCCGATGTGCATGTACAGTTATCTCGATGGATTTTCCAACGACTGGCAGGTTGTTCATCTGGGAGCGCGCGCAGTGGGCGGCGCAGGTTTGATCATTGCAGAAGCCACCGCTGTTGACCCAATTGGACGAATCACCCCTTACGATGTTGGCATTTGGTCGGATGCGCACATCGAACCGCTCGCACACGTGACTCGCGTCATCAAAGAGAATGGGGCTGTGGCTGGCGTTCAGATCGCTCACGCAGGGAGAAAGGCCGGATCGAGACGTCCGTGGGATATCGGAAAGCCGCGCCATTCCGACGAGCTGCCCAGTTGGCAGGGAGTTGGTCCCAGTCCGATCTCATTTAGCGATGAATATGCTGTTCCACATGAGTTGAGTGTGGACGAGATTCATCAAATTCAGGATTCATTCCGCGCGGCGGCTGGGCGCGCTCTGACTGCCGGTTTTGAATGGCTTGAAATCCACGCGGCGCATGGCTACCTGCTTCATAGTTTTTATTCGCCCATCTCCAATCACCGCAGTGATGAATATGGCGGCAGTTTTGAAAACCGCATTCGATTCCTTCTGGAGACTGTCCGCGCTGTTCGCGAGGTCTGGAATGAACGCCTGCCGTTGGCCGTGCGCATTTCAGGCACAGACTGGGTGGATGGAGGTTGGAGCGTAGATGATTCTGTGCAACTTGCGCGGCATCTCAAAGCGGAAGGGATTGACTTGATTGATTGCTCATCTGGCGGCGGAGTGGCGCAAGCCAAAGTCCCCGCTGGACCCGGATATCAAGTTCCCATCTCGGAAGCCGTGCGGCATGGCGCTGACACCCTTACGGCAACAGTGGGCTTGATCACCGCGCCGGAGCAGGCAGATGAGATCATCCGCAACGGGCGCGCCGATCTGGTTTTACTGGGACGCGAAATGTTACGCGATCCATACTGGACGCTGAATGCCGCCCAGTTGCTCAAACAACCTGCACCTGTTCCACCTCAATACCTGCGTGCCTTCTAAAAAGGTGAGCCACGAAAATTTACACGCAGGAAATTTGTCTCAACGCAGGGTCTGTGGACAGGAAATTCGTATGTAATAACCATAAGGCAGTATAATAAAAATAACATAGCCAAGATGACATAAATCCCTTTCCCAATCCCTAATTAGCGCAACAACCAATATAAAAGAAGCCTGGACACAGGGTTTCTTTGCATTGGTCAAATCCCATTGCGCGAAATAAGGAGATTGAAATGGATACCATCAAGTTTGTCATTGAGCAATACGAGGATGCAGAGGCAGGTTATCGTTTTCCTGTTATAAACATCTATATTAACGGACAGGACCTGATCGACCTGGTCACCAGGGTGGAACAAAAAAACTGGGACGGGAATAAAAATACCCGTTCGAGGTACATAGGGTTTGAAGCAGATCAATTCCATCAATTTCATGATGAGATGTTGGGGAAAAAGAGGCGTCGGTTCAGTGTCGTTTTGACCTGTACCTGCACGTATGCAGAGTGCAACTGCATTATGGCGGACATGGTGTTTGATTCACAAACCATAATCTGGAGTGATCTGAAAAGTCCCTGGCTTGGTGGAAAGACGCCCAGCCCATGGATTGACGAGGCGGAGGCACGGGAAATGGGTTGGCAGCCACTCTCCTATACTGGGCTGGGTCCGTTCGTTTTTGACCGGGAACAATATCTCTCAGCGTTGGGTGCAGTGACTCAGGAGTTGCATCTGCAAAAGCCTTAACTTTCCCTTTTCCGAATCACGGATCTGAAAAATTTTCCCAGGTGATGCTAATCTGCGCGAATTCTTTAGGCATTTCGCGCAGATTAGCAAAGATCGGCTGATGACAAATGATTTGCGCAAGATGCTATTTTGATTTTACGTTTGGCTGCTGCTGGGTGATGCAGTGGATGTTGCCGCCGCCGAGCAGAATCTCGCGGGCGGGAACGCTGACGACCCTGCGGTCTGGCAGCAGTTTTTGGAGCGTTTCCAACGCCTCGGCATCATGCGGATCGTCAAATGATGGGATGACGGCTCCGCCGTTGCACAGGTAGAAGTTGATGTACGAAGCCGCCATTCGGTCACCTGCTCCACGCGGCAGGGTTCCGTACACCGCATCCACGCCCTTGGCTTCTTCGGCGGTGATAAGAATGGGATTTGGCTGGTGAATCTTGTGGACTTCGAGCATGCGTCCTTTCGCGTCAGGCTGCAACATCAGGTAGTCGTAGGCTTCGGCGGAGCGCTCATATTGCGGATCGGATTTGTCATCTGTCCAGGTCAGGGCAACCACGCCCGGGCGCAGGTAGCAGAGGATGTTATCCACGTGCCCGGTGGTTTCATCGTGGAAGACTCCGCGTGGAACCCAAAGAACCTTCTCCACGTTGAGGTAATTTTTGAGATGGTCTTCGATTTCATCCTTGCTCAGGTCGGGGTTGCGTCCAGGACTGAGCAGGCACTCGGCGGTGGTAATGCAAGTCCCTTCGCCGTCCACGTGGATGGAGCCGCCTTCGAGGACGAGCGGCGCTTTATAGCGGTTAACCCGTTCGATTTCGAGGACTTTTTGGGCGACAGCTTCGTCTAAATCCCAGGGAAAATACAAGCCGTTAAACATTCCACCCCAGGCGTTGAAAATCCAATCCACGCCGCGAATGCCGCCTTTGCCGTCGGTAACAAAAGTTGGCCCGCTATCGCGTAGCCACGAATCGTTGTTGGCAATTTCCACCACCCTGATGTGTTCGGGGAGCATCTGGCGGGCGTTGGCATATTGATTGGCGTTGACGCCCATAGTCAGCGGCTCAAATTGCACAATGGCGCTGGCTATAGCCGCGAATGCTTTTTGCGCGGGCTTGCCGCCCATCCGCCAGTTGTCGGGTCGCTGGGGCCAGAGCATCCAGGTTCCAGCATGAGGCGCGAATTCAGCGGGCATGGAAAAGCCGTCGGCGCGGGGAGTGGAGTCAAAAGTCAAAGACATGGATTCCTCCAAAGAACGGAACACGCTATACGTCTTTCGTGTAGCGTGTTCCGTCGAAAACTACTTGCCAAGTTTTGGGTCGTTCAAAAAGTTTTCGATCTGTCCCTTGTGGAAGGCTTTGAGTTCTTCCGAGGGGCGCTTGAGGCGTGGATAAAGGAAGTAGACCAGCAATCCCTTTTCAGCGTGCAAGCGGTTTTCAGCTTGGTCGAAAATGATCGAGCGGGGGTGATCCATCACCTCGTCGGTGGCTTCGACTCCGCGCGAGGCGGGCAGGTTGTGCATGAATTTGCAGTGCGTGGGGGCTTTGTTGAACAGGTCAAGGTTTACCTGATAGGTCGGCATGAACGCAGCGCGGCGTTCGGGAATTTGGTCTTCCTGACCGACCCACCACC
The DNA here is from genome assembly GCA_020717985.1 of Herpetosiphon sp. Taxonomy (GTDB): domain Bacteria; phylum Chloroflexota; class Anaerolineae; order Anaerolineales; family Villigracilaceae; genus Villigracilis. The sequence continues at coordinate 40,476 of DYDH01000010.1, read as the reverse complement.
ACAGGTCGGTGTAAATGAAGTCCGCGTTCTTGACGGCGGTGATTGGGTCTTCGGTGATGGTCAGGGTTCCGCCGGAGACGGCGCAATTTTCCTTTGCCATCTTGACCCATTCTTCGGGAGCCTGGTATTTCTTCGGCGCGGCGTGGGTGAAGTTCATGCCCAGTTTGGTACACATCAGCATCAGGGACGAAAGCACGTTGGTCGCGTCGCCGATGAAGGTCACATTCAGGTCTTCGATTTTCTTGCCGGCAGGCATGTGTTCGAGCATGGTGGTCACATCGCAGACCACCTGGGTGGGGTGGTTGTAATCGGTGAGACCGTTGAAGACCGGTACTTCGGCGTGTTTTGCGAGTTCGGTCACGGTCTCGTGTTTGAGGGCGCGGCAGAAAATGGCGTCGCACATGCGCGAGAGGACTTTGGCGGTGTCGTACATTGATTCACGCACGCCGAGGTGAATTTCACCGGGCTTGAGGTAGAGCGCGTGCCCGCCTAGCTCGGTCATGGCGACCTCGAACGAAACGCGCGTGCGGGTGGATGGTTCTTCGAAAATCATTGCCAGCGAGGCGCCTTCGAGCAGTTTTGGTGTGCAACCCTGCTTGTCGGCGGCTTTGATCTTGCGGGTCAGTTCGATCATGTCCAGCAGTTCTTTCTTGCTGAAGTCTTGTGTGTCAATGAAATGGCGGAGGGTCATGTTTTTTTATCCTTTCGATTGTTGATTTTTGTAATTCCGAAACGGAATAATTTTGTTCCGAATATACATACAGTGTACACACTTCTCAAAACGAATAAAAGTGATGAATGTCATGATTATTTCGTCCTGAGCGAAGTCGAAGGACATTTATTGGGGCGCTTCGACTTCGCTCACATTGTCCCGACGTTCTTTCGGGAGCGCGAAGAGAGTGCCCAGAAAACAAAACCGCCCCGTTTTCACGGAGCGGTTGGTTATTCTTCGATTCCAAAATCTTCCTTTGGAGGAACCCATTCGTCGATATTCCGCAGGATGCGCGGGACGAGCGCATAACGGCTGACGGTCACACCAGAGATGGAAGGCAGGGTCTTGCGCAGAAACTCGCGCAATTCATCGTTGTCCTTGAATCTCGCTTCGATGGAAATTTCCTGTGAGCCTTGTCCGAATGCCACATAGGTGATCTCAGGCATGGAGGAAAGGCGCTGAACGATTTCGTCCTCCTTGGCTGGATCAGCTTCAAGCAGGATGTCTGCCGCGGTGATGTAGCCAAATGCCGTTGGATCAAGAATGGCGGTTAGGCGGCATATCTTTTCTTCGACCAGGCGGTCGATGCGTTTGCGGATGGTGCGTTCGTTTGCGCCGGTCTCGCGCGCGATTTCAGAGGCGGACACCCGCGCGTTTTTATGCAGCGCCTGAATGATGTCGTAGTCCAACTGATCAAGGGCAAATTTTCGGGGAGACATAAGACAGTTATTTTAGCACTTTTCACGACTTGCTGAATCAAATAGGGAGATGCAACAGGTCAAGCGATTCGATGACCTGCGCTCCCATTTTTTGCATGTCGTTGAACAACCGCACAGGTTCAACGACATGTCCCATCATGTGAATTCCGTCCTTGCGCGCCGAGCCATCGAGATATTGTTTCAGAAATGCGACGACGGGAATCGCGGTCAATTCATATCCATCGGGATGGGCGATCCTTGCATTGACCTGGGCCTGGTGGCCTTCCAATTGGCCTTTGGCTTCCACTTTGAGAGCCACCACGTACGGCGGCTTCGATTTCCCCATACCCCACCACATCAATTTGCCAAGTGGGCGGAGTCCGCGCTTCGGCGCAAGTTTGAGTCCGAGCATAACAATTGGGGTGATAAGAATATCTGTGAACCAATTTGAGCCTGCAATGTAAAACCCTGTTTCCTTGAGGTTCGGATACATATTTGGAATATCGCGCAATTCTTCAAAGAACATCGAGTAACAGGCGCGTCCGCCGATGTCTTCGCCAAAGTTGAAGGAACGCATATCCCATGAACCGGGTTTTGTCCACGCGCCATTTTTGTAGACTTGGGCTTGGTATTCGATAAACGCCTCCATGAGTTCATCCACGGCTTCGCTGTATGGAAGATTACTCATGTTGAGATAGCCGGCTGTCAAAGCGGATTCGATCACATCCAATTTTGATGCAGCGTAGCGGATCATTGCCGCGGGCAAGCCGGGGTGATAGCCCGCCTCGGTAATGAAGCAAAGCCCCGCCTTTTCGATTTCGTCTTTTGCGGCGTATATCGCGCTGAGTTTCTTTGACGAGAATTCAATATCGAGATAATCCACATGGGCGGCAATGCACGCGCGGACAACTGTCTCAGCGTGGCGGGTGACCGGGGCGGCAATCAGGCAGAGGGTCACGCCTTGAAGCGCTTGTGTCAGGCTGTTCAGGTTGGATGCATCCGCCAGCCTTATGCTCACACGTGAGTCGTTCAATACATCCGCAAAGGATTTCGCTTTTTCCAGATTGCGTCCAGAGATGATTATTTCCACATCGGTTTGAGCCAGCAAATGTTTGGCGAGCAATTTGCCGGTATATCCATACCCGCCCAGAATCAATATCTTTGACATTTTAGTTTTACTCCTTCTCGGGTTTGACCGCCAAAAGTGTCAGGTCTTTTCCGATAATGCGCAGGTCATTTTCATCTTTGAATTTCATTCCAGCCATCGCCATCACGGAGCGGGTGTAGGCAGGCTTGCTGTGAAAGAATTGAACGAGCAATTCGCCCGCGCCTTCGGTGGAAAGAGCGCCCGCGCGCGCCTTGAATTTTCTGCGCCCAACCTGCGCTTCAAAGACCGGGTTGGACTGGATGTTTTTGTACCAGTCGGCGCGCGCGCCATAAGCGGCTTCAATGTAATAGGTGTCGGTGGCTTTGTCGTAATCCATTACGTCCACCATGGTTTCGCGGCGTTTGCCGGTTTTGCGCCCGATGGTTGTGATGAACATCCACTGCGCGCCGATCAATTTTTCCCAGCCGCCCAATCCCATTTTATGAAGCCAGACAGGAACCTTGAAGAAAAATTTTAGCATTGGGCTGGGGCGTTTTTCAAATGCGTTCATGAACTATCCTCCTGTGATTAGAAATTTGTAGAAGACTCCTAGGTCGCGCAGTTTTGGCCAAAAGGCCGGGACGCGCTTGCGATAATCGAGATACGATTGATCGAAGCGTTCGATCAATTCCTTTTCCTCCACGAGCCGAATCCAACCAGTAAATCCGAGCGGCGCGAAAATGATAAACGCGATGGAATTAGCGTTTCCGTTCAGGAGCGCAAGTCCGATGCAAACGCGTAATGCGCTGGCGTAGATCGGGTGACGCAAAATGCCATAAATGCTTGAGTCAATAATTCGGCTCTCTTCGGGATAATAGACATATAACAGTGCAAGGTTATCCACGCCGAAAGTGAAGACACTGCGCATCCACAGTATTGCGCCGATGCAAAGCATGAACCAGCCAAGTACAAGAAAGACAATTGTCCACCAGCCGCGCGGCACGAATGGACCATTCATATAAGCGGCGTGTGCAATGTCCGCAAAAAGAAGCGCCAGTCCGGGCATGGCGTAATGAGCGAAGGCGTTACGGTAGGCGAGTGCGTTATATTTTTTCTTGTAGGCTTGTTTACGGGAAAAGAACAAACTCAGGATAAGAAATCCGAGAGAGCCGATAATGATCTCGCTGTCTATACTCCAGGTGGGGATATTATCTGTAGTGATGAAATATGCATTGACCAGCGCAAACAATATAACCGAATAGAGTGCAATCCGCGTCTTGCCGCCCGCCGAGTTCAGTTCGGGAACGTGTTTCGAGAGAGCGTCCATGCCTTTGAGTTTCATTGTTGGCCTCCTGCAACAGTATAGTATTTTGTTTCATGATGTCAAGCTGCAACCGCAGTCACCAAACCGAAAAGCTGAGTGGAATATAAAAAATCAAGGCTCTACTGGATAAGCTAACACAGCGGCGACGCAAGTGTGCCTAAATACAGGCAAAATAGCTGATTATTCATGTGCATCTCCATATGTGCGGTATAGACAATTTCCGGAAATCAAACATTAATGTGACATTTGTCACTTGGAAATGGATGTTTTATCTTGTATTCTGAAAACAAACAAAATTGTAAGGTCTTTGCAAACATATTGTAAGGTGGTGGTTGAGAATTATAGAGATGGGAGTTGCTGTGCAGATAGTTTTGTCGAAACTGATTTGGTGGACGGGTAAAAATAATCATCTTTATGGTCTGTCGCGCTTGTGGGTTGGCGCCGATTATGGATTTGATGCAAAACACAAGGATGCAGCGTAGGTTGTATTTTTTTTTATTCAAAATCTTAAATGGATTTCCAAATGGATTTCCGAATTGAAATTATAAGAGAAATTGAAATTCAAGGATAACAATAATGCCCGGATTTTTCAACATCCGTATCCGTTTGTTTCAAATATAAAATTTGTTGTTTTCCTGCGGAGCAAATATGGTCAACATAGTTCAGAAATTAGCGGCAAAAATAAACATGTCCTTTGACGAGTTCATTGGCGAAATGCGAAAGCGCGGATGCAGTGAACCGACGGCAATAAAAATATGGAATGGCACTTACGAAGATTACAACAAATTCAATGATAACGATTTGTTTCTCAGTAATCTGCGAAAAGCAGCCGATGTTCTACGGGTTACAACAGGAATGCTTTTGACAAAATAATTATTGCAAATAGTAATATCTGTTGGGACACTCCAATCCCCTCTTACGTGGGATTGCTTGGGTAGACAAGGAAAACCTAATGGAACTTAAAAATTACATTGACATCATCTTGCGTAGAAAATGGGCAATTGTACTAACAGTCGTTGTGACAATGATTGTGGTTGTAATTGGCACCCAATTACAGACACCCATTTACCGGTCCTCGGCAACCTTGCGGATCGCGGCGTCTGCCGGCGGACAAGTGAACTATTCAGATTATATGTACTCTACCCGTTTGTTGAACACGTATGTGGAAATAGCCACCAGCCAACCCGTTCTGGCGGAACTTGCCAAACGTCTTAATATGAGCCAGTTACCCGTAGTTAAGGCCGAAATTATCCCAAACACCGAGCTGATAAAGATCACTGTTGATGATACAAGCTCAAAACGGGCTGCGAAAACAGCCAACACTCTGGCGGATATTCTTATTGTTCAAAGTAGTGAACTGTATACGGGCGGCGGGAAAAGTTCATTGGACGTCCTAAGTGAACAACTTACCCAGATCCAGCCTAATTTGGATCAAGCAAGGCGGGAGTATGAAAAATTAATTGCCCAAACACCCGCAGCCCCTGAGAAGGTTGAGGCGGCCAGGCAGTCATTGCAATTACAACAAAACACTTATGCAACGCTACTGGCGCAATACAACCAGGCTCAATATCGGCAGGAAATTCAAGCCAGCATGGCAACTGTGATTGAGCCGGCGACCGCCCAGCAATTTCCATATAAACCAAAGACTTTACTAAACTATGCATTGGGATTGCTGGTTGGACTGGTGGGAGGGATGGGGTTGGTTTTTGTTTTTGAAAATCTGGATACAACACTTTATACGACGGAAGGCATCGAAACGGTTACAGAACTAAATGCGTTGGCGAAAATCCCGAAAGCCCATAAAAAGCAAATCAATATTATTAATGAAAACTACTCCCAATTGACAGACGCATTTCGAAATCTGGCTATCAATATTCAGGCAACCGACCAGAAGAAGAAAAAAGTGCTGCTCATTATGAGCGCGGAGCCAAGGCAGGGCAAGTCCATGTCTGCAAGTCATCTGGCAGTTTCTTTGGCTGAGTTTGGAAAGAATGTTGTCATTGTTGATTGTGATGTGCGCCTGCCAAAGCTGCACGTTTTGTTTGATCTTCCCAATGAACGGGGACTTACTGATGTGTTGGATAAGAAAGTAAGTCTGAAGGATGCCCTGCGGATGAGTTCATTCGATGGCGTCAGTGTTCTTACCAGTGGCTCCCTTCCACCTAATCCCCCTAAATTGCTTGGTTCGCCCCAAATGGTGAATCTGATCGATGAACTAAAACGGCAATTTGACTACGTTCTTCTGGATACGCCAGCCCTCCTGGCAACGGCTGATATTACAGGAGTTGTTCCCAATGTGGACAGTTTATTGCTGGTTGTACGACGCGGATATGCAAGACGCGAAGCCTTGCAAGCTGTAAAAAGGGTTTTGGCGGGTTTTCGATTTCGTGACAAGTCTGTCGACCTTATTGTAAATCAGGTGGAAGGCAGTAAAAATTATGACTATTATCACCATCGTCGAAGTTCAAATTTTTCCGCAACCAGGGATGAACACGAACCCCTAATTATTTCGGATGAAACGAAGGTTAATTGACCTGTCGTTTTATCAATAGCAGGTCGGTCTTTGGCAGTCCGCATGATCAAGGAAAATTATTTGATACGGCAGGAGGTATGCCATGCAAAACGAAACTATTTTTGACTCGATCCGAAGTCATGATCCGGATGCCATCTATCTGGCGGCGGAAGGCAGGAATGCCTACTACATTGTCAAACGCATAATGGACATTGTCCTTGCTTCTATTTTATTAATTTTACTGTCTCCAATAATGCTCCTTGTTGCCATTTCAATTTTTGTTTATTCACCAGGTCCTATATTCTTCAAGCAGGAAAGAGTGGGCGCACGGAGGCTGTCACACGGCGGATGTTTTTATTGGAAGAGGGCTAATTTTCAATGTTACAAGTTTCGAACAATGAAAATAAATGCCGATCCTTCCATACATCAGGCGTATGTTAAGGCATTGATCGAGAACGATGAGGCGCGGATGACCGCTTTGCAGGGAGCGCCAACTCAACCTCGCAAGTTGGTGAACGATTCCAGGATCATACGCCCCGGAAAATTTTTACGAAAATTAAGCCTCGATGAATTGCCTCAGTTTTGGAATGTGCTGCGTGGTGACATGAGTCTGATCGGTCCCAGACCGGCAATTCCATACGAAGTGAAAATGTACAAACACTGGCATTTACGGCGTTTGGAGGCTCAACCCGGCATTACCGGCTTGCAGCAAGTCACAGCACGATGCAACGCTGATTTCGACCAGCAGGTGCGGCTTGATATTGAGTACATTGATAACCAGTCATTATGGCTTGATGTCAAAATTATCATAAAGACCCCTTTGGCTATTTTTTCGACAACAGGGGCTTATTAAAACAACCAGACAATTGAGGAGGATACAGTGGACATTGTAAAAGTTGGCATGATTGGGTACGGATATTGGGGACCAAACTTGACGCGGAATTTTTATGAACTTCCTTCCGCAAATCTGGTTGCAGTTGCGGATCTAAATGAAGAACGGCTAAAACAGGCCGCGTCCAAATATCCACATGTTGTTGTCAAACATGATTATCAGGAGCTTTTCGATTTGGGATTGGATGCTGTTGTTGTCGCCACTCCCCCGGCAACTCATTATCGAATCGCAAAAGATTGCCTGGAACATAACCTGCATGTGCTTGTTGAAAAACCGATAACCCTTAAGAGCGATGACGCTCGGAAACTTATCGAGCTGGCTGATTCAAAGAAGCTAACATTGATGGTGGGGCATACCTTTGAATATAACTCGGCTGTGCATGCATTGAAAAAATATATGGACAGCGGAGAACTTGGGGAAATCTATTATCTGGATACCGCACGACTAAACCTGGGCTTATTCCAGCGCGATTCAAATGTACTCTGGGACCTGGCTCCGCATGATATTTCCATCCTGCTTTATTTGCTGGGGGAAAAACCCATCTCGGTTAGCGCTCAAGGAACGCCTTGCGTTTTTGCAGGCATCCATGACGTTGCATACTTAAATCTGACTTTCCCTGGCAACATTCCGGCATATATCCATGTCAGTTGGCTTGACCCATGCAAGGTGCGCCGCATTACAGTTGTTGGCAGCAAGAAAATGGCTGTTTACAACGATATAGAAAATGAGCAAAAAATCAAAATATACGATAAAGGCGTTGACGCCCCTCCCGCTTATACCAATGGCGGCTTTGATGAATTTCAATGCAGCTATCATACTGGTGATATTACAATCCCAAATATCCGCTTTGCCGAACCATTGCGGCAGGAGTGCCAACACTTTCTTGAGTGTATTGTGAATGGTTCCAAGCCTCTTAGTTCCGGGCGTGAGGGCTTGGAAGTGGTCAAGATTCTCGAGACGGCACAACATTCCATGTTGAATGGACAAACACATGAGGTGATCACATGGTAACGGCTGAATTCGCGCGCATTTCACCCGATGTTAAATTGGGACACGATGTTAAAATTTACGCTTTTGTAAATCTATATGGTTGTGAGATTGGAGACGAAAGCAGGGTCGGGACATTCGTCGAAATTCAAAAAGGCGCCAAAATCGGTAGGCGGGTGAAAATCTCCAGCCACACTTTCATCTGCGAGGGTGTAACTGTCGAGGATGAAGTCTTCATCGGACATGGAGTGATGTTCATCAACGATAAATATCCTCGCGCAACAACAGCAACAGGTCAATCTCAAACCGAGGCGGATTGGGAATGTGTCCCCACATTGATCAAAAAAGGAGCTTCAATTGGCAGCAATGCCACGATCTTGTGCGGGGTAACAGTTGGCGAACGCGCCATCGTGGGGGCGGGAAGTGTGGTTACACATGACGTACCCCCGGGAGCAGTAGTTGCAGGAAGCCCGGCTCGTTTACTCAAATCAATTATTTCAGAGAGTGAGGAAAAATGAATATTCCGTTAATTGATCTTAAAGCTCAACATCAAACACTCCGCACAGAAATCAATCAAGCCATTCAAACAGTATTAGACCGCACGGATTTCATCCTTGGGCAGGATGTTGCAAAATTTGAAGAGGAATTTGCGTCCTATTGCGGCGCCAAATATGCAGTGGGGGTAAGCAGCGGCCTTGCAGCCCTCGAATTAAGTTTGCTTGCATTTGGTATTGGTCCGGGGGATGAAGTCATTGTGCCTGCACATACCTTTACCGCCACAGCCGCCGCAGTCACTTTTTCTGGAGCGAAGCCCATCTTTGTGGATGTTGACCCGGTTACCTGGACTATCGACCCGGAAAAAATTAAGCAGGCCGTCACCCCTCATACCAAAGCGATCATTCCGGTTCACCTATATGGCTTGCCGGCGGATATGGATGAAATTCTCGCGATCGCCAAAAAGCATGATTTGATTGTAGTGGAAGATGCGTGCCAGGGACACGGATCGAAATATAAGGGGAAGCTGGCCGGCAACCTGGGTAGTGCCGCCGCTTTTAGTTTTTATCCAACTAAAAACCTGGGTGCGTGTGGCGATGCGGGCATGATTACCACCAATGACGAGCAAGTTGCAGAGTCGGCGCGGGCAATGCGTAACTGCGGACAACGCGTTAAGAATGTCCATGAACTGCCGCCTTTCAATCATCGCATGGATAATATTCAGGCGGCGATTCTCCGCGTGAAGTTACCCTACTTAAACCAATGGCTCGAAGCGCGGCGCAGGCTGGCCGGACTGTATAACCAATTCCTGGCAGGTACGCACATTGTTACACCTGTGGAACCTGCTGGTTATTATCATATCTATCATTTATATGTTGTCCGCACTCAAGACCGCGATGGAATGCAAAACCAACTGAAGGAACGGGGCATTGGAACTGCCATTCACTACCCAACACCCGTTCATTTGCAGCCGTTCTTTTTGCAGAATGGTCAACCACAAGGCTCGTATCCCGTTGCGGAAAAGTTATGCGGCGAAATTCTTTCATTGCCAATGTATCCGGAAATGACGGATGAACAGGCCGAAATTGTCGCTGCAGAAATGAAGGCAATATTGGCTGCCGCAGGTTGAATTTAATAAAATGAGTTGTTGTTTGGTCGTGACTTTTGGCGGTTGGTGCTGATAAATTGTTGGAGGCTGTAATGGAAAACAAATCCTTCACCACTCGAGTTAAATCTTTTCGAAAATCATTGCCTTTGCCTGTCAGAATGGGCGCTGGATGGATAAAACGCAAGCTTTCGCCGCACAGGCTTTGGGAAACCAAGGAATTTAAAGACTATTTTGATTTTTTACAAAAAAGTCAATGGTGGTCTTTGGAAGAACACAAGGCTTATCAACTCGAACAATTAAAGAAGTTGGTAAAGTTTGCCTATGAAAATGTTCCTTATTATCAGCGCTCCTTTAGGGAGAAAAGAGTGCATCCTTCAGATATTAAAACTTTGGATGACATCCAGATACTTCCTTTAATTACCAAAGAGGAGGTTCGCAACCATGTAGATGAGTTTATTCCTATCGGTATTGACCGCTCGAAATTGAGGGTATGGGTCACTGGCGGTACGTCAGGAATGCCATTAAAGGTATATCAGGATCTTTTTCCCACCTGCCTGGTTGAAGAAGCATTTAGTCTGCGTCAGAGGTTGTGGGCTGACTATAAGCAATATGATCGAAAAGTGACTCTTACACGTGACCCCAAAAATCGCGTACAAAAATGCTGGGACTACAATAATCATGAAAATGAAATTGTCCTGAGCTCCTTTGATTTGACAGAAAATAACATGTTTCAATATTTTAATGTTATCCATAAATTCAAACCGCGAATTGTGGTTAGCTATCCATCGGCATTGGAGATTTTTGCAAGATTCCTCAAGCGAAATAACCTTTCCCTGCCTCCTCTACAAGGGGTTTTCTGCGGCTCGGAGGCTCTTTTCCCAGGGCAAAGAGCCTTGATCGAATCGACTTTTAACTGCAAAATTTTTTCCAGTTACGGCATGTCAGAACGCGTTGCAGATGCTACAGAATGCGAACAACACTGTGGCTATCACGTTAGTATGGAGTATGGAATCCTGGAACTGCTTGATAAAAACTCTGACCCCGTCACAGAACCAGGTGTTTCCGGGGTTGTTGTAGGAACAGGATTTCATAATGATGCCATGCCGCTGATCCGTTATCAAATGTTCGATATAGGAGTCTATTCTGGAGAGGAATGTGCTTGTAAAAGAAAAGCGCCTCTTATAAAAGATTTCAAGGGGAGGATTCGCGAATATTTTGTCGGCAGGTCCGGCAAGCTTATGACACTTCAATTGATCTGGGCTGGAAGGCATCCAGTGTGGTCAAAAATTCGAGAGATGCAGTTTACCCAGGAGGTCAAGGGAGAGATATTAGCGAAAATCGTTCGGGCGCCTAATTATCCTGACGAAGAGGTTATCAGGGAATTGCGTGAGGAAGTTGGAAAGATTTTGACCGAGGACGAGTATAAAATCGATTTTGAATTTGTAGATCGTTTGCCGTTAACCCACCGGGGTAAACTCAATTTCCTTGACCAAAAGATTCCTTTGGACTTTGAGAGTATTTCAGCTTCAGGATATTAATGAAAAATGACCATCCAGCCCAGGTATAAAGAATTGGCGAGACCTATCGCCTTGGAACTTCAAAGGAATTTCAGGCTTTTCCCCCAGCATATATGCTTAATCTCGGGTGCGCCTCGTTCGGGAACTTCCGCGTTGTGTGAATGGTTGGGACGTCAGCGGACTGTGTCTGTTTTTTCCGAATCGCGCATATTGTTGGCTGTTCATAAATTTATGGAGGAAGCCTTTAGATTTAAAAACCTGGATGGCGATGGTGAAAAGATTGCGAAGCTGGCTCGCCGCCTTGTTTTTGATTATTATTCCAATTCAAGGATTTTGCTGGGCAAGAAGTTGCTGGTGGATAAGGAGCCCCTTGAGCCTATTGCTTTTCCGTCGAGAGAATATGCGGAATTCATCATCAATGTAAAAAAAATATTGCCGGATGTAAAGCTTCTTTTTGCCATTCGTGATCCAGTTGCGACAATTTGGTCCATGTCCCGGCGGACGTGGGGCGAGTCACTTGTAGCCCAAGAGTCCCAAAGATTTACTCTTGAGGAATATGCGGAAAACTGGTGTTCTTGCGCGCATCTTGCGGCGCAGCTCTTTTCGGATAAAAATACTTATATTGTCCAGTTTGGACGGCTGGTCAACGACCCGGGTAATGAATCGAGGAAAATTTTTGATTTTCTAAATATTCGCAATGGATTTCCATTTCAGCCCCGACAGACACATGAAATTGGATTTAGTAATGACGAACGCAGGAAAATTTTACAGATTGTTCAACCGCAACTTGAAGAACTAGAATGTCAAGGGATGACGAATTTGGTCCAGTAAATTGTTAAGGGGCTTTATTCCGCAAAAAGAAACATGGTTTTGGTTTGCCACCTTTTAATTTTTATCTATTGAGAACAAAATATGTTCATGCGATTTCCCAGAGTATCATTTGGAATAAACAGCGTTCTGTTTCAGATCATGGCAGGATGTTGTTTGGGCTTAATACTGGGTCTGGTGTGTGAATGGTTTTCTCCCATGCTGGCGCTGGGCATATTGATCTCGGTATTTTTGACTTATGCGATTCTTAATAGACCTGAAGTTGCCCTGCTGGGAATTTTGATTGCAACGTCAAGTATTTTATATGAAGATCAATTGCCCATGATTTCCGTGGGAATTAGTTTTCATATCCCGGATATATTGCTGTTGGGTTCGTTTGGAATCATTGTTGTTCGTTTGTTGGTTCAACCGAGTTTCAAGGTAATTCGGACTCCGCTCGACTGGCCGCTTTTGGTATTCTTTGGAATAACCATATTTTCGACTTCCATTGCACTTTACCAATCCACTGTGGAAGTTGAAGTTGCCAGAAGGGCATTTCGGGTTTTTTCCTACTATCTGACATTTTTTGTTGTCACCAACTTGGTGAGGGAACGAAGTCAAATCAACTCTCTATTAAATGGTTTTTTTATTCTGGCAACCATTGTTGCGGCGGCAATTGTATTGCAATTCATTTTGGGTAGTTCGGTGCAGTTATTACCAGGTCGAGTTGAAACTCTGGCGACGCAAGGCGCCATGTATGAAGATATTACGAGAGTGCTCCCGCCTGGCTGGTCGGTTGTTCTGGTTTCCTTCGTTGTCATCTTATGCATTTTGATTTTGGAAAAAAGTACATTGTTTTCATGGTTAAAGTTTCTTCAATTGGGCTTGTTGGGAATGGCATTGATTATTACCTTCCTCCGCAGTTATTGGGCGGCGCTGCTCATAATATTTTTATTTATGGGTTATTTTTTCAAAGCGGCTGATCGCAAAAAATATATTGGATTTGGGTTGTTGTCCGTATCCTTGATGGTCATGATTTTATTAATTGTGTTCACTGACCCGGATTCTCGAGCAGCAAGGTTGACAGCCGCATCTTCAGACAGGCTAAGCACGCTTTTTGATAGCGGAACATTCCAAGGAGAGGATAGTTCTCTAAACTGGAGAATGATCGAAAACGAATATGCTTTTTCGACAATTGCGTCCAATCCATGGCTGGGATTGGGAATGGGATTTACGTATCGTCCATGGGACCCTAGACTCGACCAGCCAGACTTTAGCGGTTTGGGCTATGATTTCAGAAAGCATATTCATAATGGTCACCTTTGGATTCTTTTGCAGTCGGGTTTGCTTGGGTATTTAAGCCTGATTTGGCTGTCCCTGACTTTTTTGATTCGTGGATTCCGAAATTGGCGGCATGTTTTGGACTATAAATTTAAGGGTGTTGTGTTGGGCTTTGCACTGGCTTATCTGGCAATCTTTGTCGCTGCTGTAGCGAACTCCTCATTTATACAATGGCGATGGACGCCCATTTTGGGAATCATGATGGGAATTAACGAGGTAATACTCGCGAAATCAGATCAAGAGGCAGGATGACAATTACACGGTTTTTGAAAAACACCATTTGTATGACTTTTGCAGGTGATAAATGTTGAAATTCATCAAAGATATGGCGAGGTATTTGCTTGCACAACTCCTGCCTGCTCTCACCGCATTTATCACCACTCCAATCCTGACAAGGTTATTTCCCCCGGCTGATTATGGGAACTGGGCGCTGGCTCTCAGTATCTCTTCATTTCTTGTTGCTCTTGCTGCGTCAGGTTTTGGCAGCGCCGTCGTTCGCTTCTACCCGGCATATAAAGCCAATTCATCATTGAATATCTTTTATACAACCATAGCCATATCCGCGGGCGTAATCACATTTTTTCTCGCTGGAGTGGGTTTCTTGGTTTTGTTTTTCTTTAAAGCGTTTTTGCCGTCCGTATTGATTGAATTCCTGCCTCTTATTATTTTTATATTTGTTGCCCAAAGTGTTTTCACCATTTATATGGCGATGATCAGAGCCCAGGAGCGGAGCGGGGTATTTACTTCCTTTCAATTGCTTCTTAATTATGGGGGACTTGGGATGGGGCTGTTATTTGTAATTGGTTTTGGCTTTCGAATCGAAGGTCTTTTATTGGGCACCTTGTTAACTCTTGTTCTGATCATACCCGGCCTGGTTTTCTTTGCTACAAAAGGGGCGGGCATTCAGCCACGATATTTTAAACTGCCCGATGCACTTCAAATGATGGAGTATGCCTGGCCATTAACGCTGGGGAGTGTTGCCATGTGGGGGTTGCGTTTATCAGACCTGTTCATTATCAGTTATTTTAGCTCCGAGAGGGATGTGGGTTTATACACTGTGTCTTATAACATTTCAGCCAAGAGCATTGAACTTTTGGTGACATTGTTTTTGCTTAGCGTATCTCCATTATTAATGAATACCTGGGAACATAAGGGGCAGTTTGCGACAGAAGAAAATCTGGCAATGGTTACGCGTGTTTATCTGGTTGTTTGTTTGCCGGCTACGGTTGGCTTGAGTGTTCTGGCTTTTCCCTTCGTAGCCCTGCTCACATCCCCGGAGTATTACGAAGGGTACAAAATCTTTGGGTTGGTGGCGCTATCCAGTTTTGTTTGGGGGTTGGCGAATATTGCCCATATGGGTATGGCAATTAAGAAGCAAACCCGCCGACTCGGACTCAATCAAGTATTGGCCGCATCAGTTCATATTGGATTGGCCATCCTCCTGGTTCCCTATTTCGGATACACGGCAGCGGCGGTTACCACATTAATTGGCTACACAACTTTGCTTGTTCTCCACACTCTAGCATCACGGCCTCATCTGACGTGGCGTTTCCCTTTTAGTACACTGCGCAATGTTCTTGTTTCATCCTTTGTGATGGGATTGGTTGCATATTGGGTTTATGGATTGTCGGGCAATCGCAGCACTGGCGCTCCGGCTTACCTTCTTCTTGGCGTCCTTGCGGCAGTGTGCGCATACTTTATTATGCTTTGGATACTCGGTGAAATTAAAGAAAAGGAAATGAATTATATTTTGCAAATGTGGCATAAAGCCCCAGCCAAAAAAGCATAAAGAACTTTGGACGCCAAAACTTCAATGTAAAAATCTTTTACCTTGACGACTTTCACATGTTGGAATGTAACGAGGATGGTTTGATCAAATTTGTCCGGCATTTTCTTCGACGCAGTAAAGAATTGGGCCCATTGGACATGCTTCAACGCGTCTGGGTGCGAACCGTAGATTGGCTTTCCCTGTCGCTTCAGTCAGTTTGGTGGGGTTGGATGTCTCGCCGCGAGATGAGTGATTCTTCTTTGTTGGCACGAACAAGCGGAGATTGGAAATCTATGGACGAACTTCTTGATCATCTGGCTGATCGTCCTGCCTCATCTTTTTTATTGCCACATCAGTCATCCCAGGAAACCGCCCAACTTTTATATCGCTACTATCCACAATATATTTCAGATGTGATTGCAACTGCTGATGCGGCCTGCAAAAATGAGATTTCCCTGCTCGGCCAGGTTTTTCACTATCCAGACGAAATTGATTGGGGATGTGATCCTGTAACGGGCTGGCGCTGGCCAGTTTTGTATGGGAATCGTATGAGCATATATGTTGGTTCTGCCCGCCCGGTGGATCTCATTTTTTTTTGGGAACTCAACCGTCACCAGCATTTAATAAGTTTAGGGATTGCCTATTGGCTAACCGGTGAACAGCGTTATGTGAATACCTTTATTAAGCAAATCCAGATTTGGATCGAAACCAATCCGCTGCGGCATGGACTTAATTGGTATTATCCTCTGGAGGTGTCGATTCGCCTCCTTGCCTGGACTACGGCTTTTCAATTTTTCCGTACCTCACCTGAATTCCAGCGGAAGATGGGCAAAGTATTCATTAAGAGTTTATGGCAACAGGCTGATTTCCTACGGCAACACCTGCAACCGATCAGGTCAAGGAATGACGTCCCAAACAATCACATGATGGCGGAATTGGCAGGACTAATCCTGGTTGGGATGGCTTTCCCTGAATTCAATGCTGCGGCAGAGTGGCGTGAAACCGGACTTCGCCTGTTTATTCAACAGGCAAGCGAACAAACTTTTCCCGATGGCGTTAACAAGGAGCAGGCTACGGGGTATCACCGTTTCATAGCCGAGTTACTGCTAATCGTGGTAGCACACAGCCGTCAGAGCGGTTTGAAGCGCGAGTCAATTCTGGAAAAAACTCTTGAACAAATGCTTGACTATGTGCTGTTTTCCACCACACCAGTTGGAACAAATCAAATGTGGGGCGATTCCGATTTTGGGCGCGCCTTAGGTTTGGGACAAAAAAAAGACTTTTGGGATTTTCGTCCGCTTTTATCTGCGGGATCTGTGTTGTTTGATCGGTCTGATTGGAAATTTGCAGCTGGCCGCTTTGACGAGGAAGCCTTTTGGCTTTTGGGGGCTGATGGGTTACAGCGCTGGGAACAAATTGACCCTCGCGAACCTGCTCAAGCATCACGCGCCTTTCCACAAGCAGGTCATTACATTATCCGCGATTCGTGGACGGCAGACACAGACGTCGCTTTCTTCCGGTGCGGGTCGTTTGGTTTGGGTGGGGAAGGGCATTGCGCCCACGCGCATAGCGATCTTCTCAGTTTTGTCCTGTGGATAAAGGGTCAACCGCTGCTTATAGACTCAGGAACATTTATTTATCACGGCCCCCTGCGGGATTACTTTCGCCTTTCATTGGCTCATAATACTGTGATGGTTGATGGTTGCGATCAGGCAATTCCGGAGCCTAATTTCAACTGGCGGCAGATTTCCGATGCAAAGTGTGTAGACTGGTCTGGGGATCATGTAACAGGCGCGCTTAATTATTTGGAGGTGGGTTTCGTCCGAAAGCTGGCGCACCCACAACCAGGTGTTTGGGAGTTGGTCGATAAGTTTACCGGGCAGGCTGAACACAGGTTGGAATGGTTTTTCCACTTTGTTCCTGGTCTGGAATTGCAGATATGCAAAGAAAAGCACATAGTTATCGTACTCAAGGAAGGCTGTCCATTTTTGATTGTACACACGCCTGATAATGGGATTCAGTGTCAATTGAAAGACTCCTGGTATTCATACCAGTACGGTATAAAACAAAGCAATCAAGCATTGCATGCGCAGTGGCAAGGTGAATTGAAATGTGAGGCAGTGTTATTCCACTGGCAGTTCGAACTCATCAACGAAAGATCTATGCAAACAGGAAATTGCATTTAAGCCACTCTGGCAAAAGATTGATTTTTCACAAAGAGGAGCAACTAAATAATGCCCAGCAACAAGGATGAAAACATGCAAAATACTTCACATCATCAGACGCCCCCGCCGGTTTTTATTTTATCCCCGGCACCAAGATCTGGCACGAATTACCTTGCTAATATCCTTTTGTTGCACCCTGGTTTCCAACTCCCGAACTTGATTTGGGAGGATCATGTATTGATTTATTCTCACCTGCTAACGAAATATACAATCCAGACATCCAATAGATGGCCAGAGGCTGAGGGTCAAGGTGATTATGCAAAAGACTTATTAAATCATTTGGGGGAAGGAGTTCTATCCTTTCTTTATAAGCATGTTGAAGATAACAGGCGGCTTCTTTGCAAAACACCTCGAGGATACAACATTGATAATTTCTTTCGTCTGTTTCCAAATGCAAAGCTGTTGATTTTGATCAGAGATGGACGGGATGTTATCACGTCGGCAGTGAAAACTTGGCCTAATAGATTTTTGGCTTTTGAAAGATCTGCATTTACATGGGCGAAAGGCGCCAGACAAGTTTTGGAATTTATTCATGGCAGCGATTGTGGTGTAAACGAAGGTTCCTGGAAACTCATTAAATTTGAGTGTCTTATTGAACATCCCGAGACTACTGTGAAAGATTTGCTGAATTTTTTGAATATTGATGCTAATACATTTGATATCAATCAGGTTCAAAATCTTCGTTTGGAGGGATCTTCTGTTTATCGGGGCGATAAGGACCAGGTTCATTGGGAGCCGGTCGAAAAGCCAAAGGATTTTCAACCGGTTGGTAGATGGAAAAGTTGGAATTGGTTACGCAAGATCACATTTAAGATGATTGCCGGCCGGGAGCTTATTCGGTTAGGGTATGTTGATAACAATCATTGGTAGCACATTAAATTGCTGATTTACATAAAATGATCCGAGGCAAATATGTCGAATGCTTTTCTGCCCAAAGAAAATAAAATAAAAAAAGTGCTTATGCTTGTCCGCGCTTTTCCGCCTTTCCTCCCTGTGGGTCACTCGATTAGGGCGGTCAAGTTCATTAAGTACCTGCCGGCTTTGGGCTGGCTGCCTGTTGTACTAACCATTGACGATCAAAAGGATTATGAGAATACACGCAAAATGGGTAGTGAAACTCTGCTGTCAGAAATCGAACCACGCGTAAAAATTTATCGCACAACTGCGGGTGAGCCATCCTTGAAGTTTTTGGAAAAAGAAATGGAATTTAGCCAGCGAAACAGTTTAACAAGAGTGATTGTCAAGCTACTTGGAGGTGTACGTCGTTGGGTTATCCGAAATGTCTATATGCCTGATCGGTTGGTTGCCTGGTTGCCCTTCGCTTTGCGATGTGGGCAACTGGTTGTTAAGAATGAAGGAATCGATGTCATCTTTGCCACATGCCCCCCTCATTCTGTTGTTTTGATTGGAGCATGCTTGAAAAGATTAACTGGAAAGCCGCTTGTTTTAGATTTTCGCGATGATTGGATTGACACACCCTGGCATCACTCCAAACCTGCAATTAGGCGCTGGATCGAGCGCAGGTTGGAATGTTGGGCGGTCAAGACTGCTGACAAGGTGATCCTGGTTACGGAATGGAGTCAGAGATCCTTCCAGAACCGCTATCCCAAACAGCGAGCTGATAAATTCGTTTTCATATCCAATGGATGTGACCTTGACGATTTTACCGAACTGAATTCGACTATGGTTGGACACAACCCCAAGTTTACAATATTGCATGCGGGATCGTTAAATGATTCAAAATCTTGGGGGCGCAGTCCAATTGGGCTATTTCAAGCCATCCAGCATATCCTGCAAAAACAACCAGAACTGGCAGAAAAATTGACTCTGATATTCGCCGGGGATTTTCCTGAAGGACATCGAAAGCTGGCTGAAGAAATGGGACTATCTGACGTAGTAAAAGGGCTCGGGCATCTGCCGCATGATGAGGTTCTGCGTTTGATTAAATCGGCCGATCTGCTCCTCGCGATCAATTATGAAGGTTTTTCCACCTTGATCCCTGGCAAAATCTATGAATACTGGGCTGTTGGTGACTCGCCGATTCTTTACTTAAGTTGCCCGGGGGCCGCGCAGGAACTGATCGAGAAGAGGAGTCTGGGCATAACAGTATCCCCAGATGATGTGCCAGCCATAGAGCAGGCGGTAATAACAATATATCGCGCTTACGCCTCGGGGTCTCCAATAAAAGTTAGTAATATTGGTATTGAAGGATTCGATCGCAAAGTGCTTTCTGAGAGGCTGGCGCAGACCTTGTCAAATGTTACTCCATCCATGGGATATGACTGATGAAAATTCTGTTTATTGCAGGCATGGATGTCACAATTCACCCGAATCACCGGGCTCATCATTTCATTGCTTTTCTTGAACGCTTTGGTATACAAGTGGACGTTATATCCATGACGCCATTTTATACAGGTAGAGAGTCTGCGACCCCTTGGACTAGATTTCAGTCGGGACTTTGCGAGAGCATTGTCAATCCTGTCGTGATACAAAAGAGGAAGACTGGCATCGAAGTGGACATACGGAGGCTGCCTGGCCGGTTGGATGCCTTTCTACAATCCTTTTGGGCTTATCTGCATTTATGCCCGTTGTTTGGAAAGCGGTACGATGTTTGCATCTTTGGGAACCCCGATAATGTTCTGCTGACACTGCTCCTTAAGAAGCGCGGTGTGGTTGGATCTATCATTTATGACGATTGGGATTTTTATCCAGGATTCAACCGATCATGGTTATGGAATCGCTTAACAATATACAGGGAGCAGGTCTGTGTTTCACTTGCTGATGTTGTTATCTCGGTTGGCAGTTTGCTGGCAGACTTGAGGAAAAGACAGGGCGCAGTTCGAACATTGGTTATTCCCAACGGGGTTAATTACCCCCTCTTTGCAGCGGCTCAAACAAAGGGACCACACGTACCTACATTGATTTACTCGGGGAAACTGGCTGACGATTTTGGTGTAGACGTGTCAATCAAAGGATTTGCGCGGGTAGTAGAGCGCATACCAGAGGCGAGGTATCTGATCATAAGCTACGACCAGGGGCCATATGCTCAATATCTGCGCACTCTGGTGGATCAGCTAGGAATAAGTAAAAATGTCGTATTCCCAGGTCCTAAACGATACGAAGAACTGCCTCAATACATGGCCGAAGCAGATATTGGTGTGGCTTTGTTCAAACAAAACGACTTGATGAAATATGCTTTTCCCCTGAAAGTAGTTGAATACATGGCGGCAGGACTGGCTGTTATTGGAACTGAAATTGGGGAGACCGAAAAATTGATATGCGAGGGTAAATGTGGCAGATGTGTACCATATTCGCCCGAGGCTTTTGCCAGCGCTGTACTCGATATTCTAAGTGATGACACTATTCTTAAGAATTATAGAGAGAATGCCAGCGAATATGCCAGGGGCTACGACTGGGACTTGTTATTCACCAGCCTACTTGATGTAATTGAAGCAGCAGCGAAAGCACAGGACAGAGGAACCAATTTATGATGATTCTTGATTCATTTGCCCAAACACCATCCTTCAACCGTTTTACGATATATTTACGGACCAGAAAGGCGTTTTTTGCAGACATCTTTGCTGGACGCAACCACGCTTTGTTAACGAACGAACAGCATTTGAGGTTTGCTGCTAAATGGATGGCTGCTGCCCAGGACGCAACCTCTGATGGCGGTGTTTCAGCTCTGTATTCGGTTAGAACTGGCTGGGACGTTAGTTATCCGGAAACGACCGGATATATTATCCCCACTCTGTTTAATTACTCATGTTTCGCACAGCAAAGCATTTGGCGAGAACGAGCAATACGGATGGCGGATTGGCTGCTTTCAATTCAGTTGAGTGATGGCTCATTTCCAAATCGGACTGATCTTGTAACACCTTTGGTGTTTGATACAGGACAGATTATCTTTGGACTGATTAGCGCTTTCCGTGAAACCCGATCAAAACTATATCTTGACAGCGCGATCAGGGCTGCTCAATGGCTGATAACAATCCAGTCACCGAATGGGAGTTGGCTCCAACATAGTTATGGCGGGATCGGTCATGTTTACTATACTAGAGTGGCCTGGGCATTGCTTGAGGTTTATCAAGAGTGGGATGATGGCAACCTGCTCGTGGCAGCAAGGAAAAACTTAACCTGGGCAATAGATCAGCAACTCGAAAACGGGTGGTTTCAAAATAATGCATTCTCCGTTGGTGAATTTCCTTCACTTCATACTATAGCCTATACGGTGCAAGGTCTGATGGAAGCCGGAAGGATTCTTCAAGACCAGCAATACATTCACGCAGCGGCCAAGGCAGCGGATGTGCTCCTGGCCAAACAGCAGAAGAATGGTGCTCTGTACGGCGTATACGATCAGGATTGGCATCCTACTGTCCGCTGGTCGTGCCTAACTGGAAACGCTCAGATGTCCATCGTTTGGCTGAAGCAGTATCTCTCATGCGGGAATAAGGACTACTTTGAAGCAGCCAAGAAAGCCAATTCTTATCTAAAAAGCTTACAAAACTTTACATCAAATGAACCTGGTGTGAAAGGCGGAATTAAGGGGTCGCATCCCATTAATGGAGATTATTCACCCTACTCTTATCCGAACTGGGCGGTTAAATTCTTTCTGGATGCATTAATGTTGGAAGAGCAAGCAGCCGCTCTCGCCGACAACTCCGATCTGGCTATTGAAGGCAACCTGCATCAAGCCGGTTGATGGTTTCAGCGAAATTAGTTTTTCGATTGAGGTGCTATGCATGTTGGTCTGGTAGTTTCAGATGATCTTGATTATGGACTTGACCTTGCGAACGCATTGATTGAAGCGGGCATGTCTGTCACCCTATACCTTTCGCTAAAGCATACTTCGCTATATATGTGGGGCGCGGAAAGGAATGAGACTGCCGCTTTGCAGCCTGATATTTTAATTGATCGATTGTACAAATTAGGGCTTGTGCCCCGCAGTTGCCAGGTGCGTCTTACTAATTTTCCGCGCATCCGAGACCCTCGCTCTTTAATTACCATCTATAAACTAAGCAGGGAAATTGCCAAAGATGGATTGGATGTTGTGCATATCCTCATGGGACCCGGGGAATTTTGGATCGCGATTCTAGGATGCATAATCCATCGGCTGCCCATTACATCGACCTTGATAATCCCTGAACCAAATGTGGGGGAAGACCTTCCGGTTTTCATGTTGTGGGCAATTGCCAAAATTCTTACGCTCGGCTCGGACCTTGTGATTGTCAATGGTGCGAAGCAGGTGGACCTTGTTTGCAGGTTATATGCTGTCAACCCACAAAAAGTGGTTCACATCCCTTTGGTGCCAAGATTTGCAGCTGCCAAATGGGCTATTTGTCAGCATCAGGAAATACCGGGAAGCGTACTATTTATTGGGAAAGCTCAACCCCGAAAGGGGCTGGAGTTTCTTGTGAAAGCTCAACCTATTATCAACAGCCGTATTCCTAATGCCAAAATCGTGCTGGCAACTCATGGTGATGATTTAGACCGTTGCCTGGCGCTGATTACGGATGAAAGTAAATTTGAAATTCACAATGGTTTTTTAACCGCCGCAGAACTTGCAGAATACTTCCAGAAAGCCAGCTTGGTAGCCCTGCCTTATATATCCGCCTCCACAAGTGGACTGCTAACAACCGCGTATGTTTTCGGAAAGCCTGTGGTCTCAACAACTGTAGGAGCTTTGCCAGAATACGTGCAAGATGAAATAACTGGATTATTAGTGCCGCCTGCCGATGAAACACGGCTTGCTGAAGCAATTATTCGAATCCTCTCGGATGACGATCTACGGCACAAAATGGGAAAGAATGCGAAGGAATGGGTAGATAGCGAACAACAAAAAATTGTTGTTAAAACAAAAAATGCGTATGAAGTCGCCCGAAATAATTTTACGAAAGGATGGATTACTAAGTGAAAACACACCGACCCATTAAATCCTCTGCACCAAGAATTGCCTTGATTGGCTGTGGCGCTATAGCGGAAAGTTATTACTTACCGGCATTTGCCAGCCAGCCAGGCATTCTGCAAAATTTGATTCTAGTGGATCAAAATATGGAAAGGGCGCGAAAACTTGCGGAGACCTTCGGCATAAAGCAGTGTCTTGCCGATTATCGCGAAGTTTTGGGAAAGGTTGATGGCGTGGTTATTGCGCTCCCCACTCATTTGCACCATCAGATCTCAATGGAGTTTCTTTCACAGGGCGTACCGGTTTTTTGCGAGAAGCCCCTGGCAGAGTCGGCAGGCAAAGCCAGGGAGATGATTGAAGTGTCCCGCAAAACGGGAGCCTTACTAGCGGTAAACTACCAACAACGTCTCTGGTCGCAGTTTGTCAAAGTAAAAGAATTAATAGCGAGCCAATCCTTGGGAGAATCGGTTTCCATTAAATACTATGTTGGGGAAGTTTTTAACTGGCCCACCGTTTCAGGGTTTTACTTTAACTCTACAGGCTCCGGACGGGGCGTACTGCTTGACCGGGGCGCCCACGTATTGGATCATATCTGTTGGTGGCTGGGAGGCATGCCCAAAGTGACAAGATCCCAAAACGACTCTTTCGGCGGCGGTGAAGCCGTGGCACATGTTCAGTTTATGTACGATAAATGCGTAGGAGATGTGAAACTGAGTTGGCTAAGCAGTTTCCCCTGCAAGTTCGTGGTCGAATTTGAACAAGGATCTGTCGAAGGCGAAATCTATTATCCCCAAAGCATTCTCGTGAAAAAAGGTACTGGTTCGCAGAAACGAGTTAAGCTGAAGTCTGAGACCTATATGTCCCTTGGTTATAAAATGGTTTCCAACTTTATCAGTGTTGTAGCTGGTAACGAGAAGCCATTGGTTTCAGGTAGTGATGTCCTGGACTCGATCATATTTACAGACGAATGTTATGCGGCTGCCACCCGGTTTGAAATGCCGTGGTATGAAATTCCTGAGGTGAAAAATGACAGGTAAAGAGAAAATCCTGGTAACAGGGAGTGGCGGATTTATCGGCGGATGGATTGTGGAAATGTTGCATCTCGACCATTCGACCGATGTGCGAGCTGGAATCAGGAGTTGGTCAAGCGCAGCTCGCCTGGCTCGATTCCCCATTGAAATCGTTCTTTGCGACGTAATGGATAAAGATAGCATCAACCGGTCCATGACAGGGGTGACTTGCGTGATCCATTGTGCTATTGGCTCCAGGGATGTCATTGTTCAGGGTACCGAGAATATGTTGAAGTCAGCTCTGGCAGCGCATGTGAGGCGGTTTGTACATCTGAGTACCTGCGAAGTTTACGGACAGGTCATCGGGCAGATTGATGAGGCGACTCCATATCAGTATACGGGAAGCCCTTATGGCGATGCAAAAATTGACGCGGAAAACCTATGTTGGCAATATGGTGACAAAGGTTTGCCGGTCACCGTGCTCAGACCGCCGATTGTGTACGGTCCATTTAGCACAGATTGGACTCTGAAGCTTGCTCGTAAGCTCCAGTCTGGGAATTGGGGAACTTTCAACGAATATGGAGATGGCATCTGTAATCTAATTTACATCAATGATTTGGTTGCTGGTGTTTTATTGGCCGCACGCAATGAGCGCGCAATCGGGGAAGCTTTCAATCTAAATGGTCCGGAAGTAATTACGTGGAATCAATATTTCACAAAATTCAATGATGCCCTGGGTTTACCAGGGTTGAGAGAGATAGAGCCGCAAAGCGTAAAACTCCGTACAACCATCATGGAGCCAATGAGGTCCGCGGCTAAATTTGTTCTTGCGCACATGAGGTCTCCTCTTAGGGGAATTTCTCAAAGATTCAGACAAGCGAGGCTGGCGATGAAAGGCGCTGAACAATCTCTGACAACATCTCCCCGCTCAACTGATCTGAGTTTATTCAGTCGAAAAGCAGAGTATCTCACATCAAAAGCACAGACTGTACTTGGCTATAAACCCGGCTTTACTATTGATAGTGGTCTGAAACTAAGTACTCTCTGGCTCGATCATCTTGGGCTATTATCGTGACAAAACATCATTGGAAGGATGACCTTGAGGCTGTGCAATGGAAGACATACTGATTAGTATTCTTATCGTAACTTGGAATCGCAAGGACGATGTGTTGGTTGCCATCCAGTCAGCTTATGATCAGGCCTACCGGAATATTGAGATTATCGTAATAGATAATGCTTCTACCGATGGCACAGCGGAAGCGCTGCGCACAGCCTTCCCGTCAATCAGGTTGATTGTTCTTGACCGTAACATGGGTGCGTCAGCTGGCCGCAATCCCGGTATTTTGGCCGCTAAAGGAGAAATTATTTTTCTCCTGGACAGCGACGCCACATTAGGTCACGATACTTTGGACAATATT
The DNA here is from genome assembly GCA_020717985.1 of Herpetosiphon sp. Classification (GTDB taxonomy): domain Bacteria; phylum Chloroflexota; class Anaerolineae; order Anaerolineales; family Villigracilaceae; genus Villigracilis. The sequence goes on along the minus strand of DYDH01000010.1, from coordinate 14,670 downwards.
GTGCTCAAATTTTGCAGTGATGCAAAAGTGGGCGTGCTCACCTGCAAGATTCTTAATGCCGACACCCATGAACTGGATCCCAATACGTGGATCTTTACAGAGAAGGATAAAACAGATCAAGATGCGGAATTTCCCAGCTTCAGTTTTTGCGAGTGCGGGGTTGCAATCCGCAAGGAGGTTTTTAACCGAATTGGTCTTTTCTGGGATTTGCTTTTCTTCGGTCGGGAAGGTGAGGAATTGAGTCTGCGCGTTTGGGACGCTGGCTATCAAATAGTGTACTTTCCCCAGGCTGTTGTATATCATCGAGCGTCGCCGCGGAAGCGTGTGGCAGGTGGCGAACGGGAATACTATAACCTCAGGAACTGCCTATATATCTATAGCATTCACTATACCTGGTGGATGCTCATTGGTTTTGTGCCATTGAAAATAGGAACATCCATAATTAGGGGTGTCAAACAGGGTTGCCTGCGCCAGATATTTCAAGCTTTGTTTGACGCCAGCCGGCAAATGCCCATTCTGTGTAAAGAGAGGCGCCCAATTGCGGACGCAACTGCCCGCCGCTATCTGGAACTCCAGCGGGAGCATGGCAGCCTGACGTGGGATCTAGCTTCCTGGTTCAAATACAAGGTTTGATTGAGTTATTCTGTTGAGGAATAGTGGTTGGTTGAGTATTTTTTGAAAAGAGATGTACAAGATTATGGAGATCAAGCCCTTGCTCGCTGAGGATTCAGGCAGATATCGAAGTTCTTTACGAAAAGGAAATATGGAAAATGAATGGCTCAAAGCAATTACTGCGCGTTGTAACTCTTCTTGAGAATAACCCATATCCCGCTGATCCGCGTGTTCGACCGCACATGGAGGCACTGGCCGCTGATGGCTATGATGTAACTGTAATATGTCCGCGCGCCCCAGGACAAATTCCCCATGAGACTATAAATGGGGTCAAAATTTATCGCTTCCGCCTGCCAGCCGGTGGTACTAAACCTATTGATTATATGATCGAATTCTTGTATGCAACTGTGGCTATGACCCTGATAACACTATGGGTTTGGATGCGTCAGGGACTGGATGTACTCCACTATTACAACCCGCCTGATGTTCTCTTTGTGGCTGCGATATTACCTAAATTGGCAGGCAAGACCATTGTTTATGATCTCCGTGATTTGGCCCCGGAATTGTATCAGTCCAAGTATGAGCAAAGTCGTCCTGTTATTTATAAATCTCTCCTGTGGTTGGAAAGACTTGCATGCCGTCAGTCCGATCGTATTATTGTGGTTAATGAGTCATATCGGCGAATCATTATGGAGCGTGATGGCGTGTCCCTTCAGCGAGTGACAATAGTTCGTCAGGGACCAGATCTCAGTCATGTGCATCCGGTGCAGCCTGATCCGGAGCTAATTGGGCGGGCTAAGACCATCTTTGCTTATCTTGGGAATATGGCCAATCAAGACGGCGTTGACCATCTCCTGCGGGCATTACGGCATCTGGATGAACGTTTTGGTTATTCTGATTGGTTGTGCTTACTTGTTGGAGCGGCGGATGATCAACATGGTTTGCAAAAACTGGCGGCTGATCTTGGACTTGGAGAACGTATATGGTTTATGGGATTTCAACCAACAGATCGTTGGATATCCATCCTGTCTGCGGCGGATATTTGTGTTGAACCTGCGCCAGATAATCCACTTAACAGAGTGTCAACAATGAATAAGTTAATGGACTACATGGCCTTGGGCAAGCCCTCTGTAGCCTATGACTTACAGGAACATCATGTTACAGCTGGCGATGCGGCACTTTATGCACGACCAAATGACGAAATTGATCTGGCTGGACAAATATTTCGGTTGATCAATGATCCAGATTTATGCACCCGCATGGGTATCATTGGCCGCCAACGCATGGAACAGGAACTCGCCTGGATTTTTCAAAAGCAGCGTTTGCTTGATCTATATGCCAGAATTTTTGAAACTGCACGACTATGAGAGTCTTATTTTCGCAATAGGACTTTTGCGAAGTCAAAAAACTTGAGCAGAGATTGCAAAAGTTATAATCTCCAATAAATACTTATGCCAGAGGTTTGGTAAACAAAATCAGGAAAATAAAGATGATGAAAATTACAGTCAACAACATCCATAAGTTGATATACAAGAGGATGATTTATGTGGTTGGGTGAGGAACTTGTTGAATTTCACCCAATAATTGGGAAGCGTTTGATGCCTGGGGTGCAGCGTGAATTGACGCACCCGGAATGGGGTAATTATTCGATACAGGCAAATAGCTACGGTTTTCGCTGCAGCCATGAACATGAATTTGCGCCGCTTAAACGACAAGGTGTCTCGCGCATATTGCTTTTTGGAGACTCAAATGCCTTCGGCGATGGGGTTTCTTATGATGTAAGTTTTGCAGGGATTCTGGAAAAATTGCTTCCCGATGTGGAGGTTTATAACTTTGCCATGGCGGGGTTTGCCGTAGACCAGCAATACTTGTGCTATCAGGAAATTGGCAGCAAGTTTGAACATGACCTCATAGTAATTTCTCCGACAATCGAAACAATTCGAAAATTAACGGCGCATTTTATACTGGCGCTGGACAACGATCGTGTTCAACGGTGTTTGGCCAAACCTTATTTCGAGCTGGTGGGCGCGAAACTGGTGCGAGGACATGTGCCTCTGCGGGATGAATATATTGATATGGATACACTCCCGCCGGACGAAAAAGAGAAAATATTCCGGGCAAATCCATTTGCAGATGTAAGAAAACTGCTCGACAACACCCGTCCCATTGTAAAGCCTAAAAAAAGACTGCATCTAATGGACAAGGTGAATTACTTCTTGAAGAAACTGCACATGAAAAACACCATCACGATGGTGCGTCCATATCCGGAATACGATACTCCCAATACGCCAGCCTGGAATATTATGCATGCTATCCTGAAAGAATGGGTGGCATGTAGCTCAAAACCATTACTGGTGACTCCCTTGCCAAGCTTTATTTATGTGAAAGAACGTGCTGATGCAAGAAATTATCAGGCGCGTTTTCGAGAAGTGGAACGAGAAACAGCCTGTTCATTATATGATCCGTTACCTGACTTGCAAAGATTGTCCATGGATGAACGCAGGAAGTTGTATTATCTTGAAGGGCATCTGACTCCTCAAGGACATGCCTGGATGGCAAAGAAGATCGCCCAGCACGTGCGGGAAGTATTGAAAAGGAAAAAAGCGAAACGGTGACAATGATTTCAGCGTAGATGGAAAATTCTGGAGGCTTAAATGCTTGAAATAGAAAATAAAATCCGACAATTTTTAGTGGAAAATTTTGTCCTCAGCGAACAAGTGGATGAAATGGGCTTTGACGAATCCTTTTTGGAAAATGGAGTGGTTGATTCGACCGGGATACTGGAATTGGTTTTCTTTGCCGAAGACCAGTTTGGCATTCAGATCGACACTTCTGAAGTGCTGCCGGAGAACTTCGATTCGATTAATCGCCTTGCCGCCTATATCCGCCATAAACAGAATTTACAGCAACCATCATAACCATGTGTGGAATTGCAGGTAAGATAAATCTCAAACCAGCAGAGCCGATAGATCCGAATTTGATCCATCGTATGTTGGATGCCATCCATCACCGTGGACCGGACGATAATGGCGTGTTTTCCGACGAGCAAGTTGGGTTGGGTAATGCGCGTCTATCCATCATCGATCTTCCGGGAGGTCGCCAGCCGATCTGTAATGAGGATGGCACGATTTGGATTGTCTTCAACGGTGAGATATATAATTATCTTGAATTGCGCTCGGAACTGGAAACTGCAGGGCATATTTTTCGAACACATAGCGACACGGAAGTGTTGGTCCACTTATATGAAGAGAGGGGAGAGGATTGGCTTCTTCAACTGAATGGGCAATTTGCGATTGCACTGTGGGATCAAACCCAGCGTACGTTAATTCTGGCGCGAGATCGGATGGGCGTGCGGCCGATCTATTACACGGTCGAAAGTGGATATCTTCTTTTTGCGTCGGAGGTGAAAGCCCTATTCTCGCATCCGGATATCGAGCCCGAACTTGATCCCGTTTCCTTGGCACAGATATTCACCTTTTGGACGACCCTCAGTCCGCGTTCATGTTTCCGCAACATTCAAAGCGTTCCCCCCGGACACTATCTGACCATAAAGAACGGCGATATAAGGGTCAATCAATATTGGCGGTTGGATATGGCTGTCAATAACGAGGCTCCCAGGTCTCTCGATGACGCGGCCGAGAAACTTCGTTACTTGCTAAGCGATGCTGTTCGTCTCCGCCTGCGTTCAGATGTGCCGGTCGGCGCCTATCTAAGCGGAGGATTGGATTCATCCAGCATCACCGCGCTGACCAACCAACATACGGAAACAAGGTTAAAGACCTTTAGCATCGCTTTTAGCGATCAGACTTTTGACGAATCGCATTATCAAAATACGATCAATGAATTCCTGAACGTGGAAAGCAGTTCCATTCGTTGCACTCTGAAGGACATTGGCGCAGCTTTTCCCCAGGTCATTCGCCATACTGAGATGCCCGTTCTGCGGACTGCCCCTGTGCCCATGTTCCTGCTATCGCAACTGGTTCACGAGAATGGCTTTAAGGTTGTCCTGACCGGTGAAGGTGCGGATGAAATCTTGGGCGGGTATGATATTTTCAAGGAGGCGAAAATCCGTCGTTTTTGGGCGCGTCAGCCGGATTCAAATTTTCGCCCGCTATTACTGCATCGCCTTTATCCTTATCTCAACGCCAGGGCTTTTGGCGGCGATGCCTATCTAAAAACTTTTTTTGGGAAAAATCTTACCCATACAGATGACCCGTTCTATTCACATCAATTGCGCTGGCAAAATACAGCCCGTTGTTGGCGCTTTTTTTCTCCAGACATCCAGGCGGAGATCAAAGGATATGATCCTCTGGTAGATCTAGCCGAAACACTCCCTGTTGAATTTAAGAACTGGGACCCATTTGCCCAGTCTCAATACCTGGAGATCACCATCTTCCTCTCCGAATACCTGCTCTCTTCCCAGGGAGATCGAATGGGTATGGCTAATTCTGTTGAGGGACGCTATCCCTTCCTTGACCCGCGCGTGGTGGATTATTCGGTTGGACTGCCAGCTCATTTCAAGATGTATGGGTTACGTGAGAAAGCTGTTTTGAAAAAGGCAATGGACAATCTGCTGCCGCCGGAAACGATCAATCGTTATAAGCAGCCCTATCGTGCCCCGATACGATCTGTTTTCTTTGGTGAAGATAGTCCAGAGTACGTAGATGAATGCCTGGCGGCGAAAAAACTGCAAGAGACAGGATACTTTAATCCGGAAACAGTAGCAGGCTTGAGCACGAAGTGCCGCCGTGGCGGTCGAGTCAGTGAAACAGAAGAGATGGCCCTTGTGGGGATTCTATCCGTCCAACTATTACATTCCATGTGGAGGTCGTAATGTCTACCTTGTCTGATGCCATGCAAATCCCGGTTGAAGAAGAAGTATTTCGTATTTCTGAATGGTTGAAGAAGTATGTTTTCCAGGAATTCAAACGTCGCGGTGGAGTGGTCGGCGTAAGCGGGGGAATCGATTCGGCGGTGGTACTGGCTTTATCCGTTCATGCGCTTGGAAAGGATAAGGTGACCGCATTGTCCATGCCGGAAAAAGATTCCAGTCCGGATAGTAAAAATCTGGCGGTTGAAATTGCGGATCAATTTGGCGTGCAACTGGTGATTAATGATATTTTCCCAGCCTTATCTGCACTTGGATGTTATGACAGTCTGACAGAGTCGATCAAAGAAATTTACCCCGATTATGACCCGGATCACGATAAAGTCAAATTGGTTTTACCGGATAATTTGCTGGATAAGCCAAGTTTGAATGTGTTCTCTCTGGTGCTCATGCGGACAGGTCAACCCGAACAGCGGAAAATTTTATCCCCACGCGCCTACCTTGGAATCGTGGCGGCGTCCAATATGAAACAACGTACCCGTATGTTGAGTTTGTATCACCATGCCGAGAAACGAAATTATGCAGTGATCGGTACTGCCAACAAGAACGAACATGACCAGGGATTTTTTGTGAAATATGGTGACGGCGGCGCTGACCTGCAGCCGATTCGACATTTATATAAATCGCAGGTATATCAATTGGCTCGCTATCTGAATGTCCCCCAGGGAATTATCCAGCGTACCCCGACAACGGATACCTATAGCGCGGGAAGCACACAGGAGGAGTTTTATTTTCGCGTTCCATTTGAACTGCTTGATAAGATCTGGCTTGGCATGGATAGTGGTATGTCTGCGGGCGCGATTGCAAGCGACCTTGATCTGGCCGAGGATCAAGTTGCAAGAGTGATCGCAGATTTGGTGCAGAAAAAACGCACAACAGAATACCTGCGAACAATACCCCTTTCTATTAATCCGTAGATTTTTTCCAGCGTTGATAAAACACATTAAGCAACGGCACGAATTCTGCTGTTGCTTTTTGATTGCCAGCTTTGTTGGCATGGTCGTCACTGGTCGGGTATGCCAACAGATTGAATTTAGTATCTGTTTGATGTTGGACTGCGCCATTCCACCAGCGATGATGGTTACCAGTTTCCTGCATAAGGTCGTTTATATCGGGGTTTCCGCCATTGGTTGAGAGCACATTGAAGTAATCAAAAACAGCCACATTCTTCAATGGGTAATCTGCCAGCCAGTCGTTTACCAGCCACTGATTAAAGGCGCGTGTGTTGGACGCAAATGAAGAAACTCGCAATGGAGGCGCTGTGAGCACAATGAACAATTTATCAGCATGTTTCTGGAAACAATTTAACAGCTCGATATAAATTCCCCTGGCATTGGCAATTGTGTAGGTCCGCTCGTTTTTGTTTTTTCCAAGCAACGTCTTCACCATGGACTTCGCTTTGTATATCAGGTAACGATTAATTTTTTTGGGATTTTGTGGAACAGGTGCCGCCTTTTGACCCCGCATTGGATTTTTCTCGATGGGAGGAATAGTTGCCGCAGGATCGCCTCGCAAAGTTGAGTTGGGAAAACAAGATTTAAATAAAATGATCTCGTTCTCGCCAGGCGGTGATATTTGCAAACGGGAGTAAGCAGTGTTTTGACCGCTTTCGTTGAACAGCGCATTCAGATATAGCGGACTGCGCGTCGGTTCGCAGAACCACTCCCACCAATGACCGATGTCGGTTCGACTGCCTATTTGATCTGGTCCCCACCCATAATTGGTGTCGCTGACAAAATAATTATTCTCGCGCAAAGCAATTCCCAGACCTCCATTGCGATCTGCCAGCCAGTTTCCGCCGCTGGAGTGATGAATAAAGACCAAGGGTACAGGCTGTTTGGGCGCAACAGTTTCATCTTCTGTATTCATGACACCTCAATTTTCTTTAATTCTGACTTGACCACTTTCCCATGCTGGTTCGTAGGCAGACTTTGTATGAAAACAACATCCCTGGGGATCAAATAGCGCGCTAGGCGCTGCATACAATGATTAATAATTGTATTTTCGGTAACATCTGCGTTTGTACGTAAAACAACAAATGCGCGGATGGCTTCTCCGCGAATTGGATCGGGTACTCCAATTACCGCCACCGCCACCACTTCCTTGATCTCCAGGATGCAAGCTTCAACTTCCTGACTGCTGACACGATTTCCATAGGATTTAATGAAATCACTCTTACGATCAACTATGTAAATATAACCGTCCTCGTCAATGATCGCCATATCCCCGGTTCGTAAAGAGCCAGCGATAAATTTTTCGGCGTTTATTTCCGGCTCATTAAGATACCCCGGGGAGATGTTTTTTCCCCAGGCAACGATCTCGCCAATTTCTCCCGGTTTCACCTGTACACCATCTTCATTCAAAATTTTTAATTCCACATCAGGTATTCCGCGTCCAATGGAGCCAATCTTGGCTTTTAAGAGGTTTGGAGGTAAATAGGACAGGCGCGCGGTAGCCTCTGTTTGCCCGTACATAATGTAGATCTTTGCTTCCGGGCGGCTGCGTATAAGCTCCTCGATTAATACAGTCGAGAGTTTTCCGCCAGCCTGTTGGATTTGTCGCAGCGCGGGCAGGGCGCGGTTTGGAAAGGACGAATTACGCAGATACATCTGAAAAGTTGTGGGAACACCGGCAAATCCGGTGCAGGCTTTTTCCTCCATCAGTTCAAGGACTTTTTCCGGAAACACCACTGTATCGCCAAGAACCAACGACCCGCCGGACCTAAGATAAGTATGCAGTAATGATGTGCCAAAGCAGTAATAAAACGGCAAAATGACCATCATTCGTTCCGAGTTTGTCAAACCCAAATACTGGATGATCGAATCTGTATTCGACTGAATGTTGAGGTGGGTGATCCTGACCACCCTGGGTCTGGCTGTTGTGCCTGAAGTCAGCATCCAGGCGGCATCCTGGTTTTCGTCAAATTCAGGCTGGTCGCTGGGCCAGGTATTGGCGACCCGCCTTATTAACACTTTCTCGTCAAGCAGGTGAAGAGAATCCGGAAAAATGGATGAATATTTTTGGCGCAGTCTTTTTTCTACACATAAGACCTTACAGCCGATTTGCCCGATCTGCCCTGCCAGTTCGTCCTGTGGGAGTTTTGTAGCAAAAGGAACTGCAATTGCGCCAATCTTCATTGCGGCCAGATAACTGGCAACCCAGAACAGGGAATTGCTTCCCAAAATGCCCGCGCGGTCACCGGGGATCATTCCACTGGATCGAAACTCATCCAGCATCACAAGGACAGCATCTTTCAAATCCCGATAGGTATACTGTTCTTTTGGAGTGATAAGAACAATATCATTATCTGTGGAAGATTTTAGTAAATAATCGGCTGTGTTCATTCGGCTTTTCCTTTGCGAATAAGCAACAGTTCCGCAATCTTATCGGTGGGCGTAGACCATTGACGGGACGGGTTGTTTATGGCTGTGAGGTTACGTTATCCCGAAAGATATTGCTATTCTCCAAGACTGGATACATGCTCCACGGATCCTTGAATCCAAGGATGGTGTTGCCAATAATCTGGTTACTCATGGAGTGGCAATTGCGCGGATTGAAGTAATACAGGTAGTCAGGATGTGATGGGTCGTTGGGGGGCAGTAGCGCCTCTGATGAAGAACCGGAACCGGCATAATCATTGCACGGCCAGGATGTTTCGTTGTCGTAAGAGGCTATCTCAACACCTGACCCTTTCGGGTTTGGGGATGCAACGATATAGTTATTTTGAATTATATTATTATCCCCGCCCTGAAAAGCTATGCCGACTGGGACATCGGTGATCCTGTTTTGTTCAACAATGTTTGCATCTGATAGGTCCCATTCAAAGAGGAGACCAAGGCAATTGGCTGTGCTTCCCATACGACTCAGTATATTCCCATGTACAATATTATTATTCCCAAGCAGGTTTAACATTTGGCAGCCATGTGGGGTATCCAGTCGATTGCTTACTTTGTAAATCTCGTTGTTTTCAATGACATTGAAGTTTCCGTTGAATTGCATTCCGGACTCGCGATAATAGTTATAAACACGGTTGTGATGCACGTACCAATAATCCGCGCTGTTATCGTCCAGGGTCTGGTAATTGCGTTTCCATGTGCGAATACCCGCCGCTGTTTCGATAAAGTCAATTCCCGCCACTTCCCAATAGTCGCAGCCGGTTACGGTAAAACTATATACCTGTTCGCCCTCAGTGCCTTGAATAACAATCCCTTTTTGACTTACAACCCCATTGGATAAAACGCGCGGGGTGACATCTGTTCCCATGACATGGATAAAGTCGGCTTTTGTTGTTTGCCAGCCGATGGGATCAATTGTTGAGAACCAACATCTAAAGGGTGGGTAATTGTCAGATGCCTGATTGATTTTGATAACTGCTTGTTCTCCAGGATAATTTCTTAGAGTAATTGGATTGATTTGTGTGCCGGAATTCCGGAAATTCCAGCCTCCATTAACAGTGACATACTCGCCGCCCCGTACTAATATCGTGTCACCAGCTACTGTAGTATTGACCGCCTTTTGAATAGTTTGCCAGGGTTGGTCAAGGGAGCCGGGATTGGCATCGTTCCCTTCTGCGGATACATAATAAGTAGTTTCTTTAATTGGAGTGGGCGTTATTGGCGTAATGGTTGGGATGGTCGGGGTGGAAGTTGGAGGAAATACAGTAGGAGTTATTGTTCCACCCCCGCAGCCTAAAATAAGAAGCAGCGTCGAAATGATAATAAAAAACTTCATCACATTGCAGTCCTTTGCAAGCACTCTGATCGTAACGATTTTCCCTTGAAGTATAAACCCAAATTTTGAAGTTCGTTCGAAAATTTTCCGCCTATGGCGATGGAAATTAATCGGCGGCTTGGATACTTAAATCCTCCGGCGTGATCTTAACTTTTTTAAGTGCGGCAAAACTCAATTGCGAAAGCTCCAGGTCGTATTTTCCGGCTGCCCGTTCGAACAAGGCGTGATAGCCTGCCTTTACCATTGCATCCCAGTTGAGCCCAAGTAAATTGGCGGTATTGTGTATCTCTTCCGCGCTTTCCCCTTCAATCTCAATGAACTCGCCGTAGGGTAATTCATCCAACATGATGTGAGTATCATTTAATTGATAGGTTGTGCGGAATTTTTCATAAAAAACCACAGCTTCAAACCCCAAAGCTTCCAAAAACTGCCTGGCGCTTTCAAAATCCTCAACCACAAATTCAATTTCCCGACGGCTAAGTATTCCGCCTTCCTTTTCTTCGCTTGGACCTTTGAATGTGAAACGCGCCTTTTCATCCTGCCTTAATCGCAGGACCCGGTAGGAGCGTCTCAGGTCGCTACTTGCGTTGTCGAAACGCAGGTTGGTTTCGTGGATGCGCGGTTGAATCAATTGCGCCTTCAACTCTTGAAGGCGCAATTCTATCTTTCTTAAGTTTTGTATGTAGAACTTGGCTTCAGTTTCGTGTCCATTCATGTTTTTAGCCTTAATTGGTGATTCCCAGATGACAGTCACTTTGGGCGGCTTGCATTTGAAGAATCTGGCTGCGCCAGTGACTGTCCCTATTTTAACATTTTAATGAACACTTAACAAAGTCTGTCTTTGCTCCACACTTTCACCCGCTTTTACGCGCACACGCCCCATGACTCCGTCACGTGGGGCTTTGAGTTCGTTCTGCATCTTCATCGATTCGAGGATCAGCATGACCTGTCCTTTCTTTACTTCCTGACCTTCTTCGATCAGGACCGCAACAACCAATCCGGGCATTGGAGCTTTGAGATGGAACTCACCGCCTTCGGTTGACCCTGCGCCTGCCGAGGCTTTCAGCCGTTTCTCGCGTTCATCCTCAATTTTGACCTGATATTGCCGACCACGGATCAGAACTTCCCAATCTTCATCGCCTTGATACACAAAAGATTCGTAAGATTTGCCATCGAGGATCAGGGAGAAAACGGGCTGTCCGCTTACTGACTCAAAATCAACCTCAAGCAAACGGTCGCCAATGCGGATATGGTTCTCATCCACAACTTCGATCTCAAACTCTTTACCGTCAATTGTTGTAATATATTTCATTAATCAACCTCAATCGTAAATCGTCAATCAAAAATTGGGTCTCGATACAAGCGGGAAGTGCGCCCGCTCTACTCGACCACCAATCGTAAATTTCTATCGGTGCATGCGTTCCCAGCGACCGACCCATTTCCAGTTGCTTGTGTCGCGTTCATTTCGGCGGACAATGTTTGCGTTGCGTTCAGTTTGTTGGTGGGCAACCAATGTGGCGAGAATGGCCGCAATTTCCGCATTTGCCGCACGCGACTCAACCGCATCATCCATCGAAAAACGTTCTTCCACAAAACGAGTATCAAATTGTCCGCCCATGAAGCGATGCGAATCCATTAATGTTTGGTGGAAGGGGATGTTGGTGCGCACGCCAACAATGCGATATTCCTCCAACGCGCGGCGCATACGCAGGATGGCTTGCGCGCGTGTTTCGCCCCACACGATTAGTTTTGCGATCATGGGGTCGTAGAAGGGGGTGATCTCAAAACCAGGGTAAACGCCTGTATCCACACGCACACCGGGACCGGTGGGCAGCAGGCTGTGCGTAATGCGCCCTGTGGATGGCATAAAGCCGTTGAATGGGTCTTCGGCGTTGATGCGGCATTCGATTGAATGACCGTTAAACTTGATCTGGTCTTGCGAGTAACTCAGTTGCCGCCCACGCGCAATGCGGATCTGCTCAGCGACAATGTCCACGCCTGTGACCATTTCTGTGATGGGATGCTCCACTTGCAGGCGCGTGTTCATTTCGAGGAAGTAGAAATTACGATCTTTATCCACCAGGAATTCGATCGTGCCCGCGTTGACGTAATCTACAGCCTGCGCGGATTTCACGGCGATGTTTCCCATTTTCTCGCGCAGTTCATCATCCAAAAATATGGACGGCGATTCTTCCAGCAATTTTTGATGACGGCGTTGAATGGAACATTCGCGCTCACCAAGGTGAATGACGTTGCCAAACGAATCTGCCATGATCTGGAATTCGATGTGGCGCGCGCCTTCGATTAATTTTTCAAGATAAACATTCCCGTCGCCAAAGGATGATTCCGCTTCGCGTCTGGCGGATGCAAGCAGGGTCGGCATTTCCTCCAGGCTTTTTACTTCCCTCATGCCTTTTCCGCCGCCGCCCGCAGTGGCTTTGATCAGCAATGGAAATCCGATGGAGGGCGCGATGGCAAGAAGATCATCATTGGTCATATTGCCAACGTCTTCCGTGCCGGGCACAACCGGCACGCCAGCTTTGACAACAGTTGCGCGCGCCTTGCCTTTATCTCCCATTGCCGCAATGGACGATGGCTTGGGACCAATAAACTTGATTCCCAGATCGTCGCATTTCGCGGAAAAATCTTCACGCTCTGCGAGGAAACCATAACCAGGATGGATCGCGTCTGCACCGGATTTTTTGGCGACATCAAAAATTTTATCGGCGCGTAAATACGAATCGCGCGAGGGGGCTGGTCCGATAAAATAGGCTTCGTCAGCATAGCGGACATGCAGCGCGCTGCGGTCTGCCTCTGAAAAAACGGCAACAGTCCCAATACCAAGTTCACGGCAGGCGCGGATGATGCGGACTGCGATCTCGCCACGATTTGCAACCAGGACTTTTTTGAACATGAGTGATTTTTTAGTAGACATGGTTATAAAGGTATGTTTCCGTGTTTCTTGGCGGGATTCGCATCGCGCTTGTTGCTCAACATTTCCAGCGCATTGATCAAGCGCGGACGGGTTTCCTTTGGCTCGATCACATCGTCAATGTATCCGCGCTGTGCGGCAACATACGGATTGGCAAATTTTTCCTTGTAATCCGCAACCAGTTCGGCTTTCTTTTGAACGGGGTCTTCCGCTGCATCCAATTCCTTGCGGAAGATGATGCTCACTGCGCCGTCCGGCCCCATCACCGCAATCTCGGCTGTCGGCCAGGCGAAGTTCACGTCACTGCGGATATGCTTGGACGACATCACACAGTACGCGCCGCCATAAGCCTTGCGGGTGATGACGGTCAATTTCGGCACAGTGGCTTCGCAATAGGCATAAAGCAATTTCGCCCCAGAGCGGATGATGCCATGATGTTCCTGATTGGTTCCGGGCAAAAATCCGGGCACATCTTCGAAAGTGAGGATCGGAATATTGAATGCATCGCAAAAGCGGACAAATCGCGCAGCTTTTTCGCTTGCATCAATATCCAGCACACCGGCCAATACCGCCGGCTGATTCGCAATAATGCCGATTGAATGTCCGCCCAAACGCGCAAAGCCCACGACCACATTCTGAGCGTAATTTTCGTGGATCTCGAAAAAGTATCCGTTATCCACGATCATGTTGATGACTTCCTTGATGTCGTAAGGCTTGTTCGCATCGTCAGGGACAATGTCGTTTAGACCTTCTTCCATGCGCAAGGGATCATCGTTCAAGACAAAGGGCGCATCTTCCATGTTGTTCTGCGGCAAAAAGGCCAGCAGCTTGCGAATGAGGAAAAGCGTATCCGCTTCACTATCCGCGGCAACGTGACAAACACCTGATTTTTCAGAGTGAACGCTTGCGCCGCCGAGTTCCTCCTGTGTCACTTCTTCATGTGTTACGGCTTTTACAACATCGGGTCCCGTAACGAACATGTAGGAGGTATCACGCGCCATGAAAATAAAATCTGTCAGAGCAGGGGAATACACCGCGCCGCCCGCGCACGGTCCCATAATGGCGGAAATTTGCGGGATGACTCCAGAAGCCATCGTGTTACGTAGAAAAATATCGGAGTAACCAGCAAGGGCTACAACGCCTTCCTGAATACGCGCGCCGCCTGAATCATTTAAACCAATGATGGGCGCGCCGTTCTTCATTGCCATATCCATGATCTTACAAATCTTTTCGGCATGCACTTCCCCGAGGCTTCCGCCGAAGACAGTGAAATCCTGTGAATACACATACACAAGACGTCCTTCGATAGTGCCCCAGCCAGTCACGACCGAGTCGCTCATGATCTTTTGTTCATGAAGCCCAAAGTCATTTGTGCGATGAACAACAAAGGCATCCACTTCGCGGAATGAACCTTTGTCCAATAATAAGTCCAGGCGTTCGCGGGCGGTGAGGCGTCCCTTTTTGTGCTGCGCGTCAATGCGGGCTTGTCCGCCGCCGAGACGTGATT
>DYDH01000405.1 GCA_020717985.1 Herpetosiphon sp. | reverse complement strand
AGCGGTGATACTTCCTTGACGCCCAATGCTTGTGGATAGCTGTGCGTTCAACTCGTCGCATGAAGCCGAGGCGGGAACGAAACCGCCCTCTTGCGCGGCAGCCTGAGTCGGAGGGACGGCGGCGGTTGCCGGCGCGACCTGCTTCCCTCCGCACGCTGCGATAAGCAGCGTTAACGTCAGGAAAATGAAAATAGTTGTTATTTTTCTTGCGTTCATGGTTTCCTCTTTCTATGAATGAAATTGTGGTGGGAAGATTCCCTTGTTGCGCATTTGACCAACTCATCGAACAACCGCAGCACGGCGGGAGATAAATCTCAGCCTCAATTCGTGAAAGTCCGCTAAAGCGGACTCGGTCGTCAGCCCGCAGGGCTTCCATGCACTGAGCAGGTGGATTTATCCCCGCTCAATCTCCGCCTTCCGCCGCCTTGCGGACATCCTTCAAGATTCCATCTTTATCGCATTTGACCAATTCATCGAACAACCTCAGCACGGACTTAACCACCCCCGCATGTGGCGCAATCTTGCGCGCCCGTTTAAACGTTTCCACCGCCTCGGCAACAACCTTGTCCCTCTCTCCACTTCCCACTTTCCACTCACCACTAACCACTCTCCCGCACAACGCCAACCCCTTCGCATCCAGCGCGGAATAATAATCGGGCGTCTTGGCAAGGATTTCATCCGCCTGCGCAATGGACTTGGCAAAAGCCTCTTGCGCGGTTTCCCTTTCCCCTTGCCGCAAGGCGATGATACCGTGTAGGGTGGTTACATTGTGGTTGTTTTCTGGCACATCATATTGAAGCGCGGCTTCGATGGTGACGCGGGCGTTGACCAAATCATATTGATAAAGATAAACCTCTGCCAATCCATGGTGACCGAAGTGTTGAACATATGGATAAGAAATTTCATTTGCGACATCGATTGCTTGTAAAAAATTTTCTAATCCCTTGTGATATTCTGCAATATCCAAATACGAGAGTCCTAAATTATTAAAAACAATTGATTCGCCAGGTCTATCACTGACTTCATGTTTTAATATCAATGCCTGTTCATAATACTTAATTGCTTTTTGTGTGTCACCGAGTTCTTGGTACCGATTTCCTAAGCCAACCAGCGTAACGCTTTCGCTTTTGCGGTTTTTGCTTTCTCGATCCATGACCAATGTTTCTTCGTAGAATTCAATTGCTTGATGGGTATTGCCAAGAGCCGCATAACGATTTGCCAAACTGCCTAAGAAAGTTGTTTCCCAATCACGATTTTTTCCTTCACGTGCAAGACGTAATCCGTCCTTAAGGAAGGCTATGGCTTCTTTTACGCGCCCGATGTATGAAAGACCCAAACCTAGTCCATACATATTAACCATGATAAGCATTTTTTCCCGTAACCTGTCTTTCACGCGTAAGTGAAGGTCAATCAAGAAACGGTAGTGTCCCCACCGAAATAAGTAGTCAAAATCAATATCATCCAACACACTCACGGCAGTATCATAATCTCTCGCTTCACAACGCAACTCAAATTCTGCCAGTTGCGCGGCGAGATCATCCAGTTTCTTCCATTCTTCGCGCGGCTTGCGGGCTTGCGCGAAGTAATCCGCGGCGCGGTTGAGCAGGTCGTGTTGGGTAAAGGCATTTAACCGCGAAGCAAGCAAAGATTCTTCTTGGTTTTCCTTCGTGACCTTTGTGTCCTTCGTGGTTAAATCTTTTTCAACAGGAATAATACTGAAAGCATATTCCTTATCCGCAGGATGTAAATAATAACGTCCAGCCTCGCGGCGGGCGAAGTGCATGTTCACCAAACGGTTCAGCACCAGCGCGCTGTCAATGCTTGGCAAATGCGGTTGCAACAGGTAATCAATTGCGGCGGGGCTGACGGGGCGGTTATAGACAGCCAGCGCCTGCATCACTTTTTGCGCGCTCGGGTCAAGGCGGTTGAAGGCTTCGCCCACCAGTTTCTGCACCACTTCATCGGGCAGGCTGAGCCCCAGCAGTTCTTCGAGCGTGGTGTAACGGTCAACCGACAGGATGGCATACAACGCTTCCAACGCGCGCGGGTAGCCGCGTGTCTTTTCGCGGGCTTTGTTCAGCAACGCATCAGGCGCGGTCTTGAGTCCCACGCGTCCGTCCGCGTCCATTTCACGCAGGACGTTTTCCGCGTAAGGCGATTCGAGTCCTTCATCCAAACTCAGGTGCTGCTGCCTGCCTGGTTCGCCCATCGCCAGGTCACGCGGCGCGATGCGTGTGGTGATGACCGCTTTCACGGCATGGTGCTGTCCGCTGAGCAGGGCGTTCAGCGCGTCGCTCAATTCGCTGTCACGCAGGCTCAGGCTTTCGGGGTCGATCAGGGTTTCAAAGTTATCCAAGAGCAGGATCACACGTCCGCTGGGGAAGGCATCCAACAGCGCGCGCATTTTATCGCCTGTGGACGTCTGCGGGTTCTTATAGATTTCCTCCAGCCGCTCGGCGGTCTCCCCCGAAGCAGGCAGGAGTTTGCTCAGATCCGCGAAGACGTTCGCAAAGTTGACCCTGTGACTGCCCGTCTCGCTCAAAT
>DYDH01000118.1 GCA_020717985.1 Herpetosiphon sp. | reverse complement strand
GGCGGCCTTCTGCCACCACGTCATTGGGTGAAATTACATTCGCAGGCGCAGGTATGGCCGTAGGTTGATTTCCACATGCGGCAAGCGCAAGTGAAAAAATAATCAGTAAAGCAATTATGGTTAATATTCGTTTTTTCATTTTGTACCTTCTTATCTGATAACGTTGAACGTTAAGCGTTTTTTTATTCGTACGCTAATACTTCTCGAATGGTCAAACGAGCCGCGTTGCGGGCAGGCAAAATGGAGCCAAGCACCGAAAGCACGAGCACCAGCCCAAGCCAGATGGCGTAACCTAAATATGTGAAAATCACTTTGATCGGCGTTTGAAACACTGCCGTGCTGACAATGTCTGAAAGCGCATACGTGAATGGGATGGACAGGAAGATCGCCAACACAAAGGAGATGAAGCCAATGGTAAGACCTTCCGCGATCACAGTCCGCATCACGGCGCGGTCATCGGCGCCAATGGAGCGCATGATGCCAATTTCGCGCGTGCGTTCCATGACATTCATGCTCATCGTGCCAGTCAAACCCATTGCGCCGACGATGGCGGTCAGCACCGCCATGATGAGCAGGAAAATCACGAGGATGTCCAAACTCTCCGAAGCAGTATCCATCGAGGACAAACCCGATTCGGATTTCCGCACCTTGAATCCCTGTTCGCGGAAGTAATGATCCAATTTCTCTGCCATCATGTCCTGATAAGCACGGTCATGCTCGTCAGTGACCACACGGAAGGAATAGGATTGGTTGGCAAGGTCGGCAACCTGCGAAATATATTCATACGGCGCGTATGCCACAATTCCCTGTTGGTCGACAAACTTGAAAATACCGACCACTTCCCAGACCTCCTTCCGCCCATCGATTTTGATTTGCAAATAATCGCCAGGCTTGAGGTTTGGGAACGGGACAAGGGCGGCTTCGCTAATCGCCAGCTTGCGGACATCATCCTTCCGAATCCAGCGTCCCGCCGTGAGAAGCGGGGTGACCAATTTACTTTCAGCGGGCGGAGCCAGGACAAAAGCATTTTCCGCAACCGAGTCGTCGGGGTTGAGCAATTCGATACTGGCATACTGCCAACCTTCCACATGTTGCACGCCTTCCGCTTGCAAGCCAAACTGTTCCACTTCACGCAGGCGGTACGGTTCATCAAAATCAACCGTTACATCGGCACGGAAGTAACTTTGAATGGAGCCGATGTAGTCATGCAAAGTCACGCGGACATTGAAAACCGCGATGAAGATCGCGCCGCCCATTGTTAAGGTGAAAAGGGTCAGAAGCAGGCGACCCCGTTGGCGGAATGTATTTCGCAGGGAGATAATAAATGGGCGGGGAAAATGAATGCCGCGCCGCGCAAACAGGTGGGTAAGACGAACCAACAAGGCATCGAACCACGAGACACGTTCATTTTCGCCATGCTTGTGCGGTTTGTTCTCGTCGCCCGCCACATCGCCGCTGAGCGCGCGCAGCACTGTAATACGCGACCCGCTGATGACAGGAGCAAGCCCGGCAACGATTGGTACCAACAGTCCAACCGCAATTTGAATTAGGAACGCCAGCGGCACAATGCGATAGCCGAGTAAATTAAACCGAAGGGTCTCTGCAATAAATGATGACAACCTGTACGCGCCCACTCCGCCCAACGGAACTGCAATCAACAGGGCCAAAATGGCAAATGCCATGATGAGCGTAAAGTACATGGAAAAGACCTGGTTCCTTCTCCCTCCCACCAGTTTGATGACGCCAATGTGCCGCAGGTGTTGACTCAGCAGGGCGCTCAGCGTATTGGCAATCAACGAACTCGAAAGAAAAACGATCAAGATCCCAAGCGCCAGCAAAATACCGAGAATGGCATTGACCGGGTCTCCAAGCGGATGTTTATGTGTTTCCGAGGAGCGGGTGCGAACGACGGTCATGCCGTTCTTTTCCAATTTATCCGTCAGGTCTGCGCCCACCTCGCGGATGTGGTCGATGTCCTCCTGTCCTTCAGCAACGGTCACATAGGCGCGATTGTACAACTGAGGTTGGCGCAGGGTTGGCAGGGTCTTCATATTGATGTAGGCGAAGGGTGGCGCAAGGAAATCACCCGCGCCTGTGCTGACATCCTGCACAATGCCGACAATCTTCAACTTCTTGGTCAAGCCGTCGGACAGTTCAAACACCAGTTCATCGCCCACTGTGACGTCGAGTTTCTTGAGCGCGTCCTTCTCCAAAAGGACTTCATTCTTCTCAGCCTTAACCGCGCCCGAAACTGGCACCAGCAAATTGACCTTGTTCTCGTCGAAGTTTTCCAACGCCACCACGTCCAGCGAAACCCACTGGTCACTGCCCACCTTCTGCACGCGGAAATTGACCACGCGCCGCGCCTCCGCCTCGCCCACTCCCCGTCCGTTGCGGACTGTCGAAAGAATATCCTCATCGAAGTTTCCCATGCGGAGTTCGACGTTTGCAGGATGATTTGCCGCATAGGAGATGCTCATATCATTGGAGATGATCTGATAAGCACCCGAGATCACTCCAATGGAAAATACGCCAACTGCGATGGAAAAAACCACCAGCAGTGTGCGCGCTTTGTTATCCCATAGATCATGTAAAACTTTACGCCAACGAGGACGAAACATGTACAGCCTTTGTTAAGTGTTGCGTATTACGTGTAGCGTGTTGATTGAACGGAACGCGCTACACGTAATACAGTTTTCGGAGATTACTTCAACAATTCACTTATTTCGCTGCCGGAATAAGGTTTCAATGTCACATCCTTCACGCCGTCACGCAGGAATTTTGTCACGCGTTCAGGGTTGATCGCAGAGGTGAGGATCACTGTCTTCGAGGCGAGCCCCGCTTTTGAAAGCGCAGACAACACATCGGTCACGGGAACAGAAGCGATGTTCTCATCCACAAAAATAAGATCGGCGGCGGGAATCTTCTTCAAGTCTGTGGATTGGGTCAATTTGATTTTTGTCTCTTTAAGCAATTCAGCAAAAAGTTTTGCCCAGTCATCGTTGTCGTCAATCAATAAAATATTCTTTACACTGCCAGATTCAATGGCTTCATGACTTGCCTGTCCTCTTGGCAGAAACATGGCAACTGTTGTGCCCTTGCCTGCTTCACTGACGAGCGTAACATGCCCCTGTGCCTGCGAGACGACATGCATGGTTGCGGGCAAGCCGAGACCATGATGCTCAACACCGCGCGTGGTGAAGAAAGGCGACCATGCCTTGCGCATAATATCTTCACTCATTCCCGCGCCATCGTCTTCAATATCGATCTCAAGAGTATTGCGCTCTTCAGTTGGGTGAACACTAACCTTGACTGACTTCGCGCCTGATTCAGCGGCATTTTGCAAAATATTGCCAAGCGCACGCGTGAGTTGTGTGCTATCCGCAATGACATATGCGGCAGCAGGATCAATGGTTACCTTAAGCGCATTCTCGGAAAAATCACGTTGATGAGCGGCTGTCTGCAACACATCTGCAAATAGAACTGCGCGCGGCTTTTGTTCGCGCACCGCACCGATCAACTGTTCCTTGACCTGTGTGATTTGCGCCGCGCTTTCGGCGATCATATCGAGGTCTTCGCGCAGGGAGTCAAGATCCACTTTGCCTTCTGAAATTTCCTCCCGCAGGCGGGCAATGGTAAGCGAAATGGGCAGGGCCTTGTTACCGATCCAATGAATGGCCTCGGTGGAGGCAGTGGTCAGTGCTTCAAAAACTTTATTTCGTAAAATTTCATTGTGCGCTTCTTTAAGTTCCTCGATAAGATGCGCGTTGTTGATCGCAACCGCGAGATGCTCGGCCATGGTCAGCAAAGTGGTAATGTCATCTTCACTGAAAGCACGCTCTTCCGAGCTTTGAATGGTTACCGCGCCCAACACCCTGCCGCCATAGATCA
Organism: Herpetosiphon sp.; assembly: GCA_020717985.1. Lineage (GTDB taxonomy): Bacteria > Chloroflexota > Anaerolineae > Anaerolineales > Villigracilaceae > Villigracilis. Next base: position 10,304 of record DYDH01000118.1, on the reverse strand, counting down.
GGGGCAAAGCCATTTCGGAGCGAGTATGCGGCAGGTGTGGATTCTTGAAATGCACGCGCTCTTCGCCGACATCCAACGCAATGCGCGCCTCGCTCATGGCGATACATGCGCCGATCATTGAGTCTGTGCCGATCTTGAGTTTGTGACCATCGGCAACCATCGCCTTGCCTGCCTTGCCGTAACCAGAACGGAGAACGGCATACTCGCCCGCATCATCCACAAGGAAGACGCCCGCGTAGTAAAGTCCATAGGCTTCACAAATAATGTTGACCGTATGTGGAAGCAGCTCTTCCAAATCAAGAATTGATGTGACTTCCTTGCCCACGCGATTCGCGGCTTTCAACAAACGGGAACGGCGCTCCGCCTGACGATGCAAATTCGAATTTTGAATTGCAATTGCCAGTTGGTCTGCCATCGTTTGCAAAGCGGCAATGTCCTCATCATGGAAAGCGGCTTCTTCAGTGGATTGAACTGTCAGTGCGCCAATCGCCTCATCACCCACAACGAGCGGAAGCGCCATCTCAGAGCGGGTCTTGGGGAGGTGGGGATTCTCGAAGAAAACCGCTTCAACCCCAACGTCGAGCGCGATGCGTCCCTGACGGTTGGCAATGGATGCGCCGATCATCGAGTTCCCGCCAATGGCAAGTTTATGCCCGGCGTTGATCATATCCCGACCCGCCTCGCCGCGCCCGGCTTTCAAGACAGCGTATTGCTTCAAGTCATCAAGCAAAAATACGCCAGCATAGTAAAAACCAAATTCGTCGCAGATAATATCCACCGTGCGCTGAAGCAATTCATACGGATCAAGAATAGTGGTGATGTTCTTGGCGGCACGCGCGGCAGCCTTCAATAATGTAGCATGTCGTTGAATATCGTTTGTCATAGTTCCTCTTTTTTAATGGGTTGAAGGTTCGAAAGTTGGAAGGTTTCAAGTTGAAAGTTAAGTGATTAACCTGCAACCTTCGACCTGTAGCTTTCAACCTTAAGCCTGTAATATTTTTTGTATCAACTCCACCAGTCCCTGTTCGCGGCCTTTGACAAAGAAAGCGCTCGCTCCGCCATGGACCGCATCCTTGGCTTTGGTCACTTCATCATAAGCAGTGAGAATGACCACAGGCAGGGACGACTTTTTCTTTTTAAGATCCGCAAGCAGATCCAAACCCGCGCCTGTTTTAGGTGTGCCGTCAAAACTCGGCATATTCAAATCCAGCACAGCAATATCAATCACATTTGAATTTTGTGCAAAAATCTCGCTTCCACTTTTACAATCCAATGCAGTGACCACGTCAAAGCCGGCGCGCAAAAGTGTTTTTTCAAGGCTTCTCAAAATCAACTTCTCATCATCCACCAAAAGAACCGTCGTCATTTATCCTCCAAAAATATTATTCAGACCTGACAGGTTTTACAAGACTCCTGATCGTCGAAACGATTCTGTTGAAACCTGTCAGGTCTTATGGTTACTTTTCAACAGGCAAACGTACAGCAAACGTTGCGCCTTTACCAGCTTCGCTTTCCAGCGAAATACTTCCGCCATGTTGATTCACAATTTGCATCACAGAAGAAAGTCCAAGCCCCGTACCGCCGCTTCCGCCTTTCGTTGTGAAAAATGAGACCCAAATTTTCTCCTGTATCTCTTTGGGTATGCCGGGTCCCATATCTTTTACCGTAACTAAAACAAAGTTCGGGTTGGCATCACGCATACCTTTTACAAAAATTTTGGGCGAAGCCGTTTGCGCCATGGCTTCCCATGAATTCTTGATCAAATTATTAAAGACCTGCTCCACCTGTCTTGCGTCCACGAAAGCATTCGGCATATCATTTGCCCATTCCAACTCCACTACGCCGTCGGGCAAGCCCATGCCTGCAACCGTGTTCGTGATCATTTCACTCAAAGACACAGGCGCATCATTCCGGTGGCGCGCAGGTCCGATCAGCCCTTCCTTGATGCTCAGGATCGTCACCGCGCTATTCTCGGCGATGTCCAAATCTTCCATGAGCGATTCGACGCTGACCAACGCCCGCAGTCGATTCTTCTTCATGGCAGACATCTCAGCGAGGACTTGATTCAAATCAATGCCTTTCGCTTCCGCTTCCTCTTTGATCGTTTCAACTGCCGCCGCCAAGGATTCATTTTTCAACTCTGACGCATTGAGCTGCGCCGCGAGTGCGAGAATATACAACAGGTCTTCACGCACGCGCTTCACACTGCCTGGGATCGGCGCGGCTTTATTGCCGACCCAATGAATGGCTTCGCCTGTGGCAGTGGCGATGGCTTCAAATGTTTTGGTTCTCACGATCTCAGCAGTAGCGGCTTCCAATTTAAACATTAACTGGGCGTTATTAATGGCGATTGCGATCTGGTCTGCCATGGCTTGAAGGGAAGTAATGTCATCTTCGCTGAAGGCGTTTAACATATCGCTTTGCACGGTCAATGCGCCGAGCGCCTGTGAGTCGACAATGAGAGGCAAAGCCATCTCGGAACGCGTGTCAGGCAAAAATGGATTCTTGAAGCGCGACTCTTCGCCCGCCACATCCAATGCAATCTGCGCCTGTTGTTTTATGATGGAATTGCCGATCATGGATTTTTCATCCACGGGCAGGCGATAGTTTTCGGCCATCATCTTGCGTCCTGCCAGCGCATACCCTGCGCGCAGGATCGCCCACTGCTTATCCGCGGAGACCAAAAAAATACCCGAATAATAAAAGCTAAATTCACTGCAAATAATGTTGACCGTGTGTTTAAGCAGGTCATCCATATCCAAAATTGATGTGACCATCTGCCCGACACGCGCTGCGGTTTCAAGCAGTTTATGCCTGCGCTCCAACATGGAAAACATGCGCTCATTCTGTTGAAGCAGATGTTTGTTCTTTTCCACCGTGGCGCTCAACTGGCGGATATTTCCTTCCAGGCGCTCCACCAACTCCTGTTGATATGCCTGCAAGTGTTTTTCAGCATCTTCCAGTATTTCCACTTTACCGTTGAGATATGCATCCACCTGTTCCACAAAATCATCATCAATGGGTTTGGTGATAAATCCCACCGCGCCGGCTGCCAGAGCACGTTCATGCGCGCCAGAGGATAGATCACCCGACACAATAACAATAGGAGTATTTGGCAACATTTTCTTCAAACGCGTGGCGGCTTCACTGCCCGACATATGCGGCAGGCTGTGGTCAACCAGTACCAGGTTGGGATGTGTCTCTTCCGCGAGTTGTAAACCGTCCAATGGATCAGCCGCTTCCAGCACCACATACTTGTGCGAGAGCAAACGCCGCACGAGCGAACGGGTTTCGTCGCTGTCTTCGATGTAAAGGATTTGCGGAAGTTTACGTGGGTCAGACATAATGAAAGGATGAAGGATGAATTATGAAGGATGAATGTTACGAGTTGTACGAGTTGCGTGTTCCGCTGTTGACTGAATTACCAATTTACCGATTCGCCGCTCTACGGTCTGCGGTTCTGTGCTCTTCGAGACGTTTTTTCACGATCTTGCCGATGGCTTCGGCGGTGATGGGAGATTCGTTGATGACGCGCATAAAATCTGCGCGGGGGATGATGACCAATTCCACGAGCTGACTGCCCGCTCGCACATTGGCGATGGATTTGCCGCCGTCCAATAATTCCATCTCGCCAAAATATTCGCCTTTGCCCAAATTCGAAACAATATATTCCTGATTTTTTTCGTCGCGCAAAACTACTTCCACCTGACCCGTGCGGATCATGAAGAAATAGTCCACAGACTGGGCACGCGAGATAATGGTTTCGCCGGGCTGATAGGAACGTTCTTCAGCCACCTTTGTAAACTCAAGCATGTGACGATGTCTCAACTGTGGCAGGGATCTTGAAACGGTCTCATCAATCACCTCACCGTCTGAAATGATGATATTGCGATGCGTGCGTGACGTAAGCGATGGATCATGCGTGACCATTACAACGGTCTTGCCTTGTTCGACAAATCCTTCGAACAATTGAATGATCTTATCCGCCGAGCGTGTGTCAAGATTGCCAGTGGGTTCATCGGCAACGAGCAAAGGCGGGTCGCAAGCCATGGCGCGTGCAATGGCGGCGAGTTGTTGCTGGCCTGTTGAAACCAGTACGGGTAATTTATATGCAAATTTTTCCAGTCCCACCAGAGTCAATAATTCCATGGCACGCTTGGGGCGTTCATCGAAATCGTACAAGTCGGCGTAATCCATTGGGAGCATTACGTTTTCAAGCAGGGTAAGCATGGGCAGCAACTGAAAGAATTGAAAGACAATGCCCAAATTTTTTCCGCGCCATTTTGACCTTTGACTCTCGGTGATACCCGTATAGATATCGGCGCCATTCACAACCACATGACCCTCTGTGGGATGGTCAATACCTGTGACCATATTCAACAACGTGGATTTTCCACTGCCCGATTTGCCGACAATGGAAACAAATTCACCGCGATTGATGGTCAGGTCAATACCTTTGAGGACGGTAAATTCACCTGCGGCGTTGGTGAAGCGCTTGATGATGCCGCGCAGTTCGATCATGGCTTGGGCGGAGCCAGCAGAATCAATTGTCAGCGGGGCGCGAAGCGGGGTCTTCTTCATTTCCGCCTCATGACTGTTTTGTCGAATTTTGAATCATCCTGTTCGTCGAGCAATTCCCCATCCACAATGACCAAACTGCGCGTGAAACGACTGACAAGCCCCATATCATGCGTGACCATGATAATTGTCTTGCCCTGATCGCGGACAAGATGCTCAAAGACCTCAAAGATGTGATCGGACGTAATGGAATCCAGGCTGCCCGTTGGCTCATCGGCGACGAGGATAAGCGGGTCGTTGGCGAGCGCGCGCGCAATGGCAACCCGCTGCTGCTGTCCGCCGGAAACGTAGGCGGGCAGTTTATTGGCGTGTTCGCTGAGTTCAACAAGTTCAAGGAGTTCCAGCGCGCGGTCGCGTGATTTGCGCGGATGAAAATTATCCGAGAAATCCATCGGGAGCATGATGTTTTCGACAAGCGTGAGCATGGGCAAAAGCTGGAACGATTGATAAACCACGCCCATATTTTTGCCGCGCCAAAACGCGCGCGCATCTTCGCTCATATCATGCACCGATAAATTTGCGCCATCGGTATGCATGAATACCTCACCGCTGGTGAGTTCGTCCACACCGTTGATCATATTGAGCAATGTGGATTTCCCCGCGCCCGATTTGCCGACAATACCAAGAAACTCGCCTGCGTTGACTGTAAGGTTTACATTTTTCAGTGCGACAAAGTCGCCTGCGGCTGTGGAGTAGGTTTTATTTACTTCGCGTAATTCAATAATAGTGGATGTCATAATTAATCACTCGTCATTGCGGGACGGCTTTCTTCCGTCGAGGCAATCTCCAATCTGATGATGAGATCGCTTCACACAGTACACTCACAATGACATGGACTGATTTTACCGCCATTGTGCAATTCGTTGCAAAGAACAGGCTTGCAAATGGTTTTCAGTTGCCCTGCAAACAGGAAATCAAGTCATTTACCGCCCCTTGCGGCTCCTCTTTTGTGATCGCCAAAACAGGCACGCGTCCCGCCGAAAATACTTCGCGCACATCACCCGCCACCCAGCGGCGCGGCAGGATGCCAATGGCGGCAGGATCGGACTTCAATACATCTGACATATTCTGCGGGCTCGCGGCCACTCTTGCGGATGAAGAAACGCTTCGCCCTTTCATAACAAGCTGGTCAAACGCCCTTTGCACATCCGCACCTGACGCATAAACCCAAACCTGCGCCGACCCCTGCGCAAATAACTCCTGCGCCTGCGCGAGAGTCAAATTTTGTACGGAACTTTCGCGGTGTGATGCGATCAGAATTTCCTCTTCGCCAATTTGATACGCGGAAGAAATCATCACCTCAGGCTCGCCAACCCGCAAATAAATTTCCGGCAACTCCGCCGAGATGTTGATCGTCGCGTTTGATTTTTCGGCACAGGCGTACAGACCCGCAAGCCAGGGCGTCGCCACAGAAGTTGCAAAGGCATTGACAATGACCGGATCAGGCTGCGGCGTCGGCGCGCAGGCAGAGAGCCAGATCAAAAGGAACAAACCGTAGGTCACGTTTGCAACGTGACGATTAAAAAGAGGTGTCAATGTGAGACGAGACATATAAATCAAACTCGTAGCTGCGCGTGGCGCAAGGATTTATCTCCACGCGGAATATTCGAAAAAATCGGCGATTGTCGCGCTGAAAGTGTGACCTACCAATTTTTCAAAAGAGCCACAAGCAATTTTGAACGTTCTTCAAGGCTGTCCGCAAAAACATACTCACGGTCTGAGTGATAGCCTTCGCCGATGGCGCCCATGCCATCCAAAACGGGAATGCCGAATGGGGCAACAAAATTCCCATCTGATGCGCCGCCTGTGCCGCCTGCTTTGAGTTCAATGCCGACCGCCGCCGCAATGGACTTTGCCTTCTCGAAAGTGGCTTTCATCGTCGCATCGAACGGCATCGGCGGACGGTTCAACGCGCCTGTGATCTTGAGCGTGGTGCCATCCAAAACAGGCTTGAGATTTTTCACTTCCGCCTCGATCCGCTCCCATTCGCCGGGCTGCATCACACGCACATCCACCTCGGCAAAGACATCTTCAGGAATCACATTGGACACGGTGCCGCCGCGAATTACACCCACGCTGAGTGTGGTCTGTTTTGAATAATCTGTCAGCTTTTGGATGGCAATCACCTGATGCGCCATTTCTTCGATGGCATTCCTGCCTTTTTCATGGTCGCCGCCTGCGTGCGCGGCGCGTCCCTTCACGTTTACATAAAATCCGCCGACTCCCTTGCGCCATGTCTTGAGCGAACCATCCACCAGCGCAGGCTCGAACACCAGCACCAACTCGGATTCTTTGGCAAACTCTTCGATATATTTTCGTGAGGTGCCGCTTCCTATTTCTTCATCGGAAGTGCATAACAAAGTGACGGAGCGTTTCAATCTGGCGGTTTTTTGCAATTCGGCCAACGCCGCAAGGCAGATGGCGATTCCCGCTTTCATATCCAATATTCCCGGCCCGTAGATTTTTCCATCCGCTTCACCAAACGGCATGGTCTTCAACGTCCCAAGCGGAAAGACGGTATCCATGTGACACATCAACAGAACGCCATTCCTGCGGCTCCCCCACCGCGCAACGACATGGTCGCCAGTTTTCTGGCTGGGAATCACTTCAATCCGTGCGCCGCATTTGCGCGCTTCATCCGCAACGAGCGCACCGACTCGATCCACAGCAGATTTGTCGTGGGATGGAGATTCTGTTTCAACAAGTTGTTTGAGAAAGTCACGCATTAAAAAGCTTGGACGATCAATAGAATGAAACCGACCACCGCACAATAGACAGCAAACACATACAACGAATGTTTGCTGAGATAAGTAATCAACCATTTAATGGCAAACCAACCAGTAACTGCGGCGGTGATAAATCCAACCGCAAGCAATGGAAGGAATTGCGCGAGATTCGGCATTTTGATCACATCCAGCATTTCGTATAATCCTGCCGCAAGCATGACAGGCGCGGACATGAGAAATGCAAAACGCGCCGCCGAGGGACGGTCAAAGCCGCGGAACATGCCGCCTGCAATCGTTGTCCCCGAGCGGGATGCGCCAGGAAAAACCGCGATGACCTGCATCAGCCCAATGATGAGCGCGTCAAGCCAGGTCATGGAATTAAGGTCACGATTCTTTTTGGAGAGCCACTCTGCCAGGGCAAGCAAAACTGCGGCAGCAAACAATCGGATCGAGGCTTCAAGCATGGGCTGCCGGAACAAGGCTTCGACTACATCCTTCAATAAGTAGCCAGCCAGCAATGCAGGAACGGTGGCGAGGATGATGTAGAAGCCAAGCCAAGTATCAGGTTTCAAGTTCCAAGTGTCACGCGGGTTGGTGAACTTTGGTATTACGCGGAAAGCGGCGGTGATGATGTTGAGCAGGTCTTTCCAGTAGAAAGCGAATAACGAGACAATGGTGCCCAATTGAACGATGACTAGAAATGAAAACATCGCGTCATTGGCTGGGATACCGAGGAGCTGCTGTGTGATGAGCAGGTGCGCGGTGGACGAGACTGGGATGAATTCGGTCAATCCCTGGACGATGCCAAGGAGAAATGCATGAAGGAGAGTCATACTATTTCAAAGCCTGCCATCCAGAAAGGTATTGGAAATTGCTCTCGAAGTTTTTGGTTGTCCCAAATTGACCTTCATAAAATACGGTATACATCAAGCTGTCTCCTATAAATTCCTGCGGGTTGATCTCACATTTTGCCCCTTCGACCTCTGCAACAATGCACTCCCGTCTGGTAAGCAGGTCAAGGACCAGGAGCAGGAATGATTTTGGCTCTGTCACTGCATCGTTTTCCTTCCATTCTTGTATGGAAAGAAAACGCGAGTCATGAGACCACAAACAAACGCGCCCAAATACGCGATTTTGCAACGAAAACGGAACTCCATCAATAGCCAAGGAGTAATATTCCCGGCCTGATTGAATCCTGCCAAGATAACTCAAGACCGCCTTGTGTTTGTTGTCTGGAGACGGGATTACGATCGGTTTATTCATTATTTTTCCTTTGCAGTTTCTTATTTACCATTAAATTTTCTCACAGCATTGCCGCCCCATTGAGCAAGCCAGCCATCCACACGGGATTCAAATGTTCCGTCAATGATGGTACTACGGATTTCAGCCACCAAACGAATCAATGCGCGCAAATTATGGATCGACAAAAGCGTTCCTGCCAGCAATTCCTTCGCCACTATCAAATGACGGATATAAGCGCGTGTAAAGGTTTGACAAGTATAGCAGTCGCAGGTTTCATCCAGCGGACGGGGATCGCGCGCAAATGTCGCATTCATCATATTCAAGCGTCCCTCGGGGGCAAATGCAGAATGATGACGCGCCAAACGAGTGGGCAGAACACAATCAAAAATATCCACACCGCGCGCAATGCCGTTGATCAAATCTTCGGGTGTGCCGACTCCCATCAGGTAACGCGGTTTATTTTCTGGCAGCAACGGCGTGACAACATCCAACGTGTTGTGCATTTCTTCTTTCGTCTCCCCCACCGACAGTCCGCCGATGGCGATGCCGGGTGTATTGAGAGAAGCTATAAATTGCGCTGACTCAGCCCGCAGGTCAGGGTTGACACCGCCCTGCACAATGCCAAACAAAGCCTGGTCGGGTCGCGTCTTCGCTTTGAGGGAACGTTCCGCCCAGCGATGAGTCCGATCCATCGCAATTTTGGAATATGCCAGATCATTCGGGTCGGAACATTCGTCGAAGGCCATGATGGTGTCTGCGCCGAGATTCTCCTGAATGGCAATGGACTTTTCAGGCGTGAAGCGATGCGTGGAACCGTCAATGTGACTCTTGAAGGTCACACCGTCATCGTCAATTTTGCGCGTCTTGGAAAGCGAGAAGACCTGAAAGCCGCCCGAATCGGTCAGCATGGGATTGGGCCACTGCATGAACTTATGCAGTCCGCCCATGTCGCGCACAAGTTCATCGCCCGGGCGCAGATAAAGATGATAGGTATTGCTCAACACAAGCGAAGCGTTGATACCTTTGAGGTGCTCAGGCGTAAGCGTTTTGACGGTTGCCTGCGTGCCTACGGGCGCGAAGACAGGTGTTTGCAAATCACCGTGAGGCGTGGAGAATATGCCAGCACGGGCGCGGTTGGTTTTGGCTGTGATTGTGAAGGAAAACATAGGGGTGATTATACAGGATGAGCAATCACAATACATATAAAAAGCAGGAAAACCGCAGACTTGCTGCTTGCGGTTTTCCTGCTCATGTTTCCAATAAAAAATTTGAAAAGAATCGAGATTGTCACTTTACCCATAGTTTTGCCACGACTGGAAGCATAGTATTGCCGCGATTTACCCGTATCGGATAATTGCAATCCAGAAAATAATCAAGAGGCTGGAAGCATAGTTTTGCCAGGAGTAAAGTCTGGAGCCATAGTTTTGCCGAAAATATTTTTGGCATTTATTGCGAAATCAGCCTTTTTCGTTATCCAGTAAGAGAAACACAGCGGTATTTAACGCTTCACTATTTTTTTGCCCACATTTACGGATTGAACGATCAGCTTTTCACTGGAATTGAGGCATGTTTCATTTTCAAAAAAGCCCATCTGGAAGCATAGTTTTGCCAAAGCGGCAAAACTATGGGTTTAGTTACAGAGATTGTGACTTTACCCATAAGTTTGCCACGGCTGGAACCATAAGATTGCCGCTGCTTACTCATAATCAATTTCAAAAAATGAAGGATTGAGTACCGAATGGAAGGATAAGTTTGCCG
>DYDH01000117.1 GCA_020717985.1 Herpetosiphon sp. | reverse complement strand
CTCGATTGGCGATTATCCCGAAGCGACAGACAACTACGACCTTGTTCCGTCCGGCTTGGTGAAACTCATCAAACAGGGATTCAACATGGGCGTGGATCACTCCGGCACGAGCATTGGTCAGCCGACAAGTTTCTTCGTCGGCGCGGCGCTCAATCTTTGCCCGAAGGATATGGATAACGAGGTCAAGAATTTACAGCGCAAGATCAACGCCGGCGCAGATTTTTTCCTCACCCAGCCGATCTACCGCCCCACTGACGGACCGAACCTGATCGAAGCCTACGAAGCAAAACACGGCAAATTGAACAAGCCGATTCTGGCCGGCATTCTGCCGCTGGTCAGCGCGAAGCACGCCAACTTCCTGCACAACGAAGTGCCCGGCGTGTTCATCCCCGACGAGGCGCGCAAACGAATTGAAAGCACCGCCGATACTGAAAGCGGAGTCAAAGTCGGCGTGGAACTTGCCGTCGAGTTGATCGAACAGGTCAAGGGCTGGGCAAGCGGCGTTTACTTCATGCCGCAATTCCATCGCTACGACATGGTCGCCGAAATCATAGAAGCGGTAAAATAAATCATGCTCCTCACCATAGACGTTGGAAACACCAACCTGACCCTCGGCCTGTACGAAGGCGACCAACTCGGCGCGCACTGGCGGCTGGCCACCGACCATAACCGCATGCCCGATGAATACGGCTTGCAATTCCTGGGCTTATTACAGAATGCGGGCAAAACGCTCAAAGACATCCGCGGCATTGCGCTTGCTTCGGTCGTGCCGCCGTTGACCGGACGCGTCATCCAGGCCTGTCGTGAATATCTCAAACAGGAACCATTGGTTGTGGATGCAGGCATCAAAACTGGAATCAAAATACGCTACGAAGACCCCAAAGCCGTGGGCGCGGACCGCGTATGTGATGCCGTCGCCGTATTAAAGTTGTACGGCGGTCCCGCCTGTGTGGTGGACTTTGGCACAGCCACCACATTCAACGCCATCACGAAAGAAGGCGAATATCTTGGCGGCGCAATTACCGCCGGTATCAATCTCGCCGCAGAAGGCTTGTTCACGCACGCCGCAAAACTTCCGCGCATCGACCTGCAACGTCCGCCGTCCGTTATCGGACGCAACACCGTCCATGCCATGCAATCGGGACTGCTCTTTGGATATGTGAGCATGGTCGAGGGCATGGTGGCAAGGTTTAGGTCCGAGTTGGGAAGCGACATGAAAGTCATCGCCACCGGCGGCATGGCGGAAGTCATCGCCAAGGAAACGCAGGTTGTTAATTTCATCGCACCCTGGCTCACGCTCGACGGCTTGCGAATGATCTGGGAACTCAATCAATAGGAATCAAATGAAAAAAATATTTATACTAATTATGGGGCTGTCTATTTTATTGTTTGGATGCGGGACCGGGGCATTTGCGCAAACCCTCCCCACGACGACGGTCACGACCACGCCCCTGCCCCCGACCTCAACTGCCACTGTTACCCAGACATCTACCATCACCCCAACATTTACGGCTTCGCCCATTCCCACGGCCACGTGGGTCCACCAGGGACCTGAAACCGTGCAGGTGCCGATCATCCTCTATCATCGCATTGACACATCTCCCATCAACAGCCAGTATTATGTGCCGCCGGAAAAATTTGACGAGGAAATGAAACTCCTGCACGATTGGGGCTACACCACCATCACAACCGAGTTGTTGATCAAAGCCATCAACGAAGGCGCAGACCTGCCGCCGCGCCCCCTGCTGATCACATTTGATGACGGGCATTTGAATAATTACACAACTGCATTCCCCATTATGCAAAAATATGGTTTTACAGGTGTGCTGTATATTGTTGGAAATTATATGGGTGCAGAAAACTACATGAACGCCGACCAGATCAAGGAAATGGCCGCCGCCGGTTGGGAAGTGGGAAGTCACAGCATGAACCACTCTGACCTGACAACGCTCGATCCGTATCGCCAGAGATACGAAGTTGTCGATTCTCGCACACAATTGGAAACCACACTGGGAGTACCCATTCTTACAATTGCCTACCCATTCGGTATAAGCAACCCAGGCGTCATTGATTATGCTCACTTCGCCGGTTATATCGGCGGGATGAGTTTGGGATTCACAATTGACCAGGGAATCTCAAACCTCTACACCCTCCAACGCCGCGACATCAAAGGGACTTACGATGTTAAACAGTTCGCGGCTTTCCTGCCCTGGCAGGGCGACCCGGTCTTTTTGCCAACCGATACGCCTACGCCTACCGCGAGACCCTCGCGCACCCCGATCCCAACGTATACCTGGGTTCCCTAAAACGTAGGTCACGTTTGCAACGTGACATTTTAATCTCAAAAAAGAGCAATCACCACAGAGACCACAAAGGTCACGGAGAAAAAAATTAAAACTCTGTGTACCCTGTGGTCTCTGTGGTAAAAAAACGCCAGGAAATTTTACCGATCTGCAAACCGCAATAAAATCACCCCTGCAAAGACCAGCGCGCCGCCGAATAGTTGTGCGCTGGTTAGAATTTCGTTCAGCAGAAAATATGCCCAAACCGCGGTAAATGCCGGTTCGAGCGTTGCGATCAAATTTGCGGTGGTTGGGGAAAGATAGCGGATGCTCAATGTATAAAGACCAAATCCGCCAAGTGAGGGGACAACGCCGAGGAAGAAAAGAAGTCCCCAGCCCGCAAATGAATTACCAAGCCAGAGCATATTTGCAAAAGGCGCTTTGCCTGCGATGAACAAGTCACTCCCAAAATTGAAAAACAATAAAAACGCAGTTGCCCAGACAAAACTATAAAGCAGCGCTGTCCATGAATCAATCTGCGTATCCGAAGCATGTTTCCCTTCAAGGTTGTAAATGGCAAATAACAAGCCGGAAAGCAGCCCAAAGATGCTTCCCAACGGATTGAGATTCCACGCCGAGGGATCATACGCGCCAGCCACAAACACGATCCCCGAAAGACTTAAAAGAATGGACAGCACTTTTACGCGGCTGAATTGTTCTCTATAAACAATGCGACTCAAAATGGCAGTCATCGCGGGCGAACTAAATGCCATTACTGTGGCAACTGCCGCGCCATTATATTGCACTGAAAAAGTCCACATGGAATTGAAAATGGCAAGCGTAAGTCCATACAAAGCCATAAAACCCCAGTGTGTACGGTCAAGATGAAAACGCGCGCGGCTGAATACCAGCAAGCCAATTACCATGCCAAATGAAACAAAAAGATCGCGCCAAAAAGCAAGCACGAGCGACGGTAAAGAATACGTCTTGCTCAAGTAGCTGATGAGAATGCCTGTGAACGACCATAACACGGTGGCGCTGAGCGCAATGATATATCCGCGGGAGAGTCGAGATGATGATGTTTGCATGTTTGCTCCACAACCAAAAAGTGACAACCACCATTTCGGTGACTGTCACTTAGGGAGTGCCCCCACGGGAATTCGAATCCCGGTTTAAGCCTTGAGAGGGCTTCGTCCTGGGCCACTAGACGATGGGGGCTTGATAGCGGCTTGCATTGTATCACCGCAATTTTTTCACGTCAACGAAAAATATGTTGTAATTATTGCGGGAGGGAAAACTATGGCTAACGCACCCTGCGTTTCCATTCTTCTTTCAGTTGCAACTCACGCGGACTTGCGCCAGAATCCAGCGCCAGGAAGTCGGTCATCAGGCGGTTGAACTGGGTGGGGTTGTCTATCATGGGGAAGTGTCCCGTGCCTTCGAGCGTGATCTGGTGCATGTGATTCGGGAGAGCGTCTATCTTATCTTGTGATGGCATGGTCACTGCGGGATCATTGGCCCCATACACAAACAAACAGGGAACGCCGAGGTCACGGATGCCCGCGAACATATTGCCATTAGACTGGAGTCCTGCCATCGAAGCAGAAACAGCTTGCAGGTCCACTTTGGAAGCGTCTGAAAGAGCGGATGTCGCTTCGGGAGTGCGGGCGGCCAACCAGTCCACCAATTCAGGTATGTTGGCAGTCCGCATACGGGCATTAATTGAGGAATAGTCAACCGGACAGTTGATTGCCATCATGCGATCCACACTTTGCGGCCATTGTTTTAGATAGGAAAATCCGACCAGCGCGCCAAGGTTATGGCCAACCAGCGCCACTTTGCCAATTCCCATTTCTTCAAGGAAGCGCTTAAGAAGACCTGCCTGCTTGTCAAGAGAGTAGTACAGGGCGTCATGTGTGGAATCACCAAAACCAAAGAGGTCAAGCGCATAGGCGCGGAACGATGTGGATGCGATCTGCATGGCGTTGATCCAATACCGCCATGAGCCGACCCAGCCGTGCAGGAAGATGATGGGGCGTCCCCGTCCCAAAGCTTCGTAATGCACCATCGAACCGTCAAGAATAATTGCGCTCATCTATTGTTATTTTCCAAATTTCGACAGGATAGCCTTTACACGTTCTGCGAGTTGATCGGGCGCGAAGGGTTTGAGGAGGTACTCTTCCGCGCCCACATCCAGCCCTGTTTGTATTTCTGAATCCTGCCCTTTGGCGGAGAGAAAGACAACGGGTATATCTTTCAGTATGACGTCTGCTTTCATTGCGCGGCACGCATCATAGCCGGTCATCTTTGGCATGCGCACATCCATAATAATAATATCGGGAATAAGTTGGGTTGCCTGTTGAAGCGCTTCCTCGCCATTGGAAGTAGCCGTCACCTCATGCCCTGCAAAACGCAGGGTGAAAGCGACAAGCTCGCGAATATCCGGTTCGTCCTCTGCTATTAATATCCTTGCCATTCAAACTCCATTATTTATAGATAGGCAGGGTGAAGGAGAAGGTACTTCCTTCACCAGGTATGCCTGTGCTGGACATCCAGATGTGACCTTTGTGCATTTCAACCAATTGACGAACGATGGGAAGACCCAAACCAGTTCCGGGCGTGGCAAGAACGAGTGGATGTTCACCTCGGAAGAAACGTTCAAAAATGCGGCCCTGATATTCAGGTGCAATTCCAACACCGTTATCCTGCACATCCACTTGCAGTTCGCCATTTTCATTTTGTTTGTGGATGCTAATGCGGATGGTTCCATTGCTGGGCGTATAGCTAAGTGCGTTATCCACGAGGTTGCCCAGGATTTGTCGTATGCGTTCTCCGTCGCCCATAATGAGAGGCACCTTTGCCGGCGCATCCAATGAGAGCGCCATGGGCTTATGTTCCTGCTGTGAGCGGCGCAGGGCATCGGCGAGGACATCTTCAGCAACATCGCGCAGATTGACAGCCTGTGGATTGAGTGTGACGCGTCCGGCTTCGATACGGGAAATATCCAACAAATCATTCACAAGAACGTTGAGCCTGTCAATATTATTGCGGACAATTTCAAGGAAGTGCAGTTGGTTTTCATCCAGAACGCCCGCCGCGCCCATTGTTAGAATATCCACATAGCCTTTGATGGCTGTCATGGGGGTGCGCAGTTCATGGCTGACGGTTGCCACAAATTCAGATTTCAGGCGGTCCACCTCCACTTCACGAGTAATATCACGGAAGATGGAGACAGTGCCGAGAAAATCATTTTGCAGGATCACAGGCGCAAGGTGGACAAGCGCAATGCGTTCATTTTCCAGTTCCAATTGTTCGGCGTATGTGTCGCCGGGTTGGTACGCGGATGGGTCTTCAGACCAATGTCTGATGGTTTCCATCCATGTGCTGGCTGATTTTCCAAACAAACCGCCAAAGGCATCCAAGGGATTCCCAAGCAGGTGCGATTCCTGGATGGCAAGAATGCGTTCGATGGATGAGTTAACAAAGGTAATGCGATTATCTGTGCCGGTAACAAGCACGCCATCTGCAACAGCTTCAAGGATGGCTTGCGAGCGGCTGGCGTCTTCCTGCTCTTTGCGAAGCATGACGCCGAGGCGTTCAGCCTGGTCGCGGATTAATTCATAAAGGTGCGCATTGTTGATCGCTACGGCTACCTGTCCGCCAATGGCTCTTACAAGGTTGAGCATTTCAGTTCCAAAGGAATTTGCCTCGCGTTGGAACACCATCAGCACACCGATCACATCCTCTCCCACTTGCATGGGAACAACAATGGCGCTGCGGTGGTCCTGTCCGGATGTACTTCGCACCCAGCGCGGGTCATCATAAAGATCATTTGCCAATACAGATTCGCGGTTTTGCACGACCCAACCAGCCAGTCCTTCGCCGACTTTCAATGTAAATTTGCGTTCGCTGGAATCACTTCGCCCTTCCGTAAGATAACCATATCCTGCCCGGTAGTGCAAAAGATTATCCTCAGCCTGTAACAACATGATGGTACCTTGTTCGGCGCCAACGGCTTCATTTAGCAATGACAATGTACGGTTGAGGGCGCGGTCCAGGTCGAGGCTGGAGGAAACCTCTGTGAGGATGCGCAGGAGGGTTTCCGTGTTTTGTTGTTCACGTTGTAATTGCGCAGTGCGCTCGACAACGCGCATTTCAAGTTGAGCTGCGAAACTCTGCGTTTCGGCAAACAGGCGTCCATTTTGAATGGCAACAATGGCCTGGTTTGCAAGCGTACCAAGAATTTGCACATCTTCCTCGGTATACACTCCTGCTTGATAACTTTGGACGGAAAGCATGCCCAAAGATTTACCGCCCAGAATCATGGGTACCGCCACGATGGATTGGTTTTCATTTCCTTCTTTATCGGCTTGTGCAAAATCCAGTTTGTCGGCTTGTTCAAGCGATGTTACGAGAAGAGGCTTGCCGCTCTCGATTACCTGACTGCCAACTCCTTTGCCAAATGGAGTGCGTTCTCCCGGGAAACGTTTTCCAAGGTCAAATATATAAACAGGATCAATCTCATTTTTCTCCTGGTCAAGCAAGGTGATTGAAAACGATTCCAATGGCATGAGACGTTCAGCCGCTTTATGCACCGCAACATAGACCTCTTCCGGGTCAAGGGCGCTGATCTGCGAACTGGTTTCATTGAGAATGGCAAACCGCTCGGCAGTGCGGACAGACGATTGGAACAGGCGCGCATTTTCAAGCGCCACTGTCGCCTGGTTGATAATGGTACGGGCAATTTCAAGTTCGTTCAAGCCAAAGCGGGCTTCGCCGGTCATTTGAGCAAAGACCAGGGCAGTCAGGTTTTGTCCGCTGGCGAGGGGGAGAATCAGCAAAGCGGATGCATCCTCGCCGAGCATTTCCATAAGTGGGGCAAGGTCCGGCTCATTGCGGACATCATCTGTATTAAAAATACTCTGTGATTCGCGCAAGCGATTGAAGATAAGCGCGTCAGGCAGGGGGCGGGGAAGTTTGACGCGTGCTCGAGGGACAGACATTTTCCAGTACGCCTGACCCCGCTCAAAGGTCGCAACAGAGACGCGCTGCGCACCCAATCCTTTGAGCAGTTCGGCGGCAGTCAAGTTCAAAATCTGGTCCGTATCCAGCAAACCGGTCAAAGCGGAGGCGAAGTGGTTGAGCGTTGTAAGGCGTTGTGAGCGTTGATCCAACTCGGTGGCACGGCTTACGCTGTCTTCATACAGGCGCGCGTTATCCAATGAAACAGCGGATTGACTTGCAAAGGTGAGTCCGATCTGTATTTGTTCGCGTGTATAAAAATGCGCCTGCCATTTTTCGACCGCGAGCACGCCCACCAACTCGCCTTTGGAGATCAATGGAATTCCGAGCCAGGAAAGACGCGGATTCTCCACTGGCGGGAAGCGTGAATCTTCGCGCACATCATGGATAAAAATGGGCTGGCTGGTTTGAGCCATTTCCTTGAAGAGCGCGCTATCTTGAACATACACCGATAAACCCAGGCGTTGTTCAGTATCTGAAAATCCGCGCGCTGAGGCAACCGAAAGACGATCTTTCTCACGTAACCAGAGCGTGGCTGTATCATACGGGATGATGGGGATTAACTGGTCGAGCAGGGAATTTATCAATTGGTCACTGCGCAGACTGGACGTGAGGGCGGCAGAGGCGACATTCAAAGCCTGCAATTGCCCGGCGCGTTCCTGCGTTGTTTGCACAAGACGGACGTTATCCAGCGAGAGCGCGATCTGTTGTGTCAGGGATAACAAGAGGGCTTCATCTTCCACCAGGAATGCGGCGGTTGCGTTGAAGTTATCCAATACCAGCAACCCCAAGCTCTGGTCAACAGTGATAATGGGAACAAGCAAACTTGACACCGGCAAGCGACCACCAGTCGCCTGCCGATAGATCGCAAGGTTTTCAGAACTCAAGTTGTAGTCCCGTACAAAATTGATCTCATCCACACGGCGGGCGGTTTTATTCAAAAAGACGGTACCGGGCAACGCCTCGCCGGGACGATAACTAATTTCCATCATGCTTTTATTGTCTGCGTAACCTGAAGCCGCGCGCGGTTTCAGCGCTTCAGTTTGCGAATCCCATATCAACGCCACGCCTGCGTGAGCATGTTGGAGGACGCGGCGTGAACTATCGAGCAATGATTTAAGGATCGCATCCGGGTTCATACCCGAAAGCTGACGGCTAAAATCGAGCAGGAGATTCACCTCATCCAGACGGCGGCGCGTTTGGTTGAGCAGGGAGATGTTTTGCAGGATCAGGGAGGCTTGCTGGGAAATCTGCAGGTACACCTTGTGATCTTCATCTGTAAAAGCGGGCATTGACTCAGGGCTGATGGCAAGCATTGCCGCCACCGGCTTATTTTCGACCAGAACAGGCAGGCAGATCACGCTTTTGGTCCGTAATGAAGTCAAAAGGGAGGCGTCGTGCCATTCCTCACTTTCATCAAGATTGGAGATGAGAATGGGCTCACCGCTTTGCAGGCAGGCACGCAATGGATTACGCTGACCAAACAAGGATTCAACATTGGTGGAACGCGGCAAACTACCCAGCACATGTAAAAGGCGTGGACCGTCGGCTGTATCTTCCGCCACCAGTGCAATGGACATTCCCAATTGCGTCAGCGTTTCACGTCCAAGCGCAAAGAGCGCCGAGGAAGCATCCAATTGGCGGCTGACAGATTTGGTGATAGCCAGACCTGCGCGCACACGCTGGGTGCGTTGATCCAAATTGTAAAGAGAGATCGTCTGTTCAAGGTCTTTGTGAAGCAAAATAGGAAGGTTGTTTTGCGTACTATCAATCAATTTTTGCTGGCGCTGCAATCCCGCCGAAAGCGAATCAATGCGCGAATGCAATTCACTCTCATGTAATGTATTGCCGACTAATAAGGCAGCTTGAGCGGCAAATACTTCCACAGTTTCAATGGTCACCTTATCAGGGCGCAAACCGTCCGATGGATTATCCAAGCTGATAAGTCCCACGATTTGCCCTTCCGCGTTTTCAAGTGGAACAAGTAGGGTGTCGTTTACATCCCATGTATCAGGATGCTGGGTTTCAGAGGCGGGAATATCCAGGGTGACAACATGCACATCTGAATGTATCACCGGGGATTGGTCGCTGGGAATAAAATAGGAGCGGCTTACCTTAAACTCCGGTTTCATGAATTGACTGATCCCCTGGAGGGGTTGCTTACGCGCGAGCAATTCATTAAGCGTTTCCTGCGGAATACCTACTGCGGCAATACGCCGTAAGAGATTGGTTTCAAGTTCCACGATGCTCATCAAAACCACGCGGAACGGTGTTGAGTCACGGATGCCGCGCGCAATAACCTGTAAAGCCTGGTCAAGCGACTGGTCATGCCCAAGGTTGTAACTTACGTCAGTGAGACGCACAAGTGTGTCTGCACGGCGATGCATTAACTCGGCACGCTTTTTCTCGGCTTGATAGCGTTGAGCATTATTTAAAGCAATGCCGGCTTGCACAACCAGGGTCTGCGCCAGATCAATTATTTCTGATGTGAAGAAGTCGGGCTGGCTGGAATGCAGGTTGATCAAACCCAGGGTGAGCGCCTGATACGTGATCGGCAGAATGATTGCAGAACGCACTTCACGTGAAGCATGGGGTTGGACATCTTTATCCCGCGAAAAGTCTGCAATAATCCGCAGGTCTCTACTTTGTAATACATCGCGCTCAATGGAAGATAATTCGCGCTCGCCCTCGCAGCCAGCAAAAAGTTCAATCCTGGGGTTGGCTGGGTCGTTATTATTCTCATCCAACAACAGGATGGAAGAACAATCCGCCTGAACTACGCGCAAAATCTCATCGTGAACGATCTTGAGCAAATGATTAAGATCAAGCGACGCGCTTAACTCTCTGCTGATGCGTGTGATCGCGGAAAGTTGATCTACACGACGGCGTAAAGAATCATCGGTTTGTGCAAGCAGTCCGGCGGATTCCACTGCGGCAGCCAGTTGACCTGCGGCTGTGGATACTACTTGAAGGTCATAGGAGTTGAAGTGATCGGCCTGCAAACTTCCCAGAATCAATTCACCGATGCTATGTTCGCGCACCACCAATGGAACAACAATGGCAGATTCGATGAGAAGCGCGGTAGCGAGCGGACGGTAGACAGGCAAGACCCGTCTATCAGTACTGAGGTTTCCAGACAGGAATGGTTTTTGGCTTCCCGAAACCGTGTAACGATAAGTGGGGTCGTCCACAAAAATTTGAATGAAAGAACTGCTGATGTCATCTGAAATACCAAATACAGATTCGCGGCGCAAACGCAGCTCGCCACGAGTTTCATCCATCAGGAAAATTGCGCCTGAATCTGCCTGAAAAAGATTAGCCAATTCCTGCACTGAATATTTAAGAATTTCTTCAAGTGTGGCGGAAGAGCCTGAAAGGCTGGCAATACGGCGCAGTGCATCGGAACGCTGGGCGCGTACGCGAGCCTGCTGTACCAATAGAACATTTTCTATAATCGCCGCGGCCTGGTTTGCCACAATATTCATCAAGCGCAATTCCTCCGCTGTAAAGGAAGATACGCCGCGTTGATGATGTCCCACCTGTAAATACCCAAGCATGCGCCCGGAAGAAAGCAAAGGGATAAGCGCAATATCGCGCAAGCTGGCCGCCATTGCGATATCTGAAAGTCCGAGCACGCGCCAATTCTCATCTGTGGATGCATTCAATGTAAGCAGGGAATGCTGGCTTGTGATCACGCGCTCAGCAGGACTGTCTGCGGCAACCGCGGTACGATAAATTTGAACAAAGTGAGGCGGCAGCCCGCGAAAAGGAACTTTGCCTTCAAGTGTGTGTTTCTCTTCGTCATAAAGAAGAAACCCAATGATCTCAGCCGAGAATAGGGGCGCAACACTTTCCACAAGCCGGGCAAAAAGATCCTGTATGCCACGCACTGTGCCAAGCGCCTGGTTTAGGTTTGCGAGGCCTGCAAGTTCAGATACACGTTTCTGCTCATCTTCATGCAGCCTGGCATTACGAATTGCCACAGCCGCCTGACCTGAAACCAAAAATAACAGATCAAAATCATGTTGACCAAATGCCCCATCGCCTGTTTGACCTGCTTCCAGTGTGCCGACCAGTTCGCCGCCAACCATGAGCGGAATTCCCAGATAAGATTGAACGGGAAGCAGCTCACCATTTGCGGCAAGTTCAGGTTGTGAGCGCGCATCCGCAAGCAGGACGGGAACATGACGAGTCACCAATTGATCCGTAAGGCTTCCAAATTGCGATGTTGTAGCGCGCACCAGGCTGGAAGCGCTTGAATCAGACGGCTGGAAACGATAAGGGATTAGAAACCGATTTTCCGCATCCCATAAATTCAACTCAAGCAAATCAGATGGGACGAGGCGGCTTACATTATCTAAAATGGATTGCACAGTAGTTTCGAGGTCAAGGTTCGCGGCAATGCTTTGGCTGAACTCTGTGACCACATGTAATATCTCTTTTGAAGCGCCGTTACCCTGTTCCAGCGCGGGGAGAAGTTCCTTTCCGCGCAAGGAAATCAACATCATGGGGTATGCACCCGGCACCTCAAAAGACGAAATTTCCACCAGCTTACCGTTGATGGACACACGTTTATGACCGGAGGCGGCGCACAAATCCAAAAAATCATCCGTTGGACGTACCCGCCGTGCAAGCCGCTCAATGTCATAAGGTTCGTTATCACGCATATTAAAATACGTGCGAGCCAGCGCACTGATATATTCCACACGGCCGCCCGGCTGGAGAATTATTACCGCATCATTTGATTTTGAAGATTCGGGAAAAGAAAAAGAATTGACATCAGCCTGCGTGGCCGCATACGTGCGCGGAAAAGCACGCAGAATCACCCAGACCAGTACAACAGATACCAGTCCGGTAATAAATAGGCTGATGCCCAATCCGGATAACATTGAAAGTTCACCCTATCAGGCGGCAGAACTGGTCGCCGTATCCTGTCGCCTGGCTTCGGCTGCAAGTTCAGTAATCTCACGAATATCCGCGAAAGATTGCAAACTGGGCGAGACCAATCCCGCGGAAAAATACATAAATCCCACTTTATCCACTCCCCCTTCGGCTTTCGGCGCTTGAATGAATCCCTGCTGGCGATCTATGAAGTTGTAGTGACTCTGTACTTCATTTGCAAATCGCTCCTTCAATTTCTGGCGGATCTTGGGGGCGGCATCATCTGTCGTGATGATAATGAAGTTATCGCCGCCCGCGTGACCGATAAAGTCGCTGGTGGTGCCCAACTCATCCACCACCTCGCCGATCAGCATCGCCGCAAAGCGCACCACATCGTCACCAGCCACGAAACCGTACACATCCTTGAATGCCTCAAAATTGTTGACACGCACGTCAAGTAATGCCCAATCCTTCTCGCGGATGATGCGGCGCAATTGTTCCTCGATCAAACGACCGGCGGGCAGTCCAGAGCGCGGGTCTGTGAGACTCTCGCGTTCCGAGCGTCGGATGGCGCCTTGTACACGCAGTTTCAATTCTTCAATGTCAAAAGGCTTGGTGATGTAATCATCCGCACCCAATTCAAGACCTTGCAGTTTGTCGCTGCGTTCATCTTTTTGGGTAAGGAATATCACGGGAATATGACTGGTTCGTGTGCTCGTCCGCAACGTGCGGCACACTTCGTAACCGTCAATATCCGGCAACATAATATCCAAAACGATCAAGTGCGGCAGGACTTGCTTTGTTTTTTCCAAAGCGTCGCGTCCGCGATTTGCCACATCCACGTCATATTGCAAACTCGTGAAGTATATCTTGAGCATGTTGGCGATATCAATATCATCTTCCACTACCAAAAGCCGGGCATTTCCCATGTTGAGCCTCCTCTACCGCTTTTTACTTTCCGAAGAAATTGACGGTAGAAAACATAATTTCGATCTGGTTGCGAATGTCTTATGCGTGTGCGGCGTGTTGCTGCCCTTTACGGGCATTTCGTCGAACGGTTTCAATCTGTTCTGGTGTTACTTCGCGCTCGAACGAACGAAAACCGCTCATACGAAAACCATGTCGTTCCGCAATCGAGGTAATGTCTTTCACACGTTCAAGCGTTATATCCTTGCCTACAGTGTAATCTTCAAAGCGGCCTTCCAAAGCCAGCGCAATGGTCTCAGCCATACAGGCATACGCCTTTCCTTCGGGAAAACCAAAATTGAAGTTGAAGTTCACGGCGCCGGGCACGTCCACCATGCCGCCGTCAATCACTAATATATCATCTCTCACCGCGGCCACCATTGCAGAAACATCACGAGGACGGGCTACGTCACAGACCACACTGCCGGGTTGTAAATGTTCGGGATGAATAATATCGTGGATCGAACTGGTCACGGTCAGGATCAACTGCGCGTCCTTCAACACATCCATCTTCGTGCTGATGACAAGCTCGCTTCGCGCATTAACCCTGAGCCTGTCTCGCAAATCCTCGAGTTTTTTCTCGTCCCTGGCAACGAGCAAAACCCGCGCCGCCTCACCAGCCAACAGTTCAGCACAAACGTGTCCGATCGCGCCCGTCGCGCCCACAATAGCCACTGTCGCGTCTTCAATTTTTATATCCATCACATGCGCCGCATCGCGAATGGCCTGGACGGCCATTGCCACGGTGAATGAATCGCCTGTGGTCACGGGAATATCAAGTCCATTTGCAATGGTCACGCCCGCATCGCCGACAACTGATGTGAAAGCGCCAAGACCGAGAATATTTGCCCCAAGCTTTTCAGCCATGCGACCGGTCTGGATAATTTTACGATAGACCGTACGCTCAGGCAACTCCATCATGCGACGCGGTGTGTAGGGACATGCAATGAACCAGCCTTTAATCACCTTGCCGGTGGATTGTGACGTAATGCCTTCGATCTCGGAAATATAAACGGGCGGAAAGAATGTGGAA
>DYDH01000404.1 GCA_020717985.1 Herpetosiphon sp. | reverse complement strand
CAAATTGATTCATGGCTACAGTTCATTCAATACAGTCTGTGTTTCTTCGGATGGACAAAAGACGCGCTTGAGTGACATAAGCGTCTTTAGTAATGGAGACGTTGAGTACTATGTCCGTCAGAAAGAACTAGATGATCTAGAAAAAAAGCAAAAGAAAGCCGCAAAAAGTAACACAGAAGCCGATCTAAGCAAACGAGAAAAAGCGATTGTTGAATTACTGGACAGGAATGAAGTGGTCAATCTTCAGCAAGTGACGCGTACTCAAATGCAAAGAGTAAGCCAAAGGCTGAAAGAAGAGAATGAAAATCTCCAGGTTTGTCATGTTTTAGACCGACAATTTGATGGTTTCTCCATTGGTCATAACTTAAGCGCTTTTGTGCAGCAAAAAGCCGAAATTTGCCGTGTTTGAGCAGTCAATTTGATCGCAATCATGCTTATTGCGGCGAAAAAAAGCCATTTATCGGCCATAAAAGCTTGTTTCAAGCCTTAAGTTATGACGGATGGGTTTCTCCTATTTTCAGTTCATAGAAGATGACCTTCACGACTTTTTTGTAATCCGGATGAAAATATCACGCAACTCGAACGAAACGACCGTGAATGCAGATGAAAAAGAAGCCGCTGTCAAGTTGAAAGATGTAACGATGCCTAACACACACAGCGAGGTTCTCGACAAAGTCATTCTGGGAAACAAAGTTTACCAACAGGTCAAACGCATCATTGCATGGGGAACCATTACACTGGAAGGAAAATCTTATTCAGTCGTGCGGGTTACTCTTTTTACTCGCAAAGGTAAAGAGATTTTTCCCCAACCGATGCTGCTGATCACCAATTGCACCATCACGAACTCTCAACAAGCGGTGGGCATCTACCGCATCTATCTACAACGAGCCAAAATCGAAGGGGTTTTCAAATTCGTCAAAAATACACTCGGTTGGGAAGACCTTCAAGTTCGAGATTGGGAATCCATAAAAAATATCATCGCCTTGGCCTTCTTCATTGGTGGTTACTTTTATGAAATTGAACCAGCGCTGGCTCATAATCCAGGGATGGAATGGCTGTGTGCTCTCGGTGGTGGCAAGGGGATCATTTCAAAACACTTTTTCCTTGAAGGTCTCAAGAATTTACTCATTTACCAACAGGTGGAACGTTTCCGAGAAAAAACGCGATTGAAACCTGCCGCCTGGTCCGATGTGCTGGAGTTTGCTTTATGAAACTACTTTTCCAGAGTTTTCAGTATTGTATATGAAATATGGTGATAGGAGGCCAATATGAAGCAAACTGTTTTTGTGATCATTGCCCTGACACTGGTCCTTTCGGCCTGCGCAATCCCCACACAAACCCCTTCCGCGGATCTGCCTGCTGTGGGCAGCGGCCCCTGCGGCGACGGCGTCTGCTCCGGCCCGGAGAACGCCGCCAACTGCCCGGCGGACTGTTCCGCTCCGGCTGGAGGCGGGCCGTCCACGAACGCGGCTGACGCGCCGCTCTACCTGACCACCATGACCCACATGGAAGGCAATTTCAACGATGACCGGGACCAGGCTGTCTTCCTGCGCCACGTCGAGGAGTTACGCTATGGCATGGACCTGGCCGACGAATACGGCGCGATCCTGACCATCGAATCCGAGCAGCCGTTTGCCAGGGCAAATGCGTTGTGGAATCTCAACATCATGGCCGAGATCCGTGACCGCGGCTTCGGGGTCGGCACGCACTGTGACATTGGCTTCAACGAGCCGCCCATGTCAGTGAACCAGTTCGCCGCCATGTTCACCGAGAACAAGTCGCTGGTGGACGCGCTGATCGGCGCGGAGAACAACCTGGGCTGCTCCGGCGGCGGCTCGGTCAACGACTGGGCGCTGGCCGCCAGCCAGGCCGGGTTCAAATACCTGGACGGCATCGTCGGGATGCACTACCTGTCCATGCCCCTTGAAAATCGCCCCAACAGCACCTGGACCGACGACTTCATCCGGGATGGGCATTTCCACCTGAACGCGCCGGTGGAGATGAACCAGCGCATCTACCCGTTCGGGGTGGCGAACGCCCAGGACTTCGCCCCCGACCCGAACCCGGTCATCGTGGTCTCGTCCGGTGAACTGGGCTTGTTCTCAGCCCTGGCCGAGCAGGGACGCGAGTACGGCGGCGGGCAAATCCTGCACGACGATGAATACACCTTCGACAACGCCGACATTGACAAACTGGTGAGCATCATCCGGGAGACCGACCGGACGCGCGACCGCAGCCGGATCGCCAAGTTATGTGTTTACATTCCTGCCAATGCCTACGTTCCTGAGAATGAGGCGGTGCTGCGCTACTTCTTCGAACAAATGCAGGCATTGGAAGGCGAAGGCCTGATCACCTGGGCCACCCAGCGCCAGGTGTACGAAGCCTACGTGGCCTGGAACCGGTAAAGGAGACAACGATGAAACGCATCCTGTTCTTCCCGATCTGCCTGGTGTTCCTCGCTTCGACTGCGCTCAGCGCAGGCCTGGCCGCC
>DYDH01000403.1 GCA_020717985.1 Herpetosiphon sp. | reverse complement strand
GGCTTTACAAAAAGGGGCGGCGGACAAAATGGAACATAACCTGCCCAAAGCAGTGCGGGATGCGAAACTGGTGGTGTTGTGCATTCCTGTCAGTCAGGTGCGCGAAACTTTGGAATTCATCGCGCCGGATTTGAAGGAAGGCACGCTGGTTTTGGATACATCGCCGATCAAAGCGGATGTGCAAAAGTGGGCCAAGGAAATTTTACCTGAGGGATGTTATTTTGTGGGACTTGTGCCTGCGATCAACCCTGAGTCTCTGCATGATTTTGAAACCGGTCTGGCTGCGGCCAAGCCTGATCTGTTTTCAAAAAGCATTTTCCTGGTTGATGCACCCTTCGGGACGCCTGAGACAGTAGTAATCACAGTCATGGATTTTGTCCGCCTGCTGGGAGCGGAGGTAATGCTTGCCGACCCGGCCGAATCGGATGGGTTTATGTCCACCACGCACCTTTTGCCCCAGCTTGTGGCGGCCTCTTTATTGAACGCAACGATCGACCAGCCCGGCTGGTTGGATGCGCGTAAAGTGGCAGGACGCGCATATAACACTGTCGCCGCGGGACTGGCCTATCAGGATGAAATTGAGTCCCTGAAATTATCCACTTTGCACAATCGCGCAAACGTCGTCCACGCTTTGGATATGACCATTGCCGCCCTGCGCGGACTGCGTGACGATATTGAAAATGGGAACGATGACGATGTTGCATCGCGTTTGGAATCCGCGTTAAAGGGACACACTCGCTGGCTGAACGAACGCATGTCCGCAGACTGGTCAAACACATCGCGGACCGAAGCGGTCGACATTCCATCTGTTTCTGAAAGACTATTCGGCGGCATGTTCGCAAAGAAGAAACCGCGTGAAAAATGAACTGTTATTGTTATATCGTCGAATGTGCCGATGGAACATTTTACACCGGCTGGACAACTGACCCTGAAAGGCGCGTAATCCAGCATAACAAAGGCATCGGCGCAAAATACACCAGCACGCGCCGGCCTGTAAAACTGGTGTATTTGGAAGAGCAGCAAAGCCGCACAGACGCCATGAGGCGGGAACTGGCGATCAAGAAATTGAAGCGGGCACAGAAAAGTAAATTGATTGAAGGATATGTCCCTGATGAATAGCGTCAGGGACTTTTTTGTCCGCGCGGATGTGGGACAGGGTGGTCAGGTGGTGTATTTGTACACCATCAAGTATTTTATTGTTCAGGCTTAATTTTATACCCGCTCCACAGCGACCAGACCAACATCACCACAGCCAACGGCAGGATGAGTTGATTGCCAATCGCGCCCGGAGGCGTATGGGCAAACGTGACGGGCTTCATCTTTCCGACTAATTCACGCAGCAAAACTTCCAGCATGAGCATCAGCCACATGAACGGTACGAGCGAGCGGTAACGGATGACAACCAGCAATTGAATAATGGCAAACAGCAGTTGTGAACTGCCCCACAGCGCAAAGGCAAAGATGATCCCATCCGCGCCTGCGACTGATAGATCCATTCCAGCAATCGTCCCTGCACCGCCATCGGGTGAGAGCAGGTGGATGCAGCTCCGCACAGTGCTGATGATCGCGTACAGGGCGAACACATAAAAAGGCAGCTTTGTTCCGCGGATGACATTGTCAATTTTGGCGGGCAATAAAATTTCGAAGATTGGTTTCATGAGATTCCTTTTATAACAGGGTGTCTTATTATAGGTTGTTTTCGTATCTTCTCAATATTTCGGGGTAAAGCCTAACGCAAAGTCGCCGAGACGCAAAGCCGCAAAGATTTTTGAATAAAAACCGCGTTTTTGCCCTTAAACCTTGATTTTCTTTGCGACTTTGCGACCTTGCGTTAAAAGGGCAAAAATTTACCCCGTTTTTTTGAGATGATACTTGTTTTCCTGACACACAGCCAAAAAGATATGGTTCTTAACAATTTCTGAACTTCTTTCTACGATCATCGGGATATGAAAACCATCCAAACCGAAATCCTCCCGCATATCTTCGAGTGTTCCTATCGCGGCGATGAATCAGGGCTGGCGATTGCGAAATCCATTGTGGACAGGACTTACACAGAAGGATCTTTCATCCACTAATCCGCGCGAATTTTGTATCATCTCAAAAAAGAGGGGGAACGTCCCGAAGGTTTCTACCAATTAGGGTGGCTTTCCGCAAAACCTTCGGGACGGTGTGTTAACACCCCGTTTTATTGAGAAGATACCGAATTTTCGCTAATCGTTCTTAAATTCGCGCGAATTGGCGAAGATTAGTGGATGCTTTTTGGGGTTTTGTGTAAGTCCTAGTGGAGTTACATGGGGGAACCATTTTTGGGAAAGCGATAAAACGGGCAGTAAGTTCATCATCATTCTAATTGGATAACAGGGTATAAAAATTATGACCCCGAGAAGTTTTCTCAGGGTCATAATTTTTGCGATGATGAAAAGCAAGTGATAATTTCCAATGCCAGATTTGCACTATTGCGTTCCAAAATAAACGGAAGGCATTTACCAACTTGCATTTGTTTTACTTTGATCTTCTTTCGGGTTGCGTCAGTTTGAAATAAACGACCAATAAGCCAAACTCG
>DYDH01000116.1 GCA_020717985.1 Herpetosiphon sp. | reverse complement strand
CGCGACATCTCCAAGCTGGAGAAGATCGTCGGTCCCTTCCCGCGCATCTCCTACGACGACGCGGGAAAGATGATCGACGAATTACGCGAGAAGGAAACCGACCCCGAGAAGAAAGCCCTGCTCGCCTTCGAATGGGGCATGGACTTCGGCGCTCCGCACGAGACCGCCATCACCAACCAATTCGACAAGCCCGTTTTTGTCTACGGCTACCCAAGCGCAGTCAAAGCCTTTTACATGGAACCGTGGCCGGGTCGTCCTGAAGTCTGCAAGTCTGTTGACCTGCTCGCCCCCGAAGGCTACGGCGAAATCTGCGGCGGCTCGGAACGCATGAGCAGTTACGAAGGCTTGCTGGCAAGAATCCGCAAGGAGAAACTTCCCGAAGACTCCTTCAAATGGTATTTGGAACTCCGCAAATATGGCTCTGTCCCCCACTCGGGTTTCGGCATGGGCACCGAGCGTGTCACCGCCTGGATGTGCGGCATCGAACACATCCGCGAGGCGATCGCATTTCCAAGGACGATCAAGAGGGTGTATCCGTAAAGAGAAGTGAGAAGTACAAAAAAAGACTCTGGCGTTTGCTCAGAGTCTTTTTACTTTTTACTCGTTACTTTTTACTCTTGCCTTACGGTATCACCAACACCTGCCCCACTTTGATAGTATTGATATTCTTGATATCGTTCGCAGAAGCGATCGCGGCGACGGTGGCGCTGTGTTTGACGGCGATCAATGACAGCGTGTCGCCCGCTTTCACGGTGTACGTCCGCTTGGGAGTGGAGGATGCATCAGAATTGCCTGGACCAGTTGTCGGGGCGGAGGTGGACGCGCTTTCCTGTGGAATGGCAATCGCAACCGGCACGGTCAATTTGTCGCCCACATTCAACAGTTGCGGATTCGCCATCACCAGTTCGCGAACAGTCACGCCGTAGGCATTCGCAATCGACTCAAAGTTATCGCTTTTTACAACAGTGTGCGTCTTTGGTTTTTGGTCGGGAATATCCGCGCCTGCGAATTTATACAACTCTTCAAGCGTGCCGTTGAATAAATTCATATCCACTTTGGCATTGATGCCGTTGACCACGCCTTTGTCGCTGTACTGCCAGATCGTATAGTTGAACCAGCCGCGCGGCAGGGCGGGCTTCATGCCTTCGACATATTGATTGGGATATTGCGCCAGCCACAGCGGATAATCCTTCGCCCAAACCGGGGGACCACCGCCAGCCACGACAAGATAATCCTGCAAAAAGTATTGACCCGAATAGATGATGGGCTTTTTACCGAAGGCGGCTTCCACGCGGTCGAGCCAGACCTTTGCGCCAGCCACAATCTTATCCTTTGTCATGCCGTCGTTGGTTTCAAGATCAAGCACGGGCGGAAGTTCGCCGTTGTCTTTTACGGTTTTTACATAATCAATAAAATAATCCGCCTGTTTTTTCGCATCCACATTACAGCGGAAGAAATGATAGGCTCCGCGCAGCAGACCGGCGGATTTTGCGCCAAACCAATTATCGTCAAATGTGGGGTCTTTATAAGTGATGCCTTCGGTGGCTTTGGCGATCATAAATCGCTGACCGGTTGCCCGGACTTTCGGCCAATCAATGCCCGCATCCCAATAGGAAACATCGATACCTGGAACTGTTGCCATGTGCTCCTCCATCAAAATAAAATATGGTTATGAGAAATTAAGATTAGCACAAATCATTTATTAAAGCAATCAATTTTATAAAACCAATGTGAACGCAGTTTAATTTTTATCTACCATTGCACCGCTGAGTATGGTATAAGACAGACAGCCCTGCTGTGTTCGTGATATCGCCTTCACGTTTTGAGCCAATACATATTAAAAGGGTCCTTAACTTAATAGGAATAACGCGATAGGCCTGAGCCAAGGCGGCGTTTCTAGGTAGGGACCCACCTGCACTTGCAGGTTCAAAACCTGGTGATACACGGCATAAGCGGGGTGTTTTTAGCAACTCCCTGAATAGCAGCAAATATTGAGTAACAGGTGTGTTCAGGCACGCCTGTTTAATTTTTTAACACAAACCTGACAGGTCTTATGAGTAAGTCTTTTATCATCAATCATCTTTGAAGACCTGTCAGGTTTTACATCAACAAAGAAAAATGAGCAAGAAACGGGTCGCCCTTTTAGGGGCGGTCAAATACAATCTCCAACATCAAAGGAGATAACCATGGAATCCTCAACTGATCTTTCAGGACATTATCAACTTATCGAACGGGCGATCCAATACATCACAGCCAATGTTCAGCGCCAGCCCGAACTCGACGAGATCGCATCCGCCATCGGCGTAAGCGAGTACCACTTCCAGCGCCTGTTCACCCGCTGGGCAGGCATCAGCCCAAAACGTTTCATGCAATTCCTGACAAAGGAACACGCCAAGGAATTGCTTTCCCGCTCCGAAAACCTCCTGGATACAACGCATCAGGTCGGACTTTCGAGTCTGGGACGCTTGCATGATCTTTTCATCAATACCGAGGCAGTGACTCCGGGCGAATACAAATCGCATGGCGCGGGGCTGACTATCCGCTATGGTTTGCATCCCACGCCGTTTGGGCAATGCCTGATCGCCGCCACCGAACGCGGCATCTGCCATTTGAGTTTTATCCAAGCCAGCGAAGGCGGCGCCATTGACAACCTGGTCGCGGATTGGAAGCAGGCGAAGATAACCGAAGACTACATTTCCACCGCCCCACTCATCGCCCGCATCTTTGCGACGCCCGAAATTGATTCGGCTTTCGATAAAGAATATCAACGCATTAGCCTTCACCTGCGCGGGACGAATTTCCAGATCAAAGTTTGGGAGGCACTGCTCGACATCCCAACCGGCTCGGTGACCACGTATGAGCATATTGCGGCGCAGATCGGGAACCCGAACGCAGTCCGCGCAGTGGGCACGGCAGTTGGACATAACCCAATTGCGGTTTTGGTCCCATGCCATCGGGTGATCCGCAAGAGCGGTGAATTTGGTAATTATCGTTATGGCAGTGCGCGGAAGTTGGCATTGTTGGCGCGTGAGTTTAGGGCAGATCTCGCTTGAAGCGTAACCTGCATCAAGGAAAAAAATGAAATCTAAAATTTGGCTGGCATTAATTGCTTTATATATCGTCTGGGGCTCGACGTACCTGGGAATCAAGTTTGCAATCGAGACCATTCCGCCGTTCTTTCATGCGGGGGTTCGGTTTTTGATCTCAGGCATAATTTTGTTGACCTGGCAGCGCGCCGCAGGACAGTCCATGCCGACGCGCAAACAATGGATATCCACTGCGATCATCGGCACTTTACTATTGCTGGGTGGCAATGGACTGGTTGCCTGGGCAGAACAATTCATTCCTTCGGGTATTGCCGCGCTCGTCATCGCTTCCAGCCCCATGTTTTTGGTCATCGGCGAGGCAATCCGTCCCAACGGAGTCAAACCCAACTGGCAGGGAATCGTGGGGCTGTTGATCGGCTTCGCGGGTATCTTCGTCTTGATCGGTCCCGGTGAAATTTCGGGAAATGCCGCAAAGTTGAATCCATTCGGCGTGGCAGCATTGCTCGCGGCATGTCTATTTTGGTCAACTGGCTCGATGTACAGCAAATCGGTTGACCTGCCGAAGTCATCGCTGATGAATACAGGCGCGCAAATGCTGATGGGCAGTATCAGTTTGTTCATCGTTTCGCTTCTCTCGGGCGAGTTACATAGTTGGGATGTGACCGCCGTTTCGGCGCGCTCGTTGTATGGGCTGTCTTATCTTATTCTTGTGGGGTCACTGGTCGGGTTTGCTTCGTATGGTTGGCTGCTGCATAATGCGCCGATCTCGCTCGTTTCGACATATGCCTATGTCAACCCGATCGTTGCCGTTTTTCTTGGGACCTTGTTTGCAAATGAACCGCTGGAGCCGCGCACATGGCTGGCGGCGGGAATCATCGTCGGGTCGGTGATATTCATCAACAGCACAAGACCAAAGGTTAAGTATGAGGCAAAAGAGATTTTAGTGGAGAGTGGGCAGTAATCGGAAAAGGGACTAAAGGTGTAGAAAACCTTTAGTCCCTTTTATTTTTAACAATGCGATTATACTTTTGCAATATGAAACGCACACCTCAAATAATTACCCTGTTCATATTATTTGTCCTGATCGGCGCAACCGCCTGCCAGCCAGCCGTTGTACTCAAACCAGGGCAAACGCTTCAACTTGCAACCTCCGCCGAAAACAAGGTGGAAGTAAGTGTCGCCCTCACCCGAAGCGAAGATGGACAATTCATCCTCTCCGCAACCTTCACGCCGCAACTTCTCAACATGCATCTTTACAGCAAGGAAATTCCCCGCAACGGTGTGGACGGAGTGGGTCGCCCTACCCTGCTGGAACTCCCGCAAGATTCGGCTCTCAAAGCAAACGGTGAAGTGATCGAAAGTGTTGTATCTTCCCAATCATCCTCCTTCGATGCAGACGGGCTTCTACTCTATCCCGCAGGGCCCGTCACACTGAGTATGCCGGTTTTATTGCCGGATGGAAACGACTGGGTCAACGACGAAGTCTTTATCACCTATATGGCATGTGACGACAAAGGCTGTCGCGCGCCGGTACAACAAAAACCAATTGCCATCAAAATCCCCGGCATGGGACTTTTTCAGTAACAAGGAAACTCAATGCGAAAGAAAATCCTGTTTATGCTTTTGCCGATATTCTTCCTGTCCTGTAATTTTCTAATTCAACAGGATGAAAATCCGCTTCCCGCCTCACCCGAAGTTGACACTGCTCCATCGGCATTGTCCACACCTCAGGCATTGACCACGTCAACAGAGTCCTTTGTCATTAGCCGCATCAGCCAATCCAACGGGGGCTTGATGACTCAACTTGCCTCAGAAGCGCAAAAAGCAAATGCGCTGGGTCTCGCCCCCTTCATCGAATTTGACGCAACCTGGTGCCCGCCGTGCCAGGCAATCGAAAAAAGCATCCAGTCCAAAGACCCGCTCACCATGCAAGCCTTTGACGGCGTCTACCTCATCCGCGCCGATGTGGACGAATGGGGCTCGGAAAACGGGAAAAAATTCACCTTTGACGCCATCCCTGTCTATTATGAATTGGATGCCAGCGGAAAACCAACAGGCGCAGTCATTGACGGCGGCGCATGGAACGAAGACATCCCAAAAAATTTTGCGCCTGTGTTGGATGAGTTTTTCCATATTAAAAAGTAGGTCACGCTTAAAGCGTGACCCGAAAATTTACACAGAACCCTGCCATTGTCACGTTGCAAACGTGACCTACGCTGTTAATGTTTCAACGTTCCCTGTGCCAATTCCATGATCTCTTGCTTATCTTCATAGATCCGTACCAGTTTCCCATCCTGCATTTGTAAAACGCGATCCACGAACTGACACATTCGCAGATCGTGCGTGACCATGATGCCCGCGCGGTCATTCTCGTGAATGAGATGCGCGAAGGTTTCAACGACTTGAAAAGCACGCTCAGTATCCAGCGAGGCGGTTGGTTCATCAGCAAGCACAACCGCGGGGTTATGGATCAGCGCACGCGCAATGGCTACGCGCTGCTGCTGTCCGCCAGACATTTGCGCGGGCAGGCTGTGCAGGCGTTCCATCAGTCCAAGCCGCGCAAGTAATTCATCAGAACGTACACGACCTGCACGATCAAGTTTGTTGTTCAGGCGCAGCATGAATTCCACATTTTCACGCGCGGTAAGATATGGGATGAGATTATTGGACTGAAAGGTAAAACCAATTTTCTCGCGGCGCAATTTCACACGCTTTTTTTCGTTCATTTGCGCCAGGTCCTGCCCGTCAATTAATACCTGTCCACTTGTGGGGGTGAGCAGCGCGGCAAGGATGGAAAGCATGGTCGTCTTGCCCGATCCGCTGGGACCCACCAATGCAACAAATTCGCCAGACTTCACCTGGAACGAAACGCCATCCACCGCGTTGATGGTTGCGCCGTCCAGCGCAAATGATTTAACCAGATCACGAACTTCCAAAGCAACTGTATTCATAAAAATATTTCCTTTTTCAAACCCTAAAGGCTTTGAGTACCTTTAGGGTTTATAACTTATCCCAACCTCAACGCCTTCAACGGCTCGATGCGGACAGCGTAAATAATGGAGACCATGCCGCCAAGCGGACCGATGAACAAAAGCAATAGAATGGCAACCAGTGACCAAGTCCCATTGAACGCCAGCGGAATGGCGGGAGGCAGGGCGAGTGAGAAAAGATAATTCAAACCTGTTCCAATCCCAACTCCAATGGCTGTCACGATAATGATCTGCACCACAGCAGAAAGCCCAACAACAAAGTTCGAAGAGCCTATCGCCTTTAACACGCCGATCTGCGGAACCTTTTGCAGTATCTGGATCTGGAAGAAACCGCCAATGACCAAAATACCGATCAACAATGTGAAAACACCCTGTGTTTGCACAGTCCCTTGCTGTGCTGTGTAGCCAGGGATGTTATTGATCGTGGTCTCAATATCAGCTACTTCAATATTGGCGACCTCGTTTTGCAAGCGGAGTTTCATTTCCTCCGCCTGGGCTGGATCCTTCAACTTGACCGCAATAACGTTCGGATAGGGAGTATCGCTGTTCAATTCAGACTCGGATTGCGGGCGGACTAATTCCCAGGTTGAGGCAGGGAGAAATATCGTTGGCTGAAAGAAATATGCCTGTTTATCAACCAGCCCCACGATCCTCAAAGTATAGAACTCATCCTTTGTACCCTGGGTGGAGCGGATCTCAATTTCATCACCGATCTTCAGGTCCGTACGCTGTGCCACAGCGGCATCCATCACCGCTTCACGCGCTTCTCCGCCGCGGAAATATCGCCCGTCCAATAACGCAGGCATTCCAGGACGTCCAGCTTCGACGCCAAGCATGGATATTTTGAGCGGCTCCGGCAGGGATACGATCTGAGAGTTGGATGTGTAGATCGGACCGGCATCCGCCACACCATCCACGCGGCGAACCGATTTGACCGTGTTGGTTTCCAGACGGCTGGCAGTAATGCTGTAGTCTGATTTTTCCAGGAACACGACCAATTGCGCATCAAGGTTGGCTACATATTGGCGATTGGCATTTGAAAGCCCTTCACCCAGCGCGGCAATAAAAAGTACAAGGACAGTGATCAACGCGATAACCAAAGCCACAAGCAAAAAGCGCCCCTTGTTACGCATCACTTCTTTTATAGCGAGATAAGTTGCAAGAAAAAAATTCTTCATTGTGCTTCTTTCCAAAAATTAGCTTATTTTTTTTACGGAGCTTTTGCACTCCAAATATTTAAATGACCGGCTTTGTGTTATACGGCTTGTCCCAATTCGAACCCATGATGCCGTGCAATATTAAATCCACCGGCGGGTGATCGGCGATATCTTCGTAATAATATGGAAGACGGATACGCCCATCTGTGCCGATGATGAACGTGCCGGACATTTGGTACGCGTCCTGTCCGGCGGGCGGCAACTCGGGTTTGTAGCCTTTCGCGCGCGCCAACTTGCGGTTTGAACGCCAGATGTTCGGCGAGAACAAAGTTTGCCAGAATGTTCCCTGATACAATCCATACGCATGATAGGCAGAACGATCAGGGTCTGCGAGACAGATGGCGCTGGGCGCGCGCAGATCGCAGAACTGTTTGGCTGATTCTGCTGAGGCGTGGGAAATGATCGCGAGGCGCAATCCCTTCTCGGTCAGGGACTGATGCGCGTCGAATAATTGATCCATCATCTCTTTGCATTGCGGACATCCAAAGTGGCGGGTGAAGGCAAGCACCAAAACTTTATCCTGCCAAAGCGAGGAAAGTTGTATGGGGTTGCCATCTGCGCCTAATAACTTCACATCAGGCGCGGGATCATTAAATTTGAGTTGAATTTGCTGTGCCATATTTTCCTTATTTTCCAAAAAAAATCCATGTCATCAGACACGGATTTTTCCATAATCTGATAGTCAAATTCTACCAGATTGCACAGGTTTTGCACAGGTTTTACGAAATATGCAAAATTGACTTTTCCACCTTGTTCCCCACCTTCATTACCCGCCGCCAACGGCTGATGTCGTTGAGCGAGATCCAGCGGCGCTCTTCAGTGCGATAGAACCAATCCTTGTCCTGTTGATAATACACAAGCACGCCGGTTGATTCCCAAATATTGAGAATTTCATTTCCGTGCGCGTGCGTATCGTCAAAGTCCGTTGTGGCGCGTTGACCCATTTCACTGTACAGTTCGTTGAGTTCAAGCAAAAGTGTATTGATCTCAGGCGTGAGATGACTCACCTTGAGTCCGATGCGTTTGGCTTCTTCGAAGAGAATGGGATAACCGTGCGAAGGGTATTTGGCGTTCAAGGCATTGGCGATTCTATCCGCCTCCGATTCTTCCTTGATGTGATATGCGAGCAGTTCCTTGCACAGCATGATGGACAAAGACTCGGCGCGATCCACCGCACCGATAACCAGCGGATGCACATGCTGAAAAAGTTCCTGATACGGGTTCTCTTTGGCATCTCCATTTTGCGCCTGCCACAGGCGGACAACGCGAGTCAACTCGTCGAGGCTGACGCTGACGCGGTCATTGTCGCGGTCGATCGGCGAGAGAGAATGTGTGAGGGATGTATCCACTGGCGTGAGGTAGGCCATGGGTCCCATTTGAATTTCGTTCGCGCCGAGTGTAATCATCGTTGCTGCGGAGGCACACTCCAGCGGAACAACCGCAATGACCTCATTACAATATTGACGCAAGAGATTAACAAGGCGCAGGGAAGCCTGTCCATTACCGCCGCTTGATTTTAGAAAGAGGTAAATTTTTTCCTGATACCCTATCTTTTCAAGCAGTTCGTACAAGGCAAGCACATCGTCGTGGCAAACACTTCCGCGCGGATTGTTGAAATAAGTCACCAGTGTGCCGCCAAGCAAATCATTCACCTGCTTGATGATGGCTTGCGTTTTATCGAATAAGATCGGAGGTTGTTTTTCCTTGTTCGGTTTTGCTTTCGTTGCCATATTTTATTCTCCTAACCCAAAGGTTGATAAAATCATATCATGTTTTATATCAACAGACCTCTTGCATAAGTCTTTTTTGTCCGCTAATCTTCGCCAATCTGCACGAATTTTTTGGATATTTCGGTATCATCTCAATAAAACGGGGTGTTTAGGCATCGTCCCGAAGGTTTTGCGAAAAGCTACCCCAGTTTGTAGAAACCTTCGGGACGTTTCCCCTCCTTTTTGAGATGATACATATTTCGCTCAGATTAGTGTGAATCGCGGATAAAACTTTTCGTGAAAACCAATCTGCTATTTTTACAAATGGTCAAATGGGAATTACCGCCATTATCCCATGTCATTAAACGTAACTGTACCTGACGCCGCACAAAGGTTTTGTAATGCCAAAAGCGTGACCTATCCACTGCCGTGCGCGGTGTTCCTCGACCAAGCCCAACCTGCGGCAAAACCAAGCGCTTCCCCCAGAAATACGAACACGATCACGCCTGGAAGTCCACTGGCGCTTAGCCAGCTCATGATGCCAAACAAACCAAAGATAAGATAGTTGTATGCAGCAAGACCACCCAGCGCAATTCCCAAAGCCCAGCGGAATGCGGAGCGGCGCGAAGTAATGCGAACACCCATGCCATAACCGATCCAGATACTAAAAGCAATGAAGAGCATCGCAACCAGCCACGCGGAAAAGCGCGGGTACCCTTCGCTTGAAATATAATCATCTTCCTCCACGACGACAGGCGCAGCAACCGTCGGCTCAATGGAATGGGTCAACTCGGGGGTGACAACGACCACGGCCACGGCGCCAGACTGCGAAACATCCAATTGCAATACTTCAGAGATAACAGCAGGCTCACTCGTAACATGGATCTCCAACAAGCCGGGTTTATCCAATCCAAATGCGGCGCGCGCCACCCCCTGCGTGGTGACCGCATCCACTTGCTTTAGAATACCGCCGCCCTCCCCGGTGAGCATCATCGAGAATTGCACAACTGTCCCATCTGGAACAAGATGTCCATTGTTATCTTCAATGATACCTGTGCGTATGGCGATGGTATCGCCAATTCTAAAAAGCGGGATTGGAGTCGGCTCGGGTGTAACTGATAAATCTGTTTCAGGAGGAACAGGATCAAGGTCCAGAAAGAGCGGAATGACCTGGTCTGGATTCGGAGACATGACAGAGATCAGGTCATATCCAACTGCCGAGATCGAAACAGGCGGCGCCCCAACAGGGGAAAGTTCCTGAAAAAGCAGGCGAGCGGCTACATCTACAAATTGCGGTTGTTTGCTGTAAAGCGCAAAATATGCTGTAATTTTTGAAATGGTGGTCGTATCAAAATAATAAGGCGCGCCGAATGAAAAAAGGATCACCCGTTTCTCTCGTAAGAGATCGGGACGTTCGCGCAGGAAGCGGCTAATGAGCGCGGCCTGTCCTTGTGTGGCATCTGTAAATGAGATGATGATCCAGCCCGCGCTTTTGATGTCATCTTCGATGAAGGGAATCTCCTGGGCATCCAGCAGGGATTGCAGATTTTGAAGCGAATAGGATGCAAGCCGAAAATTGGCCGTTTGATTTCCACTTTGCGGACCGTACAGTTGAAGGACTGTTTGTTGCAATGCATCCACCGCAATCACTGGCTGTTCAATACAAGCGGCGCATTGTTTGATATTGACCGTATCTGTAATGAAAACCATGCTCTCATCGGCCTGTGGAGGAAGGGACAGAACTGTGGTGAGGTCCTGTTTATCCGGGCTGATAAGGGTTGCAGAATTACGCGCCACATCAAAAGTGGCTTCGGTTGCCATGCCGAGCGAGTCCAATTGGCTGGCGGGCGTAACAACATTTGAAATGGTGAATTTTTCGTACAAGCCGAATTTTACAGAAAGGATGCGCGCAACAGACGCATCCACCCGTTGAGCGAAAGCGGGGTCTTCCCTGTATTTCTGCGCAAAAAATTCAATGACGCGGGTTGTTGTTGTATATGAATCAAGAAAGTCGCTGGAGATGACATTGCCGAGATAAAGCATATCATTGCCAGCCAAAAAGGCATCCCGCGCGGCAATGCGCGCAGAGAATTGTCCGCCGCCTGTTGTGTAAAACTCGCTGACAGCGCGGGTCCCAAGGTCGTCGCTGATAATCAAACCGCCATTGGATTGCCAGGCGGCAAACTGCGGCAAAGCCAGAATTTGACTCAAAGCCTGCGGATCAAAGCTGATCGGCCGCGTAGTGGCACGGATATTTCCCTGAAAGCCCTGATAACGAATATGGGAAACCAGTAAACCATCCACCATTGATTCTGGAGAAGCCGCGTTGCCTGTTACAGCAAAGAATGGCGCAAGTTCGATCTGTTTTAGCTGCTCAATAGATTTACGAACCGTTGAAACTTCCTCTTCCGGCAAACGATCTGACCCGCCCACGCCGGGGAAATGTTTGGCGATCACACGCAATTGATTACCACTGCCGGTATGCAAGCCAGCCACGTATGCGCGACCCATTTCGCCCACCCAAAACGGGTCGCCGCCAAAGACGCGCGTCCCCAGGTCACCGCCTGAAACAGCGGGCATATCCAACACATCCAGGGAAGGTCCAAGATATAAATTGAAGCCAAGCGCGGCAAGTTCACGCCCGCGTACTTCACCCACACGCATGGCAAGCTCGGTATTCCAGGTTGCGCCGATGGCCATCTCACTCGGCAATGGTGTCAGTCCGCTCAAAATTTGGTCGGTGGGATACCCATTCCCCTCCTGCGCAATGCCGACAAAAAGCGGCACATACGAAGAAGCAAAGTCCTGTCCTGTCAAAGAGTTTGTTACCGGATTTTTGGAAGTATCCCATTCCAATTGCTGAATGTTGTTGATCAGTGAGTGAGCCTGCATCACTGTATTGGGCGCTGACACAAAATTATCATTCTGCGCAAGCAAAACCACACCGCCAACATGGTACTGGGTCATCAGGTTATAGATCTGTGAGGTCTCACTGGTATCAGTTCCAGTAAACGTTACAAGGAACAATTGTCCCACGCGCTCTTCCGGAGTCATCGAATTCAAAATGGCCGCCACCTCGGGTGGAGGCACGGGAGTCTGCGCCCGCACCGGAATTGGCACAAGCGCCGCAAGAAAAATAGCCAGGAATAAAATTCGGAATAATTTCATTGAATCCCCTTACTGTGACGCATAAGATAAAACAGACGCCGCTCGATGAACGACGCCTTGTCTTTCGCTTCGTACCCCGCCTTGACCTGCCGCTTGCATTCGGACGGCTTCGCCTTCATCCACTCCTCCCAAGCGCGCGGACGGCCATCTGCGGATCGTCGGTAAAGATGCCGTCTGCGCCCCACTCCTTGAGGCGGATGACATCTTCGGGTGTGTTCGCCGTCCAGACATGCACACGGCGATTGATGCGATGCGCGCGCTGCATCTGTTCCCTGCTGGCGCTGGAAATATGCGAATGCAAGGACTGATACTCGCCGAACATGAACCCAAACGAACGCGACCACAAACCGAGGAAGCCCGGCATGGCAAGCAATCCGCGCGGAATTTCGGGCAGGGTCTGCGCCG
Source organism: Herpetosiphon sp. (assembly GCA_020717985.1). Classification (GTDB taxonomy): domain Bacteria; phylum Chloroflexota; class Anaerolineae; order Anaerolineales; family Villigracilaceae; genus Villigracilis. The sequence continues at coordinate 1,927 of DYDH01000116.1, read as the reverse complement.
CGATTTTTAGATTGAATGGGAAGAAAGATGAGAAAAGGATCTGGCTCTGGTTATTATGGCGTTTGATCAACTCGCATACTTTTATCACCAGGTCTTTACGCTCGGTGGGGTAATACTTCAACTCGATGTTGATCATTTTATCCTTGCCCACGGTTTCAAATACTTCTTCGAGCAAAGGGACTTGCGTGCCGCTGAATTTTTCATCGAACCATTTACCGGCATCCAATTTACGGATGGCTTCAAGCGTGAAAGACGAAACATGTCCTTTGCCGTCTGTGGTGCGGTCTACGGTGGAATCGTGAATGACGATCACATGACCGTCGAGGGTGAGTTTTACATCAAGCTCCACGCCGTCGGCGCCTTTTTGGATGGCTTGTTGAAATGCGGGCAGGGTATTTTCCGGCGCGTGGACAAGGTCGCCGCGATGCGCGAAAAGGATGGGGCGGGGAAAATTTTCAATCATCAGGAATCAGGCTCGGGGGTGGGATGAGGCGTTTAAATATCCACAAAATAAGCTTTGCCGGCGTTGTCAATCATCTCGCGCGACATGGTGGGCAGGGCGCCAAGGTAGGCTGAAATATCAAGGATCTGGTCGCACAGGTCACGCGGATGCGAGGCGCGCAGTTTGCGATTGCGTTTGATATACCATTCCTGCAAAAGATATGCCAGTCCCTGGTCGTTGTATTCAATTTTCTTATCCTGGGCAACGCGTTTGAATATCTCACGGTACTCTTCAAAGGTTGGGTCTCCAATTTCGATCTTGTGGCGCAGGCGGCGCAGGAAGGCTTCGTCAACGAGATCCTTCGGGGGCAGGTTGGTGGAGAAAACGATCATCACGTCGAAGGGCACCTCCACTTTGCGCCCCGTGTGCAGACGCAAATAATCAACGCGGTTCTCGAGCGGAACGATCCAGCGGTTGAGCAGGTCACGCGGACGCACCTGCTGGCGGCCAAAGTCGTCGATCAATAAAATGCCGCCGTTGGCTTTTACCTGAAAAGGCGCTTCGTAGAATTTTGTTGTATCGTCGAAAACAAGGTCGAGACCTTCGAGAGTCAATTCGCCGCCGACAACGATAAACGGTCTGCGGATTTTTACCCAGCGCAGGTCACGGCGTGTGTTTGGGCGCAGGTTGCTTGTACTTCCCCCGGCCTCATTTTCCGGCGCAAGGGAGTGACTGACCGCGTCGTATACTTTGATAACCTGCCCATCCAAATACAAGGCGTAGGGAATGTACATGCTCTGGCTCAGCACCAAATTGCCGAACGCGCGCGCAATGCTGGTCTTGCCGTTTCCGGGAGGACCATACATAAAGATGGAAGAGCCTGAATTGAGCGCGGGGCCAAGTCTTTGAAAAATGGCTTCGGATATGACCATTTGCGCAAGCAGTTGGCGCATGGTACGGGAAGTGACGGTCATGCGTCCGCTCTTCTGGCGGCGGATGGCTTCGTTATAAGCGTCAAATGGGACGGGGGCAGGTCCGGCGTATTGACTGCGATCCATGGCTTCACGCGCGCGCAGAATGCCTGCGCCTGTAATTCCGTAGGTGTATGCGCCGTCGCCGCCCAGCCCGCCGCCCTGTGAAGACGATTTGACTTCGATAAATTTTTCCTGCTTTAATGAGATCAACAATTGATCTGCCACGCCTGAAAAAGGCAGGGCGATCTCTTCGGCGATCTTGAAGCCGGTCAAATAGCCGCGAAAATACAGAACTTTCAAGATCAGGTCTTGCAGCCAAAGAGGTGAAAGACCCGTGTCTTCAAGACTATTGATCTGCGGCGGTAAAAAACCGCCAACAGGCGCGGGGGATTGTGTGGATTGTCTGGTCATAGGGTTACCATCCGATTTTAGACGGAAAATTTTTGATGTTTGCAATGATAAAAATATAACGCTGCGAGCCGATTATACTTCTTTTCGTTTATATCCCGGC
>DYDH01000402.1 GCA_020717985.1 Herpetosiphon sp. | reverse complement strand
CTTGGCACCGGGCTGTCCACTGTTGCGAATCTGTCCCTGATGTTCGATCTCACCGCGCCGGGCATGGTGGGTTTGTACATCGGCGCGTGGGGATTCTCCAATGCGCTCTCGCGCCTGACCGGGAATCTCCTCGCTGGGATTCTGCGTGATGTGGTGAACCAACTCACAGGCGCGGCTTTGAGCGGATATCTCGTCGTGTTTGTCATCGAAGCGTTGATGCTGCTTGCCGCCTCGATCATGCTCACGGGGATTAATGTCAGTGAGTTCCAAAAAAATATTGAAGAGCCTTCCTTTGTTGAAAAAGTTGCTTTGGCGGCAGAGTAAAGATGACAGATAAATGGCTTTCCCTCAGTGACGCGGCAAAGGTCCTGGGCGTGCATCCTGGTACTGTGAGGTCGTGGTCAGATAAAGGGTTGCTGCCTACGCACAAAACACAGGGCGGGCATCGTCGTTACAAGCAGGATGAACTCTCTCTTTGGGCGAAGTCAAATCAAAAGTACAGTGAGATCGAGCCGGAGCGCATGATGCAGGAAGTGATCAAAACTGTCCGCATGCAGATTTCAGAAGGCCGCTTGCAAGCCGAGTCATGGTATCAAAAATTGGACGAGGATGCGCGCACGCAATATCGCATGAGCGCGCGTTCCCTGTTCCAGGGTTTGATGACCTATATGGCAACCGAGGGCGCGGATGCCGACTCTGAAGCCTATGCCATCGGCTATGAATATGCCTCACGCGCGCACCGCTACAGCCTGAATTATGTGGATGCCGTGCGGGCATTTTTGTTTTTTAGAACCACGTTGATCGACTCGGTGATAAAAGTTTATCGGGAATCGAATGTGCCATCGGGGCAAACCGCTGAGACCTTTGGCAAAATGTACACATTTACGGATGATATTTTGATCAGCCTCCTGCAAACATTTCAGGCGTTGAATGCCAGCCGTTGAACGGTTGATATTTTATTCCGTGTTTGTTGTTGTGGGGGCGGTGAAATATGAAAACCCCGGTCCGGGCCTTGTAAAATTATTCGTGCGCATCTGATTGCTTGCGTCATACTATTGATGTGGTTATACTTGCGCGCATGGCTATCCCAACCAAAATCGGTCGTTACGAAATTAAATCTGAACTCGGTCGCGGAGGCATGGCTACTGTGTACCGCGCTTATGACCCCAGCTTTGACCGCGAAGTCGCGGTCAAGGTGTTGCCGCGCGAGATGCTGCATGACCCGCAATTCCGTGTGCGCTTTGAGCGTGAGGTCAAAATGGTGGCGGCATTGGAGCATCCTTCCATTGTGCCTGTCTATGATGTGGGCGATGAAGACGGACAGCCATATTTTGTCATGCGTTTTATGACAGGCGGCTCCCTGTCCGATTTGATTGCAAACGGAAAAATCCCGCTCCAGGATACGGCCCGGATCGTCGAGAAGATCGCAAAGGGTCTCGCGTATGCCCATAAGAAGGGTATTATTCACCGCGATCTTAAGCCTGATAATATTCTTTTTGATACCGATGGCGACCCATTCATCTCGGACTTTGGCATTGCCAAATTGACCGAGTCCGCAAGCAGCCTGACAGGCAGTGGGGTGATCGGCACGCCCGCCTACATGAGTCCCGAACAGGCTCAGGGGAATGAGATTGACAGCCGCAGTGACATCTATGGATTGGGCGTCATTGTCTACCAAATGTTGAGCGGTCAGCAACCCTATCATGCCGATACGCCCATGGGCGTGGTGGTAAAACATATCACCGAGCCTGTGCCCGAAATTTTAAGTATGATCCCCAGCCTGCCCATGGAAGTGGACGAAATCATCAGGTCGTCCATGGCAAAGGATAAAACCAAACGTTATTCCACCGCGGTGGAACTGGCGAAAGCGTTGAATTTGGCCGCCTTTGGATATGAAGGTAATTTTACATCCCCCACAAATACAGCCTTGCGTTCGGGCGTATACAAGCCTCCCAGCCAGTCATCATCCCGTGGAAGAACAGGGCTTGCTGTTGCCGGGGTCATTCTGCTGGTTGCCGTGGTTGGCTTTTTTCTGTTACGCAATCAATTGTTCGCCCCGCAACAGGTCGAGCCTGCGCTTGTGCCTACTGCAATTCCCAGCGAAGCTCCCCCCGCGACTCTGGTGCCCACCCTTGCGCCCACAATGGAAGTGACGGCATCCGCCCTGCCTTTCGCTCCAGCCTGTGCCGCCGGGATTGTAATTCCTACTCCGGTTGTCAAAGAGACGAACAAGTCCTGTGTCAAGAAAATTCCATACACCGCGATTTCCATTCCCGTAGGCGCAACGTTTGAATCCCTCAAGCCTGAATTCACGTGCGCGAAGGAAGCAACAAGTAACGGAAAAAGTATTATTTCATGCACAGGCAAACAATCCTTTTCGTTTAACATAAAAGTTTGTGTCCCGCCTGTTGTTTCCAGCGCGGACTCTGGCAAATGCGGACAGGGTTCGAGCTTTGATACAGCCAATCAATGCTGCCTGGCGATACCGCCTGATGGCGCGGGCTGTACCATCTTCAAGGTTGACTTGCGAGCTTGTCAATAATCAGATCGGGCGCGATGAGC
>DYDH01000401.1 GCA_020717985.1 Herpetosiphon sp. | reverse complement strand
CCTGATAAAAGCCAAGTCGATTCGCAAGCAGACCAAACCCAAGAAAGGCGATGGCGAGGAAAACAAGCGGAGTATATTTTTCGTTGACGGATATTTTTTGCAGACGCGATTGGATGGTTTTCATAACGCCGTGATTATACTTTGGCTCCCGCTTCCTCCCTGACCTTTGGCTTGATTTCGTCAACTGGTTTTTCCCCCGCCTTTAGAGTAAAATAGAACACACGTTCCCCTAATTCCTAATCCCTAATTACCAATTCCCTAATCCCTAAAAACTATGGACTTCAAACTTAATGCTCCCTTTATCCCCATGGGTGACCAACCCGAAGCCATCCGCGGACTTGTCGAAGGTGTCCGCGCTGGCAAGAAGAATCAAGTGTTGCTTGGCGCCACTGGCACAGGCAAGACCTTTACCATTGCGTCTGTCATTCAGGAATTGCAAAAGCCCGCGTTGATCATGGCGCACAACAAAACCCTTGCGGCGCAGTTGTATGCCGAGTTCAAGGAGTTCTTTCCTGAGAATGCGGTCTCCTATTTTGTTTCGTACTATGATTATTATCAGCCAGAAGCGTACGTACCGCGCCGTGACCTGTTCATCGAGAAGGAAACTCAGATCAACGAAGAGATCGAGCGGATGCGCCTCGCGGCGACGACTTCGCTGATCTCGCGGCGGGATGTGATTATCGTCGCTTCGGTCTCGTGTATTTACGGCTTGGGTTCGCCCGAAGAATTTGGCAACGGGACAGTGACGCTTAAAGTGGGTGAAATCTATCGCCGTAACGCTTTGCTGCGGCAGTTGATCGAGAGTCAATATCAGCGCAACGACATGGAATTGAAATCGGGTACGTTTCGCATCCGCGGCGATACGTTGGAGATTATCCCTGCGTATGAGGATAAGCGCGGATATCGCATCACCTTCTTCGGTGATGAAGTCGAACGTATCATGGAGTTCAACCGTGTCAGCGGCGAAATATACGAAGAGCCAAATGAAGTATCTATTTTTCCTGCAAAACAATTCCTGACCAATGCCGACCGTTTGAAAGAATCCATTGCCAACATCGAAGCGGAACTTGAAGAACGGCTGAAATATTACAAAGATAATGGCAAGTATCTCGAAGCCCAGCGCATCGAACAACGCACACGCTACGACTTGGAAATGTTGAAGGAAGTTGGCTATTGCGCGGGAATTGAAAACTACTCGCGCCAACTGGATGGTCGCGCGCCGGGTTCGCATCCTTGGACGATGATTGATTTTCTACCGAGCGATTACCTGCTGATTCTGGACGAGAGTCACATGACCGTGCCGCAGATCCGCGGCATGTACAACGGTGACCGCGCGCGCAAGGAAACGCTGGTGGAGTATGGCTTCCGTTTGCCGTCGGCGATGGACAACCGTCCACTGAAGTTTGATGAATTCGAGCAGGTGATGGGATCGACGATCTACACGTCCGCTACGCCTGCCGCTTACGAAATGGAACACGCCGATCAGGTCGTCGAGCAGATCATCCGCCCGACTGGATTGGTGGACCCCGAGGTGGATGTGCGTCCCACCAAAGGGCAGGTGGATGATCTGGTCGGAGAGATCAGCCAACGGGTGGAGCGAGGCGAACGCGTTCTCGTCACCACGCTCACGAAGCGCATGTCAGAAGATCTGACCAAGTATCTGAAAGAGTTGGGAGTCAAAGTTCAGTATTTGCATTCGGAAGTGGAAACGCTGGAACGCATCGCCATTCTGCGTGATTTGCGTTTGGGAGTTTTTGATGTGCTGGTGGGAATCAATCTTTTGCGCGAAGGTTTGGACTTGCCCGAAGTTTCGCTGGTCGCAATTTTGGACGCCGACAAGGAAGGTTTCCTGCGTTCGGATACGGCGTTGATCCAAACCATCGGGCGCGCGGCGCGTAATGTGAACGGGCGCGTGATTATGTACGCCGACCGTCAGACTGATTCAATGAAACGCGCCATTGACGAGACCAATCGCCGCCGCGCCAAGCAGGTGAAATATAACGAAGATAACGGCATCATGCCGATCAGCATCCACAAGGAAATTCACCAGTTAACCGAAATGATGAGCGCCAAAGCGATAGGCGAAGAGAAGGCGCAATACAAGACTGCGGCGGACGGGCTTCCGCGCGGCGAGTTGCGTAAGATCGTGGATGAAGTGGAAAAGCAAATGAAGGAGGCCGCGAAGAACCTTGAGTTCGAGCGCGCCGCCGCCTTGCGCGATGAATTGTATGATCTGAAGAATCTGTTGGCCGAAGATGAAAGCCTGAAGCCGTGGGAGCGGATCAAGTTGATGACGGGGGAAGAGGATTGAGTTGCAAGGAGCAAGTGAGAAGTAATAAAGTAAAAAGTGAAATGAAAGACCTCCGAGATTTTGTGGGTAAAATCTCGGAGGTCTGTTTATTCGTCCTTATCGTCTTCCTCTGGCAGAATATCATCAAAGGGCTCTAGAAGTTTTAGCGCCATTTTGGCTTTCTCTTTGGGAACAAAGATCTCGACGAGAGCCTGCGCAAGCACATACGCCGAATGTGAGACGGATTCCTCGACAAGTTCCACGTCTATTCCTTCGGCTTTCAAAAAACTTTTAATGACCTCGGCTTCCGCGCGGCTGTTTGCCTCACCGATTTTT
>DYDH01000400.1 GCA_020717985.1 Herpetosiphon sp. | reverse complement strand
AAGGTAATTCGGTTGCCTGAATTCATTTTGCTCACAGCTGCTTCACCCTCACATTGCTTGCTGATTCTTGGATCGATTCTCCAGCAGGACAACAGGACAACAACGCCTTCAATGAACACTTTTAAAGAAGAACAGGCAAATGAAATCCTGGCCCAATGAATGGCTGTGATCCGGCGAAGAATTGATGACATGAGAGCCCGGAGTCGACAGGCGTTTTTCAAAGTGAATAGTCTTAACTTATGGAGTGTGCTTGTCAATTGAGGATTGCCAAGGACAAGATAACGGTAAGCTCAGCCTTGTGAGGTACGAGCATCGGCTGAAGCACTACCTTGTTGGGCAGTTGACTCAGACCAAGGTTTGATCTTTATTATCATCTTGCCGAGAGTACGTTCTGCAACTTCCGTATCGTGGGCAGCTTGAGCACGCAACCAATATCCATTAGATAAACCAAAAAATCGGCACAACCGTAAATCAGTATCAGCTGTGATCGAACGTTTGCCGGCAATAATCTCGCTGATACGTTGAGCGGGGACACCGATTTCTTTGGCTAAACGATACTGGCTAATAACCATGGGTTTGAGAAACTCTTCCGAGAGGATCTCGCCTGGAGTGATGGGTTTGAGTTTGCTCATAATAGATTCTCCTCAGTGGTAATCAACTATTTCCACATTTTCTGCGCCTGCATCCGTCCAACCAAAACAGACACGCCACTGATCATTGATGCGAATACTGTATTGGCCGGAACGATTCCCCGTGAGCGCTTCAATGTAGAGTCAGATTCCGGCCCCAAGCTGCTTGATGGCCGGCAAGGTAAGTTGGTAGAAAAGATACTCAATATCATCCGCTGTCCGCTTATTACCCACATCGACCCACCATGCCAGCAACTCGACAAGCGCTCCCGCCACATAGCGGGCTCCGGCTTCCTGTTTCCATCCAGAAGTTGGGAGACAGATTTGCGCCTCGACCAGTTGATTCACCATTTCTCTAAATCGTTTTTGGACAACATGCCCGCTACCCCGCCCGATGATGACTCTGAACAGAATTCGTTGTTCAGATACATGTTCGATCAATCCCCGAACGAATGGCAGTGAACCCGATGCTCCATTTGTAAATCCCGCTGTCTGTGTGCGCAGCCATGCCCGCAGGTCATCAAATCCGCTGACCAACAATTGTTCCTTGTTTTGAAAATGCAGGTAAAACGTGGAGCGCCCTACATTTGCGCGTTCGCACAGATCCTGAATAGTGATGTCGTCCCAACCGCGTTCGATCAACAGTGAGATCAAGGCGTCTCGCAATGCGAGGCGTGTGCGCTGAACGCGGCGATCTGCTGGTTGTGTTTCATTAGCCACGATATTTACCTTTCTGGACATAACATATCTTTGTGTCTGGAACTGGACGTTCATTACGTTTGTGTTCTTCTCGATTTTGTATCGATCCGCCATGATAGAGACGAATCCAATCCATTACGAGGTGTCCACATGATCAAACTATCAGGCGTTACAAAAGTATTCTCAGGCAGCAATGGCAATTTTACCGCACTCGACAACATCGATTTACACCTGGCGGGCGGAGAATTTGTCGCTATCGTTGGCAAATCCGGCAGTGGCAAATCGACGCTGCTCAACATGCTCACCGGTATAGATCACCCGGATAGCGGCACAGCCGTTATCAATGATACCACGGTGCATGCTCTCAATGAAAGTCGCCTGGCTACCTGGCGCGGGGCCAATGTCGGCATTGTATTTCAATTTTTCCAACTCATCCCGACCCTGAGCATACTGGAGAATCTTCTTCTTGCCATGGATTTTGTTGATGTCATTCCTAGGCAGGAACGAACTCCGCGAGCCGGAAGATTATTGGAACTGGTTGGAATTGGAAAACATGCCGACAAATTTCCGGCCGCATTATCCGGTGGTGAGCAACAGCGCGCCGCCATCGCCCGTGCGCTGGCCAACGATCCACCGATTCTCGTCGCTGACGAACCCACCGGAAATCTGGATAGCACGAATGCCTGCGAAATTCACGCACTTTTCAAAAAACTGGCTAAAGGCGGAAAGACTGTCGTCGTAGTGACTCACGAGAATGTATCGGCATCCGGTTATGACAGGATCATCACGCTGCGCGACGGCACGCTGGTCAGCGACGAAAGGGGGATCGCATGAATCCCGGACTGAAAAAAGCCATCAACGATTTACGGATGAACCCCAGTCGTACCCTGCTTGTCATCTTCGCCCTCATTATCGGACTGTGGGGCGTCGGATCGATCCTGGTTTCGTACTTCATTCTAAAAAACGACCTGAACGAGAACTTCAACAGAACTGCTCCCTTCCATGTAGCCTTGACTTCCAGGGATTTCGCCAAGCTTGATTTAGCCTCATTCAGACAACGCCCGGAAATTGAACATGCCGAATTTCGCGATCTCTCTTTTCAACGCATAGAGGTCTTTCCGGATCAATGGTTGCCCATGTGGCTCTTCGGATTGGATGATTTCGAAAAATTCAACCTCGCTCGCGTGTATCCTGAAAAGGGATTGAAAACGCCGCCTCATGGAGCCGTGCTTTTGGAACGGAACGGCTTGT
>DYDH01000399.1:2514-2606 GCA_020717985.1 Herpetosiphon sp. | reverse complement strand
TACAGGATGGAGGCTCGCTTGTCATGCGCGCGCATCCTTCGAATTTCAAGATCATCGGTTTTACCGAGGAACCCGAGCTAAAAGAAGTTGTT
>DYDH01000399.1:2408-2500 GCA_020717985.1 Herpetosiphon sp. | reverse complement strand
AGCGGATGTGTTTGTTATGGATGACCTGGGTTCAGGCGCATTGTACGATACCGCCAAATATGGACTTGCCCACGAACCAACTGTTCAAGAGT
>DYDH01000399.1:0-2374 GCA_020717985.1 Herpetosiphon sp. | reverse complement strand
TGGCGATAAATTGCTCGGCGGTCCACAGGCGGGAATTATCATTGGCAGGAAGGAATTGATCGACAAGATCAAGAAGCATCCTCTCGCGCGTGCCGTCCGCGCGGATAAGGCCTGCCTTGCGGGAATCACTGCCACACTTTTGCATTACCTCAAAGATGAAGCGGAGCGCGAAATTCCCATTTTGAAGATGATGTCTTATTCGCCAAAGCAGATCAAAGGCCGGGTGGAAGCGTGGATCAGGGAATTGGGACGGGGCGAGGTCGTCGAAGGCCAATCCACTGTCGGCGGGGGCAGTCTGCCGGGCGAATCCTTCCCAACATTCCTGTTATCGCTTTCGGTTGATTCGCCTGATCGATTCACAAAGAGACTGCGCGCACAAAACCCGCCCATCATCGCGCGCACAACGAACGATAAAGTATTGCTCGACCCGCGTACCGTACTTCCCGAACAGGAAGGTGCGCTGCTGGTTGGGTTGAAAAATGTATTTAATGACTTTTGATGTAAGTCATTGTAGGTCACGTTTGCAACGTGACGACTTAAAAAGGAAATTATGAAATCAGAACTTGATGCGCTCATGCAAGCTAGAAATTTGGATGCTTTTATTGTATTTGGAAATGCCGAGCATAACCCGCCGATGACCTATCTAACAGGCGGCGGACACGTGAGTCATGCAACATTGATCAAGAAGCGCGGCGAGGAAGCCGCTCTATTTTTCGGCGACATGGAACGCGACGAAGCCGCCAAAAGCGGATTGAAATTAATTCCCTACAGCAAATATGACATGAATGCGCTGATAAAAAAATCAAAGGGCAATGGGCTGCTTGCCGCCGCCATGCGCTGTCAGTTGATGCTTGAGGATATGGGCGTTACCTCAGGTCGCGTGGGCGTGTATGGCACGTATGACCTGAGCGCGATCTTCGGTATGCTCTCCCGTTTGAAAAAATTAATGCCTGCTCTTAAGTTTGTCGGCGAGGCGCGTGAAGATTCGATTTTCATGCGCGCAATGGAAACAAAGGATGAAGCGGAAGTGGCGCGCATCCGCAGGATGGGTAAGGTCACCACAGACGTAGTTGGCAAGGTCGCGGATTTTCTCACCTCGTGCGATGTGCGCGACGATGAAGTATTGTTGAATGTAGACAGCTCTGCGCTGACGGTTGGCGATGTGCATTCAAAAATCCGCCTGTGGGTGGCTGAGCATGGCGCGGAACTGCCTTCGGGTTTTATTTTTTCGATCGGGCGCGATGCAGGCGTGCCGCATTCTGTCGGTAACTTGACTGATCTGATGAAACTCGGTCAAACCATTGTGTTTGATATTTATCCCGCCGAAGCGGGCGGCGGTTATTACTACGATTTTACGCGCACCTGGAGTTTGGGCTACGCCACACCCGAAGCGCAGGCGCTTTTCGATCAGGTAAAGGAACTTTACGACCATTTGAATGATAACTTTGACCTAAATGTGCCGTTCAAACATTATCAGCAAATGGCTTGTGAATATTTTGAAGGCAAAGGACATCAAACCCCGCTGCACACGAATGCGCCCGTTGAAGGATATGTCCACAGTTTGGGTCATGGCGTGGGGCTGAATATCCATGAACGCCCCTTTAGTGGATTAATGAATGGTGACGATCAACGGCTTGCCCCCGGTGTGGTTGTCACCTCTGAGCCCGGACTGTACTATCCCGAAAAAGGCATGGGCTTCCGCATCGAAGACACGCTTTGGGTGCGCCCCGATGGAAGAATGGAAATCCTTGCTGAGTATCCCTATGATTTTGTTTTGCCGATGAAGAAGTGGGTGAGTAAGAAGTAATGAGTGAGAAGTAATAAGTAATAAGTAATAAGTAATAAGTGAGAAGTATGTGCTTACAACCTGCAACTTGAAACCCAATCGAGTAAAAAATGACTGACCTAAAACCTGCCCGTATCTTAGCTGTTGAAACCTCCTGTGATGAAACCGCCTGCGCCATCATTGAAAATGGACGCGCGCTTCTTTCCTCTGTTGTCGCTTCGCAAATGGAAATCCATGCTCGTTATGGCGGCGTATATCCTGAAGTGGCTTCGCGTCAGCATGTCTTGAGTGTCACGCCGGTTGTGGAGCAGGCGCTCGCGCAGGCACATCTCACACTCAATGATATTGACGCGCTCGCCGTCACGCAGGGACCTGGTCTTGCGGGGTCGCTGGTGGTGGGCATGAACATGGCAAAGGGACTTGCTCTTGGCACGGGTCTGCCGCTGGTGGGCGTCAACCACCTCGAAGGACATCTTTATTCGGCTTGGGTCTATGAAGCAGGCGAGATTGTTCCGCCCGCGCCGCAATTTCCCTTGATGGCTTTGCTCGTCTCAGGCGGACATAGCGAACTGAATCTCATGACCGATC
>DYDH01000115.1 GCA_020717985.1 Herpetosiphon sp. | reverse complement strand
GAGGTCTTCGTAGCGACTGTCTGCCACGATCACTTTGGCTTGTGGATCATGTACATCCAATTCTTGTTGTTGTTAAGGCGCTTTGAACTCTAAACTCAAGTTATAAAAGATCCCGCTATTTTCGTTTTTTTGTATTTCTTCTTAAACAGAAGAAAATCAACGCATTAGTAACATGCAGCGGCTATGTTAAATTAACGTGAATAATGGTTAGCAGGTCGGTGCGGGCTAAAGCCCTGCCTCAGTTCAAAAAAAGTCCTTCGGACTGGATGTTTTAGCCCCAAAGGGGCTTCCGTGTACTGAGCAAGGGCTCTGTCCCGACGCGTTTCGAGCAACTTATCCATTATTTGACGTTAAATTACTTATCAAACGCACCACTAAGTAAACCGTCGAAAATAATTTTGCAACCCATCTCTGCTCTTTCGGGGGCTTAGCCCCCGAAAAGCCGAAGGTGTGTCTAAAAACTTTCAACCGACTACTTAGCAAGGATAAGAAACATGCTTGGCAACAGATTGCTTACCCGTATTGTATAAAGCGTAGTTTGGCGCAAAGGTCGTGTCATGGACTCGCAAACAGGAATAGGTGTCCGATTGAGGTGAGGAGAGTCCACGCGGGTGGGATGATAACGAAACGATCAAATCAGTTACCGCCGTTTGACTTCAAGCGCTCCGCCACCATCACCAATGGATGCACCGCATCAACTCCCGCGCCCTGCTTGATCTGCAACCTGCAAGCCGAGCCAGAGGACGCGATTTCAAAATCCTTGTTCTTTCCCAATTCCCTAATTTGCGGCAACAGTTTCAACTCCCCCACTTGCATCGAGAGATCGTAATGCTCAGCGTCATAGCCAAACGTGCCAGCCATGCCGCAGCAGCCTGAGTCGATCACATCCACCTCGAAGCCGAAGGCGCACAGCATTCCAACGGTGGCGGCTGTGCCTGTCGGCAAACCGTCGTCGGCGAGACCTTCGGCGCGTTGATGGCAATGCGGGTGAAAGGTGATTTTCTTCTGGAGTGCAGGAGCTTGTCCTTGCACTTTTTTTAATGTCTCGGAAAGCAAGCCGCCCGACTCCAAAGACCCCATGTTGGCTACGCGCAAAATGAATTCATCCAAGACCCAAGTGCGATTTCTGAGGGATCGAATTTCGGCACGACGATTGGGAAGTAATGCGGCGTATTCATGTTTGAGACAATACATTTCGGGCGGCTCGCAACCCACCACGCTCAAAGCTGATTCTGGATCGAGGGCTTTGATCTCATCTAGGACTTTTTCTGCGTGAGTGCGGGCAGCGTTGATGAATCCTTTTGAAAGCAGTGACGTGCCTGCGCCGATCATTGGCAGAATCAACGGTTCGTAGCCTGCGGCGTGGAGGATGTCAAAGGCGGCTTGTTCCACTTCGGGTTCAAGATAGCGGGAGAAGATGTCTGAGAGGAAGATGACCTTTTTTCCAAATGCTTTGTCACGCTGGGTCTCGGTACGCGACGCAAAACCATGCGTCGCTACTCGACCATCAAAGCGTGACTTACGAACTGCAAAGACTGGAAAAGGTCGTTTGTCTGTGATGCCTGTGATGCGGGCGATTAATTTCCGTGACCAATCCATCTTCATGAAGGCATTTGCCAGAGGAGCGACTGGCGAAAGAAATTTTGAGACGACGTGAAAATATCCGAACAAATAATCGCGCAGTTGTCGGCGGTGCGTTTTGAAATACTCGTTCATGAATTCGTATTTCAGCTTCGGCATATCCACGCCGCTGGGACATTCGGAGGTGCAGCCTTTGCAGGCGAGGCAGAGATCGAGGGAGTTGTAGACGGCGGACGATAGACCGTGGACCGTGGACCGTCCATCGTCCGCGGTCAGTGGTCGCATGATCAATGTCCGCAATAAATTTGCGCGACCTCTGGTTGAATTCCCTTCATCGCGTGTAGCTTGGAACGATGGGCACATGGTTCCAGTTGACTTGCGGCAGACACCTTGTCCATTGCAATGCTCGATTGCGCCAGCAAGTCCACGGGTGTGGTCAAAGCTCAGGACGGGAGTCCATGTTTGGGCACGGTAGGATTCGCCATAGCGCAGATGCGAATCCATCGGCGGCGCATCCAGCATTTTCGCGGGGTTCAAAATGTTATCGGGGTCGGCGGCGCGTTTGAGGGAGCGCATGGCTTCGGTAATTTCCGCTCCGTATGTTTTTTCGATCCACTCCCCCGTCACGATGCCGTCGCCGTGTTCACTGCTCATCGAACCTCCGAGACTCAAGGTCAACGCCAGAACCTGCTCGCCGATGCTTCGCAAAGCGTACACGCCTTCGCCTTTTTGCAAATCCAAAATTGGGCGGATGTGCAAACAGCCCGCCGATGCGTGGGCATAAATTCCGCCGACGGTGTGATGCTCCGCCAAAATCCTTTCGACCTCGCGCACGAACTCGCCGAGGCGACCCACAGGCACGGCGCAATCTTCAATGAATGCGGCAGGACGGGCAGGCTGCGGACGCGAATCCAAAATTCCAAGTCCCATCTTGCGGACGTTCCACACGCGGGATTGCTCTTCAGATGACTCAGCAATCGTCAAGAGATCACCGATGCGACGAACCGCTTCGCGCAACGCGGACGGCTGGTCGCCGCTAAATTCAACGACCAACACTGCGGCAGGATTGCCCGTCATCCATCCCATTTGACGAGCATAGGCTGGGACGCCGCGTGCAAGTTCAATGATCATCTGCGGAATCAACTCGACGGCGCTTGGCTTGAACTCCAATAAACGCGGCACATCGTCACACGCATCCGCGATGCTGTTGTAGGCAAGTACACCGAGAATTGTATATTTGGGTTTTTGAACCAGGTTGATCTTTGCGCGGCGCATGACGGCAAGAGTGCCTTCGCTGCCAGCGAGTAAGGGAGCAAGGTTGAAAGTTGAAGGTTGAAGGTTGTAGTTTGGCGGATAGTCGCCGGTTTGATACCAATGTGAAGGTGTTGATGGACTCCAGGGCAACAAATAATTCAATCTGTATCCCGCTGAATTGCGCCATGACCTCGGAAATTTTTGTTTGATTACCTCTGCATATTTTTCGCGGATGCCAAAAGCAACATCCATAATTTCATTCTGCATTTTGCATTCTGCATTCTGCATTCCATCGCCCCAAGTTGCCAAACTCCCATCTGCCAAAATCACATCCGTTGAGATCAAATGGTCGGCGGTCATGCCGTACAAAATGGAGTGCGCGCCTGTGGCGTTGTTGCCGATGACTCCGCCCATGGTGGCACGTTCTGCCGAGGCGGGGTCGGGACCGAACATCAAGCCGAATTTCGCCGCTGCTCGATTCAAGTCCGCAAGAACGACGCCGGGTTCAACGATGGCAGTATGAGATCCGGAATCAATTTCAAGGATGGAATCCAAATGGCGCGAGCAATCCAAAATAAGGGCTTTGCCGATTGCCTGCCCGCCAAGCGAGGAGCCCGATCCGCGCGGCAGAATGGGGACTTTGTATTTTGCGGCAAGTTCCACAGCGGCTTGCAGGTCATCTTGTGTTTTGGGAACGGCAACGCCAAGCGGCTCGATCTGATACATGGAAGCATCGGTGGAATACAAAGCCCGGGAGGCAGAATCAAGCCGCAGGTCGCCGGCAAAGCGTTTTTTTAATTCGTGGAGGAAGTCAGGGGAGAGAGTCATGGGTGGATTTTAATCCGTATTGCGTAAAAAGTAAGAAGAGAGAAGTAAAGTGTGCATGAAAAAGTTGTCAGGCAGCGAGCGGTAAAAGTGAACGAGCAGAGACGAGTTTATGCCAATCACCGCTCATCCAAGCAGCCGCGCCTTGGCGGTCAAAGTCGCGCCATCCAAATTCCATTATGCGCCGGGGAATTTAAGACGCCGGATAACGATTTGTTTGCAAGCGCTTTCAATAATACCGCTGCCAATCAGTAAGCCAGAGGCGCGGAATTGTCCATGGTGCATGCGTTGCATATTGTTGCGATAATAAGTGAGGGACTGTTTTACCCACATGGACTTTATAGCCAGCGGACAGCAGGCTTCAATGACCAATTCAATTTTTCCTTGCCACAGGTCTTCAGTCACTTGTGTCAGCCGCAACCTTTGCTTGCACACGAAGTAAAGGTAAAAAATCCCATTGACAAACCTTCTCCGCTCGCCTAAAATAACACACATGAAATTCAAATCCGCTTTCTCTATGGTGCCAATGACCATGGCCATGCGAATGGAGATGTTCTGCCGCGCCGAATGGAAAGCACGTTAGGTTTACACACCTGAACAAAAACGGGCTGTCCATCACGCGGACAGCCTTTTTGTTTGTAAATGCAAAAATATTTAACCACAAAGGACACCAAGGGCACAAAGGTTTTTTCTTAGTGCCCTTGGTGGTAAAAGAATTACGGAGGCACAAATGCCCGAAAATATCTTAATCGCAGTTGCATGGCCGTACGCCAATGCTGAAATCCACGTCGGAAACCTGACAGGTTCACACCTGCCCGGTGACATTGCCGCACGTTATCACCGTCTCAAGGGTGACAAGGTACTGATGATCACCGGCACCGACTCGCATGGCACACCCGTGACCATGAGCGCGGACAAACTCGGCAAGCCGGTCGAGGAAGTGTACAAGTCATATCACGAAGGCTTCATTGACCTGTTCAAGCAAATCGGTATTTCGTATGACTTGTACACCACCACACACAGCGAGAATCATTTCAAGGTTTCACAGACCATCTTTTTGGCATTGGAAAAGAACGGATTCCTTTTCAAGAAGACCGAGCCACAATGGTTCTCTCCGGGATTAAAACGCTTCCTGCCTGACCGTTACATCGAAGGGACTTGCTACATCTGCGGTACCGATGGCGCGCGTTCCGATCAATGCGATGCCTGCGGGAATGTGCTCGACCCGACCAAACTTGTCAACCCGAAATCAAAAGTTGAAGGCGATACATCTTCGCCTGAACTGCGCGATACCGAACATTATTTTATTGACCTATCGAAACTCGAGCCGGATGTCAAAAAATATTTGCGGGAACGTTCCAGTTATATGCGCGATACAGTCTTGGGCGAGTCGCTGCGGAAGGTCGAAGCCGAAGGACTCAAGCCACGCGCCATTACCCGCGACCTCGATTGGGGTATTCCGGTCCCGGTCAGTGAGGCAGGCTGGGAGACGAAAAAACTCTATGTGTGGTTCGAGGCCGTTATCGGGTATCTATCCGCTCCCATTGAGTGGGCACAAGTTTCGGGTCAGAAAGATGCGTGGCGCGACTGGTGGACAAATTCCAAAGCGAAGCAATATCACTTTATCGGCAAGGACAACATCTTCTTCCACACATCGTTGTGGCCCGCCGAGTTGATGGGAGTTGGAAGCGCGTTCATGGAAATCTTCACGGGCGAAGAAATCCCATTGATTTTGCCTTACGATGTGCCCGCCAATCAATTCATGAATCTCGAAGGCAAGAAGATCAGCGGCTCGCGCAACTGGGCGGTCTGGGGACGTGACGCACTAACACGCTTCGACCCGGATGCCATCCGCTATTACCTGACCGTCAACATGCCCGAAGCCAAGGACAGCGATTGGGATTGGGCGGAGTTCGTGGCGCGCAACAACAACGAACTGGTGGCGACGTGGGGCAACCTTGCGAATCGCGTGTTGGCGTTCTGTTATAAGAATTGGGATGGACATGTGCCATCATTGGAAGATATGGGCTCGGGCGCGGAGACCGCGCCCCTACGGGATGCGGACTTTGAATTGTTGAAAACCATCGAAAATGGATTCAACACGGTGGGCGCGGAACTCGAAGCCGTGCGCCTGCGCTCTGCATTGGGCGAAGCGATGAAACTCGCCACCGTTGTCAATCAATATCTCGATGTCAATGCGCCGTGGTCTGCCATCAAAGTGGACAAAGCCGAAGCCGGCAAGACAGTTTACACCGCGCTCAAAGCCATAGACTCGCTCAAGGTGATGTTCGCTCCATTCCTGCCGTTCACCTGCGAAAAACTGCACACGTACTTTGGCTACGAAATTCCGCTCTTCGGCGAGCAATACACCGAGGAAGTGAGTGACTCGTTGGGAACACACACGGTTTTGCGCTACAAACCCGTTGAAGGCTTACAGTGGAAACCCAGCGACTTACAGCCAGGGAAGAAGTTGAATCAGCCGGGTCCGCTGTTTAAGAAGTTGGAGAATGAAGTGATTGATGTGGAAAGAGCGAAATTAGGGAAGTGATTCTTCGTGCTATAATTTTGTAAGAGGTGCAACATGACTATTACAACTTATGAAGGTATCGTTGAAAAAGGCAAAATTCGCTTAAAGGCAGGTGTCAAATTGCCCGAGAACGCGAAGGTGTATGTGATCGTTGCCGATCTGAAATTAGATGAAAAAAAAGCAATTCGTATGTTGACGCCGCGGCTGGTAAATCGCAAGCAAGCCGCCGATTTCAAAATGCAGGTTACGAAAGTGAAACCTAATGCCAGAATACGAGGCTGAAAATTTTGACCCGCCCGCGCCAGTTGCCTATGTGATTCTTCGCAACCTTGCAACTGGCGCTTTTTTACAGGACGTTCCCATGTTAATTGATACAGGCGCAGATGCCACAGCCTTGCCACGCGCCTATGTTGAGCAATTGGGGGTTGAGCCTGTAAAAGATAAAGTCTACGAGGCAGAAGGCTTTGATGGACAATCAAGGTTGGTAAATATGGCGGAATAGGAGTTGGAATTTTTAGATTATAGATTTAAAGGACAGTTTCTATTGGTTGATCAGCCAATGGGTTACTTGGGAAGAAATATTCTGGAAAATCTTCGCATTCTGTTTGATGGGCCACGAAGGAAATGGAGCGAGCAAAAGTAATGAAATGGAAGCCAAGCGACTTACAGCCGGGGAAAAAGTTGAATCAACCTGGTCCGCTGTTTAAGAAGTTGGAGAATGAAGTGATTGATGTGGAACGGGGAAGATTGGGGAAATAATCTGAGGTGTCTCATGACAACAGATTCTGCTCATTGATCAGAAAAATCCCACCCATCAGGTGCGACGCACACCGGACAAACAACTCCAGGATTCGTTCACTCATACTTTATGGCGTTCAACCACCAAGGTAGTTGACGAAACAACTCACGCATCACAGTCTTCGTCCGCTCGCGGAATAATTCGATGTTGCCGTAGGCTTCCCCCCCATCGCCGCCGACAAGGTCGGTGACCCCGCGTAAAATCAACACGCGGACATTGTTCTTATGCGCCACCCAAGCAATCGCACCTGATTCCCAATCTGCGGCAACCGCGTCATATTTTTCGATCAGCATGGGGATGTCATCCACCACAATATCACGGTCGGCAGAAACTAATAGACCGCGGACAGTGGACGGTAGACCGTTGTTCACATCGTCCAACCACGAAAGATCGATCTTTGTCGAATAATGCTCAATCGCTTCCGCGCCGTCCCCCATCTGCTCGATAATGTCGTAGACCAGAGTCCGCTCAACGAGGATGATCGTCCCTGTTTCAATGCGTCCCGCAAATCCGCCGCAGGTCCCCAGGTTGATCAACAGGTCGGGTTTGAAATGGTCTATCGCATATTGGGCCGTAGCCGCTGCGGAAATTTTTCCCCAGCCGCCGTGGAAGAGTTGAAGGTTATAAGTTGAGAGTTGAAGGTCAGCATACTCACCATAAGGGGATCGTTGAATCTCAAGGTTTGGATACAACTCTTTGACTACACGCCATTCGGCATTTGCTGAAATAATAACAACTACATTCATGCAAGTTTCCCATCAAGATAATCAACCACAAACTGGAGCGCGGCTTCAGATGATTGATGCTTGTTATACATACGATCACCATCCCAAACAAAGTGACGCGCCCATTTGCCGCCATTCGTCACCAGTCCAAACCAGGTAGTGCCGACAGGTTTTCCAGGCAGTCCGCCCGTGGGACCAGCAATACCGCTGACCGATATGCCAATATCGGCATTGAATAATTTTCGCGCACCGTGCGCCATTTCGAGCACCGTCTCTTCGCTCACAGCGCCGTGCGCGTTGAGTGTGTCCCAGGATACGCCGAGCAAACTGGCCTTGGCCTCATAGGAATAAGCCACAACACCGCCGGGAAAATATTCCGACGAACCTGAAACATTTGTGATCCGATCTGAGACCAAACCACCCGTACAGGATTCCGCGGTGGCAAGCGTCAAGCCGCGCGTATGCATCGTTTCGCGCAGTATTTCTTCGAGCAGGATTTTCATTAAAGTCTCCTTGAAATTCGTCGAATTATACTATCAGGTATAATTCGCAAATGTCAAATTGGACCGGTAAAACATTAGGTAAAGTCAGGATCGGCGAATTTATCGCGCGCGGCGGCATGGCGGAAGTGTATTACGGCGAGCATACCACGCTCAACCGCAAAGTGGCCGTAAAGATCATGCGCGACCATGTTGATGCTGATCCTGATAACCACAGGCGTTTTGAACGTGAAGCGCGCGTGGTCGCCAGTCTGCGCCATCCCAACATCATCCAGGTGTTCGATTACGAGCTGGTGGATGGACAACCCTGCCTCGTCATGGAACTCGTATCGGGCGCTTCGCTCGGAAATTACCTGAAAGCCCTGCACAAACGCGAGGAAAAGCTGCCGTTCAACATGGTTGCGCGGATCCTTTCCGAGCTTGCCTCTGCGATAGATTACGCCCACAGTCAACACATCATCCATCGGGATATAAAACCCGCCAATGTGTTATTGCGTTCAGCAAGCGGACCTGTGGATCCCGACCTGCCTTTACCCGAAGATGTGGAACCGATCCTGACTGACTTTGGGCTGGTCCGCCTTCTGGACGTGTCCATCCAAACCTCAACAGGGACTGTCTCCGGCACTCCAGCCTACATGAGTCCCGAACAGGCGCGCGGCGATCCAGTGGGCGCAAAAACAGACATCTACTCACTCGGCGTAATGTTGTATGAAATGTTGGCGGGCGTGGTCCCCTTTGACGCTGAATCATCATTCGGCATCCTGATGAAACATTTGAACGATCCCCCGCCACCCATCTTTGGCATCTCACCTGACCTGCAACTCATCATTGACCGCGCGCTTGCAAAAGACCCGGAAGTCCGTTACTCCTCTGGAAAAGAATTAGCCGATGAATTCACGGCAGTATTCAACGGACATACTGTGTCAACAAACACCGCACGGTTGGTAAATGCCTCCAAAAAGTCCATCGAAAAAACAAAACAAGGGCGTCCCTTCCCCTGGCTCTGGGCAGGATTTGGCGCACTGTTGGTTATTGCATTAACCTTCGCCGCGTTGCGTTTCCAGCCTGCGCCCACAGTGGATAAAAATCAACCCATTGGGCGCGTTTCGTTTTTGGACTCTTACACAGTAATGGACAAAGCGGTAATCTCATTCTCCGCTCTCCCTGCGCCGAAAGCGGGTACTCATTACGAAGTTTGGCTGCTCGCCCAGGGCGGGGAAATACGGCGCAATATAGGCGTGATCAAAATAGATGAAGCGAGGCAGGGGCAGTTGGCGTTTGCCAACTCAAACCAGGAAAATATCCTTTCGGTGTTTGACCAGATCGAAGTCACGCTTGAAGCGGATAATGATCCAAAGCCGGGCGAATCGTCCGGCGAAATTGTCGCGTCCTCCGTATTTCCTCCGCTTGCTCTCGTGCATGTGCGGCATCTTGTTGTCGCATTTCACACCGCGCCAAATGCAACCCCGCTCATCCAGGGATTATGGGGCACGGCGGATATGCTTTACACAAATACAGATGAATTAGGTAAAGCCTTTGCAAAAGGTGATGAGGAACTCGTTCGCCTAAAAACTGAAGAGATCATCAATCAGGTCGTGGGGAATGCGAATACAAGCCAGTATAAAGACTGGAACAAGGATGGCACGATCAATGATCCCAGCGACAAGTTTGGTCTGCTCCACAATGGAGACCCCGGATACACCGATCAGGGTTACATCGCGCAAGCCATTTCCCATGCAAAATTTGCCGCGCAGGCCGTTGATGCAACAGAAAACATAAAATTAAACAGCGCCCATGTTGTGACGTGCGGCGAAAATATGACGGGCTGGACCGAGCAGTTGCTTGAAGACGCGCTGCAATTACAGGAAATGCCCTTCGGCTCAGAGATGGAGCCGCTCATTACGGAAATGACAAAACTCTCAATTCAAATCGTCTCAGGCGTGGACTCAAATGAGAATGGATTGATCGAACCCATCGTCGGCGAAGGCGGAGCGGATACGGCTTATGAACAAGCCTATTTCATGGCGGAAATGCCGCTCCTGTCAGGCGCGCATCGCATCCCCTCGCCCGCACCAACACAGAGCAAATAGGATGGCAAACGCCCCTTAAATCATTCGTGATCCAAGGGGCATTTTGTTTATTTTTTGAAGCTACTTTGACAATATCACATTAACGTAATTTGGAGTCCAGAAGTTCTACTCTGGAACATGTCGGGGATCCGCAAGTAGAACTTGCGGACTCCACACTGACAATTTTTGAAATGTGACATTGTCAAGCTACTCAGCAGTCAGCCACACCCTCGATTATGTCGCTGCGAGGCGCTCTTGTTCTTAGCCGAAGCAGTCCCCTAATGACATGCGATTGCTTCGGCGGAAAGAGCAAATGCCCGCCTCGCAATGACATGGCTGAACAGTCACTATTTTTGAGGTTTGAACTACGGGGCAAATTGCAGGCTTTGATTGATTTCGCTAAACACATTTCCAATCATTGGTCCCAAAAGCATAAGTCCAACGCCCACAATACAGCCGCACACAACAAGGACTACAAGTCCGGGCAGCAGCACGGAACCAGCCGCCTGTCCCCAGCCAAAGCGGTTAACTGCCTTGACCGCTGTGATCTGCAAAAACAGGGAATAAAAGCCCAAGCCAAAACTCAACAAGCCGGTGCAAATATTTAGGTAAGGCACGGCATTAAGTGGCACAAGCAGCATGGAAACCAGCGTAAACGGCACGGAAATCGCCGCGACCGCATAGACCAGTTTGTCATACGTGCCTGTTCCGCCAAAAAGTTTTGCTATCCATTGGACGATGGCAACTCCCAACGCAAAAAACAAAACTGACAGCCCGCCGGCAAGAGGCGAAAAGCAAATCATGGCAATCAAGGAACTGCCAATGCCGAGTCCCATCCCGGCAAAATCAGCCTGTCCATTCACGCCAGCCGCCGAGATGGCCGTCTGGACAAGCCCGTTGACGATCATGGACAAAGTCCCAACAAGAAAAATCCAAATATAGGCGGTCTTTGGCAAAGCGTCGGGATGTTCGGTGATATCAATGAAAGTCTGCTCTTTGGGTTGAGTGACAACCTTAAACCAAACGGGAAACCAGCCTGCAGGTCCCGGTGTCCCAGATGAAGGGGGCATGATCGGCGTGTTATCAAATTGACTCATGGTACATTCTCCTTTTTAGTTTTGATCAATTGTAAGGTCAAAAAAACTTAAGTCAAGCGGGATATTTGGGTGATAGTCATGCGCCATCCGGATCAATGTTTCAAAAACTAAATTCCAAAAGCCATCTCAAAGATCCACAACAGAGCCATGCCGACGAGGATGGTCAGGAGAACGTTGCGGGTCTTCCACGCCACGAGGGCGCCGCCAAGTCCGGCAAGCAGGCGGAAGTTGTGCAGGGAAAGGTCAAGGTGCCCAGCAGGGTGAGTCAAGGCCGGGAAGACCAGCGCAGCCAAAGCCGCCGCCGGGACAAAACGCAAGGCGCGGCGAAGTTGATCGGGCATTTCGATCTTTCCAAAGAGGTAAATAAAGAGGAAGCGCAGTAGAAAAGTGCCAAGTCCAATTGCAACGAAAAGAAGCCAGGTGGATGAAGCGCTCATTGTGCATATCCCTGGCGGCGATGTAGGCTTTCGGAAAAGTACCCAGCCGCAATACCAAGAAAAATAGCCAACACCAGTCCAGTGTTATAGGGCAATCCCTTTGCCAGCACCGCGATGCCCCCGCCTACTACGGCCGCCGCCACTGTGGGGCGGTCATAGAGCGCGGCGAACATCAGCGCCATGAAACTGAGCGGAAAGGCAAAATCAAATCCCCAACTGGCAGGGACAAGCGCGCCCAACAACGCCCCAATGATGGCGCTGATCTGCCAGACAACCCAAATGATGAGGGCTGCGCCAAAATAATACCAGCGGTGACTGACCTTTTCATTCGCCACAAAATGACTCATGCTGATGCCGAATGCCTGATCTGAGAGCATATACGCCAGCAAAGCCTTTTGTCCCGCCGAAAGTTTTTGAAGGTAGGGCGCAAGCGCGGCGCTATACATCGTAAAACGCAAGTTGATCATCCAGGCAGTCAACACCATGATGATCCACGGACTGCCCGCGCTCATCAATTGATACACCGCCAACTGCGACGCTCCGGCAAAAACGATCACGGACATGCCCATGGTCTCAAAAAAAGTCAAGCCAACACTAACCGCCCCCACGCCAGAGATCATGGCAAACGGGATGACACCGATCAGGATGGGCAACGCCCCTCGCATTCCGGCAAAAAAATCCTTGTTCATTCGCATTATTTTTACCAACGTTTCCTTTTGTTTTTTGTAAGTGTGCCGCTTATCCCAGATCCGCTTCCGAGGTCTTTTCAAGCCATTCGCAGACCGCGAGTGTATTTTCCTTGAAGGAGCCGTTCGCCACAAACTTTTTGTCAAACAATGCGCTGCCGATGGTGAAGCCCCACGCACCCGCCTGCCAGACTTCGGCAATTCGCTTGTATGAATCAATGGAGCCCGCGGAAACGATCGGCACGCTGACCGCCTTGACCACTTCCCTCAGGAGTTGTGGAGCATCACCGACATAGCGGTAGCTTAGCAAATCCAAGCCGGGGACGCCCCTGCTTTCGAGAAACCGGGCGTGAGCAACGATCTCTTCGATCGTCCCATCCATTATGCTGGGATGACCATGGATGTGACCGGGAAACGGGTAATATTTTATCGGCTTGTCTTGCAAGGCATCCAGGATCGAATCGAAAAAAACCGTTCCCATCAAAATATCAAAACCCGCTTCAACGGCGATATTGGCCCCGCGCAGCCCCTCCTCCTCCGAGAGGCTGACCACTTCAAGGTAGGTCGTCTTGCCCGCGTCCTTCATCTCACACACAAGCGCTTTCATTTCCTCGGGAGGAAGCCCAACATCCTTAAAGCCCCAATGGGCAACAGGCGTATCCCTGCATTCACGGAATATTTCAAGGGCATCCTTTACGGTTGTGTCGTTGTAGGTGAGCATCAAAATAAATTCAGGTTTCATGTTGACCTATCTCCTGCTTGATGGTTTGTCTTATGATGGCCGATCTCACGCGATGATACACCAACATGGGCTAAAATTGGATATCTTGATCGCCGGTTCCCGTAGGTCACGCTTGCAGCGTGACACTCCCATGTCGTGGGCAGTCACGTTACAAACGTGACCTACATTTTCATCCTTCGGGGTGAAACCCTATCATGATTACTCCGTGGTGAAGAATTAGTGAAGACACATATTTCGAGAGGTCAACGATATGAATAAATTACCCTATGATCCAGCAGATGGAGCAAAATTTTGGGAGGAAATACGCAAACTGCCCGGCTTCCCCATGCACGAAACCATGCCGATCAAGCACATGGTCTTTGAATCGGGGGCGTTGTTCAAAACGACAGAGATCCTAAGGTCGGCCGGCGCTGATTCTGATAAGGCGCTGGTCGTCGTCATGGACGAAACTCCCATGCGCCGCGATGGTGGCGACCTCAAGTTACAGGCGCTTGACACACTCCGAAAGGATGGCTGGCAGGTTCGGGTTTGCGGTATGATGCCGGACGAGAGCGGACAAGTCCACACAGACATGCCTCACATCCGGTTGGTGCAGGAGAGTCTTAGTCCGGGCTGTGCCGTCCTCTCCATTGGGTCGGGCGTGGTGACGGATATTGCCAAGCACGGCTGTTTTCTTTATCAACAGGAAACGGGGGCGAAGGTTCCCTTCGTGGTGTACCAAACAACCAACAGCGTCAGCGCCTTTACCTCGAACATGTCGCCAACTTTTGTGGACGGAGTCAAGCGCACGCTTGATTCCCGCTATCCTGACGCCCTGATCTGTGACCTTGAAACCCTGCGCGATGCCCCGCTGGAAATGACCGTGGGCGGAGTCGGTGACATGCTGGCGGTGTTCGTCAGTTTCCCCGACTGGTACCTGGCTCAGCGCCTCGGCATGGACTCCACCTATTCGGAGTTGGCCAAAAATCTCGTCGGTCCGCTCGATGAATTGCTGCTTGAGCACGCCGAAGGGATTCGTTCCGGCAATATGGAAAGCGCGGCGATGCTGGCCAAGATCATCGCACTGGGCGGACTGGCAATGTCGCTTTCACATGCCACCACGCCGATGTCGGGGTTCGAACATGTGATGTCGCATGTGCTGGATCTGCAAGCCGAGATCGAACACGCGCCGCTCGCCGTGCATGGGTCGCAGGTGGCGCTTGCCACGTTGGCAGGCGCTGAAATGTACCGCCGCTTCCTCGCAGATTTTGACCCGCTCGCGCTTGATTTGGATGCTTGCTATCCCACAACGGATTCGATGAGGAAGCGCATCAAGGACAGCTTTGCGGTAATAGACCCCAGCGGCAAGGCAGGCGCGGAATGTTGGGCTGATTACAGCCAAAAGTTGGAGAAGTGGCGCGCGCACCGAAGGGACTTTGAAGCGGTATTGAAGGACTGGGATTCAGTCCACGCCCT
>DYDH01000398.1 GCA_020717985.1 Herpetosiphon sp. | reverse complement strand
GGAAGCTGGAATCCAGCAGTTGTCGATAATCAAACAAGTGCAACCTACACATTTACACCCGACCTTGGACAGTGTGCTCTTAATCAAATACTTAATTCTACTGTAGAAGCTTTGCCAATTGTTTCTTTTAATTCAAATCCACTCGAAGGATGTGTGCCGCTTTCTGTTCAATTTATTAACAACTCAACAGGAGCAACAACCTATCAGTGGGATTTTGGGAATGGAAATAATTCAAGCCTTCAGAATCCTACAGCGCTATACACAAATCCTGGCCTATATTCGGTGACTTTGATTGCTACATCGCCATTGGGTTGTGCTAGTTCGCTTAGTCTAACCGATTTCATCGAAGCCTATCCACGTCCATCTGCCGATTTCATGTATTCACTTGGCAGCGATGTTATTTCGGATAATGTTGTCGAATTTACCGATTTGTCGGATGGTGCTACTGCATGGAATTGGAATTTTGGCGACGAAGCCAGTGGTAGCTCTATTGATCAAAATCCAGTTTATCATTATGAAGTGGCTGGAACGTATTGGATTTGTTTGCAAGTAGAAAACGAATATTCTTGTTTCGATACTGTTTGCAGACCATTAACCATCGAACCTTTCAATTCGGTTTATTTACCCAATGCTTTTACACCCGACAATGGCGATGGAATCAACGATTATTTCAATGTGAAAGGCGAAGGTATCGAAACCATGCATCTTGTTATCTTTAATCGCTGGGGTGAACAGATTTTTGAAACAACAACACTAGAAGGTGGTTGGGATGGAACCTACAAAGGCGTGCGTGCTCAGGAAGATGTTTACACTTATGTTTTGTACTATGTGATGAACGATGGCATTGCATACCAAAAATATGGAAGAATTTCACTTGTTTATTAATTGACTTCGCTTTGTTTAATCGGACAGCTCTGAAAAGGGGCTGTCCGATTTTTATAATAAATATAACCTTCAACTTTCCTACGGCAATTTCACTACATGCCCAAAGTAATTTTTATCTTTTCCACTCGATGTTTTGAATGTAATGTGGTAGCTGTAAACGCCTTGCGTTACATCGTCAATTTCTTCGCTCATAAAGTATTGGCCATCCCATTGTTTGTTGATATCGCTCGTGCGAAACACAATATGTCCCCAGCGATCGTATATCGACATTTGGAATGTATTGAGGTCGATACCATAGCCCGATACTGTGAAGAAGTCGTTGCGCCCATCGCCGTTGGGACTAAATGCCGATGGAATGAAGAATGCAAAGCCTTCGTTTGCATTTATTGTCTGATAGGCAGTGTCGGTACAACCAAACTGATCGGCAACCACTTGCATTGGATAATAAACACCTGGTGTTAGATATTGATATATTGGATTTTGTTCGGTTGAAATGCCTCCGTCGCCAAATTCATAATACCAAATCAATGCGCCAGTGCTTTGATCGCTGAATGTAATGTTGCCTTCGCCTGCATTAGTGGTGGTTGAACTGGGATGAAAACCAGCGTTTGGACCATCGTGAAAACCAACTGTCACCTCAATAGTAAGTGTACATTGGCCGTCGGTAACGGTAACACTGTAGCTGCCAGCAGCAAGTCCGTTTGCAATGGGCGAATTCAGCCCTGAATTGTGCGACCACGAGTAGTTGAGAGGCATGGTTGCGTTGTTGGCAACAATTTCGGCTGTTCCGTCGAGCATATCGCAATGCTCTTGAGTCGAATTGGCTCCAAGTGTAAAACCGGCTTGCGGCGAAACTGTTACAACTCCACTTTCTGTACAACCGTTGGCATCCGACACTGTCACACTATATTGCCCAGCTGGCAACGACGAGATAGTAGCTGTGGTTTGGCTTGTATTCCACAAATAATCGTATGGCATTGTTCCGCTGGTGGCATTGGCTGCTGCAGTTCCATTGGCCGAAGCACAATAGTCGGGAGTCATGGTCATACTAACAACAGGATTTGGATTCACAGTTACAGTTGCCTGCGCTGTGTTCTCGCAACCGTTTGCATCGGTTCCGGTAACATCGTAACTTGTGGTTGCCAATGGACTCACCTGAATGCTAGCAGTAATGTCGCTGGTACTCCACACATACGAGCTGGCTCCACTTGCTATAAGATTGGCTGTTGTTCCACTGCAAATAGAAGGTTGATTCACCGAAATGGTAGGCAATGGATTTACGATTACAGTGGCTGTTGCAAGTCCTGTGCATCCGCTGCCATCGGTTCCCGAAACAGTGTATGTGGTTGTGGTTGTTGGAGTTACCGAAATGCTACTTCCATTCATGTTGTTGTCCCACGCATAGTTGGTGGCTCCAGTTGCCGAAATATTGGCTGTTTCTCCATCGCAAATAGTTGCTCCAGTGGTAGTTACCACTGGCCCAGCTAAAACGGTTACACTCACAGTTGCAGTTCCAGTGCAACCCGCTGCCGATGTCCCAGTAACGGTATAAGATGATGTTGCCGACGGATTAACTGTTGTCGTAGTACCCGACGTTCCAGTGCTCCAAGCGTATGTGCTTGCACCACTGCCCGTTAAAGTTGATGGATTGCCAGGGCAAACCGAAGTGGGCGATGCCGAAGCTGTTACCGTTGGATTCGGATTTACAGTTACAGTTCCACTTGCAGTTGCAGTGCAACCAACAGC
>DYDH01000397.1 GCA_020717985.1 Herpetosiphon sp. | reverse complement strand
TCCCACATAAACCGCGGTGCCGGGAGAAAGGCCCGCCTTATGGGAGGTCAGCCGGTAGGACTTGGGCATGTTGTTCACATTCACACCTCAAAGAATTGCAGCGCTTCAGGGACAATCACGTTCTTCAAGCCCATAATATTAACCGTAAACAATCCATCCTTCATCAGAAAGAATTCCAGCAGTGCCAAGTCTGCGCGCAATTGTCTCAGAGCGGGCAAGGTCATATGGCATGGCTTCCTCAGTTCCATTCAGCGATGTAAGGAGCAGGACACCATGACCAGTTTCTCGTTTGAATTCGTATAAAACACGCTCTAGTAAAGGAGCATCGCCGCTTGTTAGTAGCTGCACCCGAGAGTGACCATCGCAATGGACAGCAGCGGGTATCTCACGACGGGCAATTTCTCTGGCAAGAACTGTCCACGCCATATGCCGCGAGCCCCATCCTTCGAAATAGCGAGAGTAATCCTGTTCGCAGACAACAGGAGCCATCGGCATGAATTCCGGACGAGACTTCATGATATTCAACTGCAGACGTAACTGTTCGCGGCGAGGATCAGCGAGCAAGCAGCGACCGCCAAGGGCGCGAGGCCCGAACTCAAGACGCCCGCTTGCGAGAGCAACCACGTGCCCAGCGGCGAGGCATTGTGCCGCAGCACGGACTTCTTTGTCATCGGGCATTGCCAGGCTGGGTGACACGGCAGTACCAATAAATGAGAGACTGTGTTGTATTCGCTCAATCAGACCTCGCTGTGCTAACGCCCACACCGCTGCCCCAATCGCCGTGCCTGAATCATCAGACCATGGACTTACGGTGATCGTGTCGAGGCTGACACTCGGAGCCCTCAAAAAGAACTCACCGTTTGCTCGACAGTTTAGTGCTGCACCACCAGTCAATCCGAGATGCGAAATCTCAACCCCCATTTTTTTTCGCGCCAAATTTAGCGACTGCGTGATGCATGCCCATGTCATTTCCGTAAACCAAGCTTGAGCCGATGAGGCGAGATCAAATCCTTCCTCGGGGGCATAACACGCACATCTTATGGCATCTCGCAATTCGACAGGAGCAGACGCCGAGAATGCAAGCCAACTGCCGTCACGTTTCCAAGCAGGAAACCTTTTCATATCTATTTGGAATACGCCCTGCTTTACTTCTGCTATCTGCTTCAGGTATTCAAGGAAATGAGGCTTTCCGAAGGCTGCGAGCGCCATCAACTTTCCAGGGCCTGTACGTCCTTTGAAACCAAAATGGTAAGCAAGTTGGTGGAAGACGGCTCCAATCGAATGCGGAAATAGCGAAGACGTTAGGAGGATCATTTCTCGCCCAGAGAAATAATATGATGAAATGGAAGCCTGTTCTGCGGTTGTGTCACTCACCAACACCAGCGAACGCGGAGGTAAACCAGCAGGGAGAAGGCTATACGCATGTGCCAAATGATGACCAACCGGACGTATAGACCCGAAACGTTGCTTCCAGCGTTTGCATTGAAACAGCCCTTCGCTGAACCGACCAAATTCTTTAAATAAGCCCTCGCGCAAATAGGCAGGATCGCGCAATCCGTATTTTACTGTGCGAATAATTCCTTTGTGGAGGAGGCGTTCCCAGGGATTCCACCCTTCAGCCCAGATATCGAAGCTTCCCTCAATGCTCCTAGCTACAAGAGAAAGTGCCTCTTCCGGAAAACGGCTCGTGTTCTTTTCTCCAATCAGTTTCCCCTCCTCAATGGCATAAAGGAGTTCCCCTTCGTCAGAAATGGCTGCTACTGCTGAACCGTGCCCGAAATTGGTTCCGAGGTAGACCCTCATTTGGCGGCACCGCCCATCTTGCAAATTAGATATTCTTGCAACCACGGATCAATGCTTTGACAGCAATGGACGCGGTTACGAATCGTGTCAACGAAGGCAGGGGACGGCACTGCCAAGACACACTCTTCAACGAACTCACATGCAAGGGAATTTGCGCTAGAATGCAGGAGCATCGCGGCTTTTTCAGGGGGAAAAGCAGACTCCAGCCCGAGTTTAACATCAAGTGCAAGGCGCACCTCCGGTGTACCGATCCGTACAGCGACAGCAGCGTAACGTTCCTCTGAAAATGAGCGCAAAAGGAGAAGCGCTATTTTGGCGAGGGTGTAATCGTAATCCGGATCGCCGGCATTGAGTTCCCTTGTCTTCGAGATGAACTCACCGATGTTAAGAATAAAGGAGTCAGCTAGGTTCATCTTGAGTAAAGAATCAGCACCATGGACTGAGACCCGCAAAAACATGCTGTTGCCGAAATCCGCTTGAAGAGTAGCTTGTGTTTGCAAGCGTTCCATCGAAGACAACCCTTCTACCACCAAGTCGAGATCACTTCGCGTCAATAGGCCCGTGGGGTCTAGGTGAAAATCATTATGTTTCCATGAGCCTCGAAGGGCGTTGGATATGTGATGCCGTTGCAAGGTGTCAACAATCAACCCCAATCGCTCGCACCGCAGGGATTGATACCGCTTCATCCGGCCACCGCCTTCTCACGCGCCATTGTTTCAACTGGCTGCATTTCAGCAATAATATCTGATCGGACGCGGAGAAAGAGTGGCCGCCACAGATCAATTCGTTCGCGGTACCACGCATAGGTACTTTCGAGCCCGCGTTCAAGGCTAATAGTGCTGCCCCCAAAATACTGGTTGCTATTGCGCGCGTCAGCG
>DYDH01000396.1 GCA_020717985.1 Herpetosiphon sp. | reverse complement strand
GATCTCGCACGACTTAAGTTCCGTGCGCTTCTTCGCGGACGAAGTGGCGGTGATGTATCTTGGGCACATCATGGAGATCGGCGCATGTGAATCAATTTACACGCCGCCGAATCATCCGTACACCACCGCACTGCTGGCGGCAGTCCCGCGCGCTGATCCCGACGCGCTCCAGTCGAAAGTCCGCCTGAGCGGAAATGTTCCCAGCGCGGTACATCCGCCTTCGGGCTGCAAGTTCAATACGCGCTGTCCGTTCAAGATCGGCGCGATCTGCGAACAGGAAGAACCGCCCAAGCGCGATATGGGCGACGGGCATTTGATCTACTGTCATTTGACGCCGGAAGAATTAAGTAAACAATAAAAATGTAGGTCACGTTTGTAACGTGACCTTTTTGTGGCGGGTTACAAACCCGCCCTACAAAATAATAAACCAATGAAGGGTAACTACCAATGACCGACGAGAATCTTTTTTTCATGCGCTCCCCCTGGGAGTTTGATCCAAACCACCAGCGACCTGTCGAGAATGAGCAGGGATTTGCCACCAAAGCCCTACACGCGGGCTTCCGTCCCGACGGCGACCTTGAACGGTTCCGAGCCTTTGCCGCGCCGATCGTGCCTTCGATGACCTATCCATACGAGCACTTCGACAAAATCCCCTACCCTGTTTACGGGCGAACCAAAACCCCAACTGCGGATTTGCTCGAACAACGCCTCGCCGCACTCGAAGGCGGAGAAACCGCCGTTTCGGCTGGTTCTGGTTCCCAGGCATTGTTCAATCTGATGTTTACCATCTGCCGCCCTGGCGACAATGTGGTCACATCGTTGAATATTTTTGGCGAAGGATACAAGCAAGCCGCCTCGATCTTCCCCGAACGCTGCGGAGTAAAATTCCGCTTCGTCAAAAATCCCGCCGACCCGAAATCATGGGATCAGGAAATTGACGGCAAAACAAAATTGGTCTGGGTCGAGACACCGTCCAACCCGACATTATTTGTCACCGACCTGAAAGCCATTGCGGACGTAGCGCATTCGCACAAAGTCCCGCTGATGGTGGATAACACCACCGCCACCGCCGCCATCCAACGTCCGATGGAATTCGGCGCGGACATCATCCTGCTGAGCATCACCAAATTTTTGGCAGGCAACGGAACCGTGCTCGGCGGCGCCATCGTCGGACCCGAAAGCCTGACTGAGGACATCCGCTGGAACACCACCGAATTTGTCGGCGCGATCATGCAGCCTTTTGATTCATGGCTGACCCTGCAATATCTCGAAACCCTGCCCCTGCGCATGGACCGTCACAGCGCCAACACGCAAGCCGTCGCGGAGTTTTTGACGAACCATCCCAAAGTGAAATTGGTCAATTATCCCGGGCTGAAAACACATCCGCAGTATGAACTGGCGAAACGTCAAATGAAATCAGGCGGAGGGATGTTGTCGTTCGTGGTCGAAGGCGGAATCCCCAGCGCGCGCATTGTGATGAACGCCTTCAAACTCGTCATCCACGCGGTCACGTTTGGAACCAGCCGTACCATTTGTATGCACCCGCGCACCATCACCCACGAACATCTGACCCAGGAAGAGCGCGACATCGCCGGCATTGACGACGGTCTCATCCGCCTCTCGGTGGGTCTCGAAGACCCGAAAGACATCATCGCCGATCTCGATCAGGCGCTTTCAAAACTTTAGTTTTAATCAGACATTTTTTAGCCACAGATAAACACGAATAAACACTGATTTTTGATAAACCAACCTCAAAAAATCTTTTAGATATCCTTTTCATCTGTGTTTATCTGTGGTGAATTGTCTCAGATCTTTTAGCGAGTTTCCCTTGAGAGACCCAAACATTCAACATATCGAAGCGCGTCCCGGTCAACAGGCATACGGCATGGGGCTGGGCGTGATTTTGCTGGACGACGTATATCCCGGCTTCCCCGGCGATGTGCGCAACGCCAGCGGCTACCCGTTCCCAATCCAATATGAAATCGTCAGCGGCGTGGACATCAAAAAACTGGTGGTGGATACCAACAAGATCATGTGCCTGCCGCCGCTGATCAAAGCCGCGCAAAAACTGGAAAAGCTCGGCTGCCGCGCCATCATAGCCGAGTGCGGATATTTTTCATACTTTCAGCGCGAGGTTGCTTCAAGCGTGAAAGTTCCCGTTTTCATGTCCAGCCTCTTGCAGGTTCCAATGGCACAGCAGTTGATCGGCGCGAACCGCGTGGTGGGAATTTTGATGGCAAACTCAAAATACGTTACCAACCATCATTTGGAATCGGTCGGGATAAAGATCGGATCGAACTACGTGATCGGCGGCGCAATGGATGACATGCGCTGCACGCAATTCGATCATCTCTGGACCGAAGGACTGCGTACCAATCCCCCAGCAGCGGACTACGCTGTGGCAGAATCCGAATTTCTCACAGTCGCCACAGAGTTTTACAAATCGCACCCCAAAATGGGCGCGATGGTCTTGGAATGCACAGGCTTTCCACCCTTTGCCCGCGCCCTGCAACGCGAGATCGACATTCCCATTTTCAGTTGGGGCACGCTGATGGACTATGCCTACTCGGTCGTTGTCCACCGCGAATATTATGGGCATGTGTAAATCACATGTAGGTCACGTTTGTAACGTGACAGTCACGACAG
>DYDH01000114.1:12437-14797 GCA_020717985.1 Herpetosiphon sp. | reverse complement strand
CGAAAAAATACTTGTGCAAGTGGTCTAATGGAAATTTAGGGCTACAATTGAGTAAATACAAATTTTGGTGGCATAGAGGCGGAATTGCCAACGGGGAGAAAAACTCATTAATGGCTGGCAGGCCAAAGTCAGCGCGAGGCGGGTTCCTCCTCCAATGAAATTTGAAAAATTACAGTTCCTTTGAAGGCAATTAGGGTAAAATACACCATAATTTATCCGAATAAATTCCCTATTTTCAGAAGTAGGAGGTAAGGCGATGTTTATTACAAAGAACCTTTACCAGAATGACGAAGCATGGAAGAGCACCATGCTTGGAAATTCAAGTGAGACAATTGGCGGATGGGGCTGCCTGCTTACATCTGTCACCATGATGCTGAATGGAATTGGCTATAACGAAACCCCTGTAACCGTCAACGCGAAGATGAAAGACGCTGGCGGATTTCAAGGGGCGTTTTTTATCCCAAGCGTGCTCCCCTATGTTTGGCCCAATTGCGCATACCGCGACATGCAATCCTGCGAAACCGTCTCCGCGCCAGTTTCTCTAATTGATGCGACAGTAGCGGCGGGCAAACCTGTGATCTTACAAGTGGATTGGAACAAACAGGCGGGCATTCAAACACATTTTGTTTTGGTAAAGGAAAAGAAGGGGAATGATTATTCGCTATATGATCCTTATCAATACAGCGGCGATGG
This sequence comes from Herpetosiphon sp., assembly GCA_020717985.1. Taxonomy (GTDB): domain Bacteria; phylum Chloroflexota; class Anaerolineae; order Anaerolineales; family Villigracilaceae; genus Villigracilis. Next base: position 14,104 of record DYDH01000114.1, on the reverse strand, counting down.
CCCCGATAAAGACGTCCTGCTGACCACGCGCTATAAGTACAACGGCGCAAAGTTAGAGTCCGAGATCAGCGCGGTGCTATGGTTTGACTCATACAGCAAAATGCAACCCGAGCCGCCAAAGGTTGCAAAAGTACCCGTACCTGCTGAAAGATATATTATTTATGCGGGTGAGGATGATCTTGCTTTACGCGCAGAACCATCTGTTGGCGGATATTTATGGAAACGCATGTTGCTTGAAACAGAATTGATCTGTCTTGAACCTAAAGCACAGGCCAGGGCAAAGATCGGCGTGCAAGGTCAGTGGATTCAAATCCAGGACCCCAAGGGCGATCAAGGATACGTTGCCGCATGGTTTGTTTCCGCGCAAAAAAGAAAAACCGCTTCATCCTCAACCTCGACACCGGCTGCCGCGCCTGTCCCCGCTGCCGCGCCTGCACCTGTTCCTGCTGGCGCTCTGTCCCTCCGTCCCACCCAGGAATTATCATTCCGCTCCCAACCTGTGATCTCGCCTGAGACATTGATCCGCCATGTACCCATTTCAGAGCAGTTGATCAGCCTTGAGCCGGCCAATCAAACCATTGCAAAAATCGGCATACAAAATCAATGGCTCAAGGTGCGCGATGCGGGCAAAAAAGAAGGATTTGTTGCCGCGTGGTATGTTAAGTATGCAGGCGGCTCCACTGCAAGCGCATCTGCCGCAATAAGCACAACAGGCGGAACTGGAAAAGTAAAAACCACAGTTGAGATGGTCTCATTGCGCAATCAACCTGTTGTAAGCGAAGCCACTCTGATCAAACGTGTGCCGATCAACCATGAATTCACCATTACGGAAGCAGGCGGCGAAGCAAAGATCGGCGCAAACGATAAATGGATCAAAGTGAAGGACGCCACGCATGAAGGGTATGTTGCAGCTTGGTTCGTCTCACGCTAAACTGAGAACAGGTTATGGCAGAAAAAAACAGATCGCGCAAAACTAAAATTTTCATCTCATACTCGCGCAAAAACAAGCTTTTTGTACGCAAGCTAAACAAAGCCATTGATGAGAGCGGCATTGAGGCATGGGTGGACTGGGAAGGCATTCCACTCAGCGCCGATTGGATGGCGGAAATCACGGCCGCGATCGAAGCAAGTGATGCGTTCGTTTTTGTAATCAGCCCTGATTCTCTCAAGTCCAAAGTTTGCATGGATGAATTGGAACTGTGCATTAAGTACAACAAGAAGATCATCCCTGTTCTATACCGCGACCCTGATAAAGAACATAAGATGCACCCCAAGCTGGCTTCGACCAATTGGGTATATATGCGTCCCAAGAAGGATGACTTCAAAGCCACGACCCCCAAGCTGATAGAAAGCATTCAAACCGATCTGGGCTGGGTACAACAACATACCCGTCTTCTACAACGCGCCACCGAATGGGAACAAAAGGATCGCAATAGAAGTTACCTGTTGCAAGGCTCAGACCTCAGCGATGGCGAGCGCTGGATGATCGAATCGACCAAAGATGTGGCGCGCGCGGTTGTACCCATACAGGCAGAATACATTAACACCAGCCGAAAGGTTGCCGTGGAGCGGCAAAGAAACCTGACCATCGGCGTTGGGCTTGCAATGGTGCTCAGTTTACTTCTTGGCATCTTTGCCATTAGTCAATGGCAAAAGGCGGAAGAAAA
>DYDH01000114.1:0-12408 GCA_020717985.1 Herpetosiphon sp. | reverse complement strand
CCGCCGTTGCGAACGAACATATTGCCGCAACACAACAAGCGCGCGCCGAGAAAAGTGAAGCAGATGCCCTAAAAAAGGAGAACGAAGCCAAGGCACAACGCAGCGCCATGCAGGCCGGTATTTACGAAGGACGCCCCGGCGAATTATTTACCAGCACTTTGCTGGCGCTTGAATCATGGCTGCGTCTCCCTTCCAAAGATAATGATGCGGAAAACATCTTGAGAAATAACCTTACCCTCATGGCCAACCCCGTTGCGCAAATACAACAGAACAGCGCGGTATGGAATATTTCCACAAGTGCAAATGGAAAATATTTTGTCACAGCCAGCGATGACAACACTGCCTGTGTCTGGACAATGGCGGGTGAAAAGAAATATTGTGTGCAATACAATGGGTTAATGAACGACGCCGTCCTAAGCCCGGACAATGCATATCTTGTCACTGCGGGAGAAAATGGGCATGTAAATCTCTGGAATGGCGAAAGCGGGGAGCCCATTAAATCCTTCGAATATAGCGTGGATATTTACGACCTGGACATCAGTCCAAATAACAAGTGGCTGGCCATCGGACGCGCAGACGGAGTGATGACTCTGATCAACCTTGCCAAAGTAAGGGAAGAAGTAAGCATTAATCTGGACTCCGGCGAAGTTTACACACTCACCTTTAGTCCCACAAGTGAATGGCTTGCCCTCGGATTAAGTAAGGGGCAGGTCACCATTTGGCGGGTAAATACAGCAGACTCCAAAGCAGGACCAAAGCACAATTCTGAAGTGAACGCAATTCAATTCAGCCCGGATGGGAACTGGCTGGTATCTGTCGGCGCGGATAATACAGCTCGCGTTGCAAGAACAATTTCCGGCGGCACAAAATATATCCTGCCGCACAATGATTGGGTTGAGGATGTCGCCTTTTCGCCGGACGGCTCATGGTTCGTTACTGCCTCAGATGACACACTCGTCCGCGTGTTTGCCACCGAAACCGGCCGCGAAAAATTCCGCATGCAACATGCGAGTTTTGTTGTCGATGTGGAAGTAAGCCCCAATGGACAATGGATCGCAACCACAAGCTCTGATAACACAGCCCGTATTTGGGATGCAACCTCAGGGACATTGGTGAGGGAAATCGTATTGGAGACCTCCGGCACAACGCTCGTATTCTCCGCGGACAATAACCGTCTGATCATAAGCGACAGTGATGGTCATATCGGCATCTGGGATATTTCAAGTTTGAATGCCCGCGTTGGTTATCTTACATTTCCGGAACTTGTTCACAAGGCAAAATTCAGCTACACGGGCGAATGGGTGGTCTTCAATTCGGATGATCAAAATCTATGGCTTGTTCCCGCAGACCAGCTTACAACGCTTCACGATGGCACACAGGGAACAAAAATATTAACCCTGGAAAATTTCACAGCCCAGACAAAGGTCAGTCCGGATTCAAAATGGATCGCAGTCACTGAAATCAACGAAAGCAGGGCTAATCTTTTCAACATCGAAACCTCCACCCGTCACATCCTGCCCCACGACTCAGACGTCAGCGGCATTGCATTCAGCGCAGACATCAAACTTTTTGCAACCACCAATGAAAAAGGAAAGAGCGTACATATCTGGGATGTGGAAAGCGGACAACAGCTTGAAGAAATTCCGTTTAATGAAGTCGCATTCACGATCTCATTCAATCCGCTGGATGGGACACTGGCCATCGGGTTTTCAAATAAGATCGTAATCTGGGATATTGCAAACAAAAAAGAGATCACGGCGCTCCAACAGGTGGGCGATATTAAATCCCTTAATTTCAGTAGAAATGGTCATTGGCTGGCGACCACCAGCAGCGCGGGCGGCATCTCCATCTGGGATATGAGCAACGGACAGCCAAGCATACCGACCAACACGTTCCAGCAGGATGGAAGCATCACATCCCTTGACTTTAGCGTTGATGGAAAATTGCTCGCCTCAGGCGGCGCAAATGGCTACGCCTATATCTGGGACATTGCATCCGGCGAAGAAAGAGCACGCCTGCCGCATGGTAATCCCGTCACCAGTGTGGCTTTCTCTCCAATCGGCGATCAACTCCTTACAGTCTCACAAAAAATTGTGCGAGTTTGGGATGTGTCGCAATTGGAATTCATCACCACAAAAAAAATCACCGAAATAGCATGCGCCAAACTGCCAAAAAATTTATCGGCGACCAATTGGAAATTCTTTTTTCCCAAGGAAGAATTTCGCCTTTTGTGTCCAAATTTACCGCAAGGTTAATCACTCACCTTATGCAGAACGCCCCGAAGGTTGCCGTAAATCAAACTTGTTTTTCATCCAAACCTTCGGGACGGTGCGTAACATCAGTTAATCAGCAAAAAAAGAGGTAACCCAAAATGGAAACTCAAAGCCAGGAATATGCACCCATCCTAAAAGTCGCGTGGACAAAATTTGGGCAACTGGATACTGTATCGGGTAAACGCTCGAAAGCACATGAAAACATGAGGCGCTGGATCGCGATATTTGGTGTGCTGTCAACATTATTCGCCATACTTACAGCGTTATATCCATCTGACTACCCTGCCGTTGGCGGATTTATTCTAAAACTTTTGCTTATTGCCTCGCCCATCATGGCATCGGTACTGGCGGCGTATGTAAATAAATCCTTCTCCTCCGGTGATTGGCTGATCACCCGCGCCGGGGCAGAAGAAGTGCTTAAAAATATATATACATATCGAACCATTTTGAAAAATACGCCAACCCGCCGCGTATGGCTGGAAAAAAGATTAAATGAAACCCAGCGCTCGGTATATCGCGGAATGAACGGTGAATTGGTAATGGAGACTTACAAAGGCGCCCTTCCGCCTCCTTCACGCTTTAATCCCAAGGATCCAAATAGCGATACGGGATTCCACGATCTAACTGGCGAAGAATATTTTAAATACCGCCTTGAAGACCAATTAACATGGCATGTAAAAAAAGTAAACCAAAAACAAAAGGAAAGAACCCGCCTGCAACTGATCATCCTGAGCGCAGGTGCAGCTGGCGCATTATTTGCGGCGCTTGGAGGCCAATTTGTTTTATGGGTGGCCCTGGCTGCTTCATTAACAACCACCTTTATCGGGTGGCAGGAATTAAGAAACCTTGATCTGGTGGTGCGAAATTATAGCAAGGTCATTATGGAGTTAAACATTATCTCCGACCATTGGCTCAACCTGGAAGAAGGCGAGCAAACGCAAACCGAGTTTTATAAAATGGTGGAAAACACAGAAAAGATCCTGTGGAGCCGAAACGTTGAATATATTAAAGCCATGCAAGAGGCGCTTAAAGAGTCAGACCTTGAAGAGGAAGCAAGCCTGATCCATCGAGTGATCCAGGAACAACGTAATTCAGACCGCCTCTTTAAGAAGGACATGGAAGATGCGATTTTCGAACAGACAGCAAGCTCCATGGAAGAGACGGAGGAAACCCTGAGTGAGACATTCAAGGAAACGCTGGGGACTCTGGCAGAAGAAGCGTCTTCAGAAGTGGTGCAGGCTGAACTTGCCGCCATGCGCGATGCGATACAGGAGGTCGGGGAAGACCTTGCCGCGCGCATGGGTTTATCTTCCGCACTTGATACCATTGCGAATGAATTTGATGGAGTGGAAATTGGACGTAACACCCCCACGAGCATTCTGAACGATTACATCTCCCACTATCCAAAAACAAGCGAAGTAAAAGGATAATAATCTTTAGGAGACAATATGACTGAAGAAACCACACCTACTCCCAAAGATGCCACGCCCGATGCCGCCAAAAGCGGCACTCAGGTTCCATCTCCGGCAGAAACTCCAAGACCAATACAACTACCCGCGCCTGCCGCCGAGCCTGTGAAGCAGGAAACTGTCAAAGCGGCCATGCCCGCCCTGGGTGTGGAAACAGGTGAAGAGTCCCGCCGGATGCGGCCGGAGGCGCGTCCACATGCATTTGTGGTGATGCCGTTCGGCAAAAAGAAAGGCAGCGACGGTACACTTTATGATTTCAACGCGATCTATAAAACGTTGATCCTGCCTGCGCTTGAAGACGCTGGTTTTGATCCCTTTCGCGCAGATGAAGAAACCACATCGGGCGATATTCTGACAGACATGTTTCAAGAACTATTGCTTGCCGATCTTTGTTTATGCGACCTAAGCATTGATAATGCCAATGTGTATTATGAACTTGGCATCCGCCATGCCTTCCGCAAACGCGGCGTTGTACACATCCAGGCTGGGCGCGCGTATATGCCTTTTGATATCTTCAATGTCCGCACCCTGCCGTATCACATCACGCCTGAAGGCGTGCCAGACCCAGCCTTTATTAAAACCGATATTCAAGCCATCTCGCGCATGACCCGCGACACCTGGGCATCAGACCGTGACGCCATCCACAGCCCCATTTTCAACCTGCTCACCGGGCTTAAGGAGCCGGAACGGAAAGCCTTGCGCACTCCATTAGCCACAGGCTTTTGGCGGGAATACAATGAATGGAAGGAAAAAGTTACCATTGCACAACGCCAGAAACGCATTGGTGATATTTTACTGTTGACGGAAGAGATCCAAAATCCTCTGATCAAGGAGGAGGCGATTGGCGAAGCTGGCAAGGCGCTTGCCAACATGGGACGCAATGAACTTGCTCTCGTACAATACCGCAAGGGATTGGAAGTGAACGCCGAAAATCTGGCATTCCGCCATGAAGAGGCTTTCCACCTCAACCGCCTCGGCCGTGTGGACGAGGCCATTGTCAAGATCGAAAACCTGCTGAAAGATTTTCCAAATGACATTGACGCAATCTCCCTTTTAGGCCGTGTTTACAAGGAAATGTGGACCAGCTCATGGAAGCACATTAACGATAAGACAAAAAGATTGAAAAGCGCATTTGACTCCTATCATTGGCTAATCAAGTCGGCGGATATTTATTTGAAAGGCTTTCACCACGACCTCAACAATTACTATCCCGGCGTAAACGCACTCACCCTTTCGACAATAGCCCTATATCTCGCGGACAAGTTTGATGACAAAAAAAATCCCGACCCGGATATTACCCACATCCGACAAAAAATAGCCGAAGTATACGGCGCACTCGCCATTGGGCTTGAAGAAAAGGCAGAGGATGATAACGCCGATTACTGGACCTTGATCTCGCTTGCCGAATTGAGGGTACTCACTGCAGAGAATGTATCGAGTGTAATACGTGCCTACCGCAAGGCTCTTACAGTCTCACGCCGAAACCTGTTCTTCCTTAACTCTTCATTGGAACAATTGGAGATGCTCGACGCACTTGGCTTGCGTAACGAATTTGTAAAGGTGGGCATTCACACGATCAAGGAAGAAATTGCGCGATCAGGCGTGGACGAAAACCAGCAAACATCCATCAAAAAAAGCGCGTCGAAAAAAGCAAAAAATAGCGGACGAGCCTTTCTCTTCACCGGATACATGGTTGATTATCCAGGCAAGGAAAAGAAAACCTTCCCGGCGGATAAGGAAAATGAAATCCGCAAGGAAATTCTTGATAAACTGGAAAGCTTCAACTTGAACCCGAATGACAGAGCCTTTGTAGGCGGACTATCGGCGGGAAGCGAGATCCTATTTGTGGAAATATGTGTGGAAAAAGGCGTAAAAGTAAGAGTCTACCTGCCGCTGCCCGAGTCGGCCTACATTCGTCAGTTTGTTTCGCCTGGCGGTGACGTGTGGGTGGACCGCTTCTATAAAATCCGCAATCATCCGCTTGTGGAAGAACTATATCAAATTGAAAATGTGGGTCAACCTAAAATGGGAGATGACCCTTATGAGCGCAATAACCGCTGGGCATTGTACTCATCCCTTGGGCGCGGAATGGATAAAGTAACCCTGATCGCACTTTGGAACGAACATGACGATAAACCAAAGGACCGCGATGCCCATCTTGTCCACCATATGATCGAACTGATGCGCGACACAGGCGGCTCCATTGAACAAATCAGCACTTCAAAATATATGCACAGAATTATTAACAACGTACTTGACAGCCTGATGAATGACGAAGCCCATACAATAAATAAGACGCCGCTTGCACCTGGGCAAAAAGCACACAAGAGAAGGAAATAATACCCATCTGCAATACAGATGATAATGAAACCCGCCAGATCAACTGGCGGGTTTCATTATCTCTTCGACTTTCTTTTTTGGATAAGGCCATATTTCGCCTTTTACGCCTTTTGCGAGAAAAAAATCCCCCGATCTTACAGTTTCCGCCCCTTCAAGAGTATGAACAACTACAACCTGGTCCTCATCGCCATCCGTCACATCGATAAGCGGCGCGAGCAAAGTCACAGCACGCTTAACACAAACTCCTGGCGCGGTTATGAGATATGTTTCATCAAAAATACATGCATCAATCGGCCAGACATCATTTGGCTTATCCAATTCACTGACCAATAGATCGCCTTTCTTGGCTGTCAATTTTGAACCCCATGGCGTAATAATTTCCATTGTCTGAGGCTGATTGTCTTCCGGGATAAAAGGCACTGCGCGGCGTAAAGACATATTACGATACGGCTTGAAATTCAAGGAATTTAATATTGGATCATTAGGGAGCAAAACAACAGGTTCTTTCATGACACACTCCAATATGGCAGATATAGTCGTAATTATAATGGGCAAATAGTTTATAAGGGTAGTGAGGTAAGCGGCGGGACCATGGCTATGGATTTATGACAACACAGCCACTCAAAACCAATTACGCACTTGTAACTCCCTGCCCCCTGTGCTATAAGAGATGAATTACTGGTAAAACGGAGCCTATACATGCATTCTTCACCTTTAAAGCACATCATCACAATTTTCGTCACATTGCTTTTAACTTCCCTGGCTTGTTCGGTGGTCACGCCATCCGTCCAACCCCAAACAAGCTATCGCTACGACAACCTCCCAGACGCGGGAAAAAGCGACAAAGCCGTCGCCGAATTTCGCGCCATCTCACAATGGGGAAAAACCAGCATAACGTATTACTTCATTAATGGGACTGAAAAAATTAACGGGAATACTGAACGCGGACTGGTCCGCGCCGCCTTTGCGCTTTGGGCAGATGAAACTCCGCTGACCTTTACCGAAGTGGCTGATTCTGCCCAGGCAGACATCGTCATCGGGTGGGCGGAAGGCGAACATGGCGACGGAGATTCCTTTGACGGGCCCGGCAATGTACTCGCGCACGCATCCTATCCGAATCCATATCAAGAGAAACAGGTCTTTCTGCATTTTGATGATGCGGAAAGATGGGTTAACAGTGAAACTCAAAACGTAGACCTGCTAACCGTCGCCGCGCATGAAATCGGGCACACCCTCGGACTCGATCACAGCAATGACAGAAACGCGCTAATGTATCCATCCTATTCCGAGCCGCACCGCTTTCTTGGGCAGGATGATGTTGCGGGTGTGCAATCTCTCTATGGGCTGGCCGCCAAACCTGCCGAATCGCCCGAAGCGCCTCCACAAGGCGCAACCCCTCCCCCCAGTGAAAATCAGGACAGTGACAAGGACGGCATCGCTGACGAAGACGAGATTCTGCGCACAGGCACAGACCCGAAGAAAGCGGATACCGATGGCGACGGAATCAATGACGGCGTGGAAGTCATCTATCGCATGAATCCGCTCGATGCGGATATGGACAACGACGGTTTGAATGACGGGCAGGAAGTCGCCCAGGGCAGCGATCCTTTCTTCCCAGATCAAGCGACAAATATCTCGCCAGAGCTAACCAAAGAAGTAAGCAACTTCATCACGAAAGCCATTCAACTTCAAGTTGAGGCATACCGCCAGGGTGATGCAAACATTGCCGCACCGATCATGGCTGGCGACATTTTCACCACGCTCGAAAGCGACATAGCCTCCCTCAATCAGCAGGGTTTTGCGCAAATCTCGGAAATGGATTTTTACCAAAGCTACATCAATAACATCCGTGTGCTCAGCAATACGAGCCTTGAAGTGGATACCTGCGAAGTATGGAGCACAAACATTTACCGCCGCTCCGACGGCACACTGATTCAGACTACCGACCCGCGCCTGCTGCCGCAAACAATCACCATTCAAAAACTTGACCAGGGCTGGTTCATCACCGAAGTCAACTTCTTCGATGCGCCCGCATTTTGTAATTAGGATCCATGAACAAACTCATCGTCATTGTCGGTCCCAGCGGAGTTGGCAAAACCACCCTCGCACGCGCGTTATGCCAAAAGCACAATTTTGCAATTGCCTACGAACAGCACAAGGAAAGACCATTCCAGGCGCTCTTCAAACAGGATCCCAAATACGCGCTTGCCAACCAACTGGATTACCTGCTCTACCGCGCCGAACAGGAACGGGAGTTGCGGAATGGGACTCTGCCCGCACTGATGGATGGCGGACTCGACCTGGATTTTCACGGCTTCACCCGACTCTTCCACGCCCACGGCTGGCTCAGCGACGAGGAGTTTGGTCTGTGCCGACGGTTTTACGAGCACACCCGCAGACTGCTCCCGCCGCCAGATTTGGTCGTATCGCTCAGCGTCGCGGACGAAATCATCAGCCAGAGACTTGCCGCTCGAAGCCGAATCAACATCGCGTCAAGTGAAGATATGGCATTGTTCAATTCCTTTGTCGCGGACTGGCTGGATTCGATTCCAGCATCGAATCTACTGCGGCTGGAAGTTTCGGGTGAATCTGCAAATTATCCAAAAAGCGTTCAGGCAATTCTGGAAAGGCTGACAAAATGAACAACCTTGCCCAAATCAAAAACACCCTGCAACACCTTCGCCATTTTGGCGAACTGCCCGATCAAGTCCAGCAGGCGCTTGCCGCCACCGCCAGCCGCCGCCACTTCAACGCGGGACAGGTGATCTACGTGGAAGGCGAACCCGCCGAATCGATTTACATTCTCGAATCAGGCTGGGTCAAAGCCACGCGCATGACCAGCGAAGGACGCGAACAGGCGATGATGTTCCTGCGCCCAGTGGAAGTGTTCGGTGATATTGCCGTGTTTACTGGCACGCCTTACCCTGGGACGGTAGTGGCTCTCGAAGACGTGGAGGCGTGGGTCATCCCTGCCCAAAAAATTCTCGACCTAATTCCCCGCCACCCAGAGTTTGCGATGGCGGTCATCCGTCATTTGGGCGGACGCGTGCTTCACTACATCAACCTTGTGGAAGACCTGTCCCTGCGAAATGTGGAAACAAGGCTTGCAAGCACACTGCTGCAAAATGCGGAACTCCATGATGGGCAGCTCATCGTCCCGCGCCGCGAGTGGACAACCTTCGATGAAATGGCAATCCGCCTCGGCACCGTCCGCGACGTGTTGAGCCGCGCCCTGAAAACACTCGAAGCGGAGGGACTGCTCAGGGTGGAAAAGCAGTCCATCACCCTGCTCGACCCGAAACGGTTGGAAGAACGCGGCAAGGTCTAGCATACGATAAAAGTCGTACCAAAATTTTCGACCAGTCTGTAAACTAGGAACAGACTGGTCTTTTTATTTCCATGAAAGCGATTCATCCATCCCTTCCCCCATCTGACGAAGATTTGCGCGCGGCAATCTTAGCCGCATTCACGACCCACACTCAAACCGCGTCTGCCGATTTGCGCGTGGGCGTGTTGAACGGCGTCGCCCATCTGGCTGGGGCGGCGGCTTCGTTGAAAGTCCGCGGGACGGCGGAGGAACTTGCAAAAAACGTGGGCGGACTGCGCGGCGTGGTCAACCGCATTGAAGCGCCAGGCGCGCCGAGTCCAGCCCGCAGAATTGAAATTAACAAGGAGAATGAAACATGAAAAACAATTACAAACTTGGGGCGGCGCTGTCCATCCTCGGCATTGTGGCGGGGTTATTGTGCCTGTATTTTCTGGCAGATACCTACAACGCCGTCATCCACACCCACTTCAACGCTGGCGATTGGGAAGAGAGCAACACCGTGCGGATCGTTTATGCGGTGCTTGGCTGGCTGGGAACCACCGCAGGCGCGCTCTCTGTCGCCGTTTTGTGGGGATTCTTGAACAAGCAGGATTGGGCTTGGTTTTGGGGAGCGGTGGCAGGGACGATTCTCCTGCTGGCTGGATTCTTCCCCATGATCCCCGCCGCTGACAGCGGGTTGCCCACTCCCACGCTTTGGGTCTTCCTTCTGGGGGCTGTCTTGTGGTTCGGAATGCTCTTCATCGGCGGCGTCAGCGGCAAGATCATCACGCTGACTTTCATTGCGGGTCTGGCATACGTCCTGACCTTCATCGATGGCGTGGCTCCGATTTCCAAATTCCAGTCCACCTTCCAGTTCCCGTCGGAATTTGCTGAGAACCCAAATACCTTCTGGAACGGAATTTATATTATCTCTCAACAGATCAACTGGTGGGGCGCGGCAGCCTGGGCGATGTTCATCTTTGGTGCATTCAAGCGGAAGTCGTGGGCTGTCCCCGTGGGAATTTTTGCTTCTGTCATGTCGATGATCGGCGGTTACCCGATGGGCATTCACAATGTGGCCGAGGTACAACGCTTCTCGATGTTCCTCCCCGCCCCGATCCTCAGCACGGGACTGTTCATCTACTTGTTGCTGCCGTCCACAAGAAAAATGATCGAAGGATAGACAATGCGGCGTGAGGCAGATAAAACTGTGATTTATGTCACAGAAATTGGATAAGCTTTGTGCAATAATTCACGACAACAGGTTTTCAAGACCTGAAATCAAAAAGGAGAATGTACAAATGGCACCAATCAAAGATATTATCTTCCTGCTCCTCACTGGCGGACTCGCCGCCTTCCTCTGCTGGTATTTTTACCAGCGGTATAACCTGAACAAAGCACTGCACAACATCTACTATCTGATGGGATTTGCAGTGCTTTTGGTTTCAGGGCTGCTGCTCATCTTCCTCGGTCTGGGCATTTTGTCATCGCCTTATGTCCTCACTGTTGCCAGCCTCATTCCGCTTGGCATTTCGATGGGCATTGCCGAAGAATACTACCCGGCATGGAAAAAATATTTCAAATGGTTTGCGCTGGCGGGTTTTCTGGCTATTGCCGCTTCAAGCATTGGCGGCATGATGACAATCAAGAGAATTGCCGTACCGCTCTTTCATGGTGTGGCGGGTTTTGTCCTCTTCCTTGGACCGTTTTTTGCCAAAGGCTCGCCCAAGGGATTTTTCTGGGTGGGCATCGGCGGTTTGCTCATCAGCCTTGGAGGCGTCGCCCTTGCCTTCATTTCAGTTGGCAAACAACTGCTGTTCTTCAGCCCCGATTTCGTCATGCTCATCCTCACCCCCCTGCTCTTCCTGATGGCTGGCGCGTTCGCGTTGGGCTTTGCGAAAAAGGGATAATATTAACCGTAGGGGCGACCCGCCATGATTATAAGAATTATCGATTAATCAGACGGGTCGCCCCTACTTATTTGCAATCATTTGTCTTTTGTCAAAGACACACAGCCTGATTTGTGATATTTTTAGACAGGCTAAATCCATTTGGGAGTATTTCCTATGCAATTTGTCAAAGACCGTTTTAATTATCTGTTCAATTCCACCAAAGGCTTGATCCTGGTGGCAATAGCCATGATCGGTATTGTCACCGCGGTTTGGGGAATGCTCTCCGGCCCGATGGCTGAGTTGGGCGTGCGCGAAGTGGTGATCAAACTCTTCGGCATGAAAATCGTCCAGGCAGAACGCGAGGGACGCATCATCATTCTGTATCATTCGATTGCAATGGCGATGGTTGCCATTGAGACTTACATGGTTACAGGCTTGTTGAAGATGAAACCCTTCTTCAAAACCGCCATCAACTCCATCATCACAGTCGGTTATATCCTGACCATGACCTTCGGCATGGGCTTTGCCTACTTCGGGCATAACTGGGCATTCCACGGAGTTTATATTTTCGGGTTGTCGTTGATCTTCTTTGCGGGTGTCCTGCTCATCATTGCCCTTTGGCCTTGGAATCCCGAAGTCTACGTCACCGACAATGACTATGCCCACACCAAAAAAGGCGTGGACATGGAGCGCGTGGCCTTCTTCGCCACCGCAGTCACCACCGTGCTTTCTGCGTTGTTCGGCGCAGTCCCCGGTTCATTTTACGGTCACGGCTTTGAAACATTCCTGGCCGAAAATATCATCCGCCTGCCCGAAAAAACCACGATGGAATATTCCATCATCGGTCACCTGCACATCATGCTGGCATTGATCGCGATCATGATTACGCTCATTATTGGGCGCTGGCTTAACTTCAAAGGCATTTGGCACAAGGTTGCCATGCCGTTGATGATTTTGGGAACCATCGTGCTCAACCTCGGCGTGTGGGGTGTGGTCACTCCACTCGAACCTGTGGCGCACATGGTTATCTATGTCGGCGCGACACCGTCCATGCTGGCGGCATTATTTATGCTGATCTGGAGTTGGGGAAAACTGATCCGCGAAGGGACAGCCCACATCCAAAAACC
>DYDH01000395.1 GCA_020717985.1 Herpetosiphon sp. | reverse complement strand
TTTCATATTCGCGAATGCGCGGCATGAGTCGGTCCGAATAAGCCTGTTCACCCATCACATTTTGATAGGTTCCGGCAAACAGCACTTGCGCGTTGGGATATTTTTTTAGAATAACGGGAAGCGCATCCAGCAAAACTTCCACCCCTTTCTCGGCGGCGAGACGGGCGGCCATGCCGATGACGGGTCTGCGTTCATCAACGCGATGCTCGCTGGCAAAGGCAGAAACAGCCTGAGTCGTAGGAAAAGGCAACTCGACCGGCGGCAGGATCGGGGTCAGCTTGAAGGCGTAGCGGGAGAGATACGGCGAGTTATCCGCATAATCCTGTGTGTAAGTCACGATATGATTCGCGAGTCGTCCCGCCATGTTGTTTTGAAAATTCACAACCGTATTCACAAAACGATTGAACCAGGTGGGCGTGAGCAACAGGTCGCAATGATAAGTGAGCACAGCAGGCTTGCCAAAAAGCCGCGCGCGCAGGGCAACGCCGGGGGCGTCAAACTGCGGAAGATGCAACTGAACAACATCATGCTGGGCGACAAGTTTGGTGGCGACAAGCCCAAAGGTGGGCGCAAGCACGCCCTTGCTGACACGCGCCGCAACCGGCACGCGGATGACATTCACGCCCTCCATCGTCTCTTCGAGCGGAAGAGACGGGTCGTAATGCGTGGTCATCACAGTCACTTGATGTCCGCGTTTGACGAAGGCGCGCGCGAGGCGCTCGGCATAAATAGTCAGTCCGCTGGTGTGCGGACGGTAGTAGGTAAGAACGGTTAGTATTTTCATAAAGCGGGGGGATTATAACGGATAAGAATGAGGAACATGCATGGAAAGTGAATCACGAATCAAAAAGGCATCCTCACATTGAAGACGCCTTTTGCTGTTTATACCTGCTCCTGCCTTCCAAAAAACGTCAAATGACGCGGCGGGCAGCGCCTGGAAACACATGGGTCATGCTTAAGCATGACCCATGGAATTTACTTTGTTTTCGCTACAACTGCGGCAAATGCCTGCGGGTTGCGTACTGCGATGTCGGCCAGCATCTTGCGATTAAGTTCGATGTTTGCCTTTTTCAGCGCCGCCACCAACTTGCTGTAGGTGGTGCCGTTCAAACGGGCTGCGGCGTTGATGCGGGCGATCCACAACTTGCGCAGGTCGCGCTTGCGGACGCGGCGATCACGGGTGGCGTACCACAGGCTCTTGAGCATGGCTTCGTTCGCACGTCTGAACAATAAGTGCTTCGATCCACGCTGTCCCTTTGTGATCTTCAAAACTTTTTTATGACGAAGATGGCTGTGTGGGCCTCTTTTTACGCGCATTTCTTTACCTCCTGCAAACTCGCGGGCGTCGGCAGGTCATGCCAGTTGCTTACACCCGAAAGCCGCAAATAAAAATTGACGATTACCGGAATATGGTTTATTCCATGTTTGGTGCGAGACGCTTGATGCGTTTGATGAACTTACGACCCTTTACCACGATCATTTCGCTCAATAACGCTTTGGTGCGGTCTGAAGTTCGACGGCGTAAATGGCTCTTGCCGCCTTTGGTTCGCACAAGTGTGCCTGAACCAGTTAAACGAAATCTTTTGGATGTCGCTTTGTGGGTCTTCAGCTTTAATTTGCCAGACTTCTTTGCTTTGCGAGGCATTGCTAAATTCGCTCCTTTCAGAAAATTAACCCCGGGACTTAACTACGCCCGTGGACTATCAACATTTTTTAGACTACTAAGCTGCGGGACTCGCTTCGCTCTTAACCTCAGCCTGGTCGCTCTTTTCCTTCTTTTTTGCGGCAGCCTTGGCAGGGACCAAAACCACGAGCATGGTGCGCCCTTCCATTTGCGGCGGCACTTCAACGACGGCCACATCCACAAGGTCTTGAACGATCTCGCGCAAGTCTTCGAGCGCGATCTCAGGATAATCCATTTCACGGCCGCGGAACTTGATGGTGACGCGTACCTTGTGACCCTGGTTTAGCCAGCGGCGGGCATCATCCACTTTGAAACCGCGGTGAGCTCCGTTGGTCTTGGGACGCAGACGGATTTCCTTGATCTCGATCTTGGTCTGAGCCTTCTTGGCCTCGCGTTCCTTCTTTGCCTTTTCGTAAATGAACTTGCCAAAATCCATTACACGACAAACAGGCGGTGTGGCTCCCGGAGAAACCTCCACAAGATCCATATCGGCATCGCGGGCGATTTGCAAAGCCTGGCGAATCGGCACAACACCGACATTGCCTCCGTCTGGACCAATCAGGCGAACTTCCGCGACGCGGATGCCCTCATTTACTCGAAATTCGTTGGCGCTGATATGCTACTCCTCATGATCTATGAAACAAATCCAGCCTTTTTGCGGCTGGTTTTTTAGCGGACGAATAATACCATGCCCAACGGCGAATCGTCAATGAAATGTTCTTTTTAAGCCAGACATTCACAAGAGGCTGACCGCAACCTGGGCAGGGCAGGAGAGGACAAAACATGGGGTGACGGGATTTATAGCCCACTCTTTTGTGTTGAATTTAGGATGTATCACGAGTGGTGCGCTACAATTTATTAGCATACATAAAAATAATCTTCAAGTTGCATACTTTATCAGGATATCCGCATTCCGTGTCCGCTCACCAATGCAAGGGAGTGTCTAAAAGAATGGGCTAAGAAGCTTTT
>DYDH01000394.1 GCA_020717985.1 Herpetosiphon sp. | reverse complement strand
CTTGGCGGGAGCGACCATCAGCCTCGCAGTTTCACCAGGTTGGTTCAGCGAGTTGACCACCGCCGGTCAGGGCTGGATCGCAGTTGGGCTTGTCATTTTCGCGCAGTGGGACCCTGTCCGCGCCATGTTTGGCTCGTATGCTTTCGGCGCACTCCGCCGCCTTATTTTGGACATTCAAGGACCGACCATTTTATTTGGTTTCAATAATCCCTTTTACTATAATCCATATTGGGGATTCTTCCTGCAAATGCTGCCGTATGCCTTCACGGTCATTGTGCTGGTGATCGGTTCGCGCGAAGCCATGCGGAAACGACTCGGCGCGCCTGCGGCGCTTGGTAATCCATACATTCGTGGAGAACGCGGAAAATAAGGTGTTTCATCCTAAGTGATACTTGGTAGCCTCTAACGTGTTGCGTGTTTCGTTTTGAAAATTTACGAAACACGCAGCACGATTGCTTTTATGTCAGACAACTTCTCTGTAAAATTGGCTCTTGAAAATATATGTGAAATATGATACAAATGAATAAACGTCAGACGACTGCCAATTGATAATTACACAAAATCATGCGTATCATTCAATCAAAATCCGCCGTAGATCAGGTAGACGAAATCCTCCAGGAAAGAATTTGGGATGGTAGTTATTTGCCTGGAAGCCGAATACCTTCGGAAAGCGAGTTGTCTGAGGAGTTGGGGGTAAGCCGCGCTACGATTCGAACTGCACTGGCAAAACTGGCCGCCAACGGATTTATCCTTCGCAAACAGGGGGATGGTACGTATGTCAATGAACATGTGCGTGAGGCCAGCGCCCACTTTGGGAATTTGTGGGACTTGGCGGAGTTGGTTTCAGGTAATGGTTACAATCCATCCATTCAATTTCTCTCCATTAAACGCAGACCTGCCACAGAAAAAGAAGCGCTGATACTGGCGCTGGAAGCGGGGGAGGAATTGATTTGCCTGCGAAGATTGTTTTATGCCGACCAACAGCCGGTCATTTTGGCGGATAATGCGATTCCGTTTTCTTTACTTTGTGAGCCGCTGGAGACCATCGACGGCAAACTTCATATCCGTGATATCTTTGACCTATACTTTCACCAAAAAATTACATATGTGATGACAGACATTCGTTCTGTTGTGATGGAAGCCGAGGTTCAGGAATTTCTGGGCGGCGAGGCAGGCAGGCCGATCCTGCAATTACAGACCATATTTTACGAAAAAAACAATCTGCCCCTTGCGTTGGGCGTGAATATCTTTGACGATTCGTTTTTGCATTTGAGTTTGGCGCAGGCGTGGAGTTAACCCGCTTGTCACTCTTTGTGTTCTGAATATCAAACCTGACTCTTAGGAGAATGATATCCTGATGCGACAAAAACTAGACACCCTTTTTGACGCCTTGCTGCCGGTTATTGCCACGCTTGCGGCGCTCGCTGTGGGGGCAGTGATGCTTCTTTTCCTCAAAGTCAATCCCATCGTGGCGTATGCCGCGCTTTGGGATGGCGCCTTTGGCAGTTCCAATGCTTTTGCCGAAACACTGGTCAAGGCAACGCCTTTGCTTCTGGTTGGGCTGGGCATCTGCATCTCTTTTCGCGGCGATGTGATCAACATTGGCGGTGAAGGTCAGATGATTATTGGCGCTGTCCTTGCCACGTGGATTGGTTTGAATTTCACCGGACTTCCCGGATGGTTGACGATCACCCTTTCCATGCTCGCGGGATTTTTGGGCGGGGCAATTTGGGGCGGCATTCCTGGCGTGCTCAAAGCATATTTCAGCGTCAATGAAATCCTAAGCACGGTGATGATGAACGCCATCGCCGTCCAGTTGATGAACTTCCTCCTGCGCGGACCGATGATTGATCCCGCTCAGGCTCAACTGGCTTCGCAAATTCCCCAGACTGCGCGACTGGAGGAAATTTTCCGCCTGCCGCGTTTGGCTCCCACTCGGTTACATCTCGGCGCTTTGATCGCCGTTATCCTTGCCATTTTGGTTTACATCCTATTGTGGCGCACCACGCTCGGCTATCGTATCCGCGCGGTGGGACAGAATCCACACGCTTCGCGTTACGCGGGCATCAAGGTTCAGCGTTACATGGTTCTTGCCCTTTTGCTTAGCGGCGCTTTTGCGGGATTGGCTGGCGCGACCCAGGTATTCGGTGTGAATTACCGCATGATTACTGATGGCTCCTCCTCAGGCTTTACGGGAAGCGCCGGATTCAATGGGATCGTTGCTGCGTTGTTCGGGGGCTTGCATCCGATTCTGACCATTCCCGCTTCGATTTTGTTTGGCGCGCTGTTGGTCGGCGCAAACAAAATGCAACGGGTGGTACAAGTCCCTTCGGCTCTGATCACAGCTTTGAACGGGCTGGTGGTCGTCTTTGTCGTCAGCAGTGAAATCATACGCAAGCGACGCCAGCGCAGGCGGGAAGCAGTTGCCAAACGTGAGAATGACTCTCCGCCGTCCCCTGCGGGAGCGGGTGATAAACAAATCCAGCAAGCGGAGGCAGGCTCATGATTTCCGATCTTTTTACTACCACTGTTTTGATCGGCATTCTGGCATCTGGAATTCGCCTGTCCACCCCTTATCTATTTGCGGCGATTGGCGAAACCTTCGGGCAAAAAAGCGGTGTGCTTAATCTGGGCGTCGAAGGGCAAATGCTTTTGGGAGCCTTTGCCGCCTTCTATGTG
>DYDH01000393.1 GCA_020717985.1 Herpetosiphon sp. | reverse complement strand
TTTTACTGGCTCCATTAACCCGACAACGGGTGGCTCCTTTAAGGCGGTCAGTGACAACAGGCAAGAGTCAGATCGCAGGCCGAACCTTTGCAAGGGAAAAATCAATTTCCCTGAGCGGTGAAGTCTATTCCTTGACAAAGGGCCTTTTAATGGGTGACCCCTGAGCTTTGCCTGAGCTTTGCACTTATCGGTGAGCTTTCCCATGGTCAGGGGGTGCATAGGCACCCAAATGCTCAAGGGTTTCAGAAAATACCCTGTCGATATCCCCGGGCGTGCCACCGGCAAGTCTTGTACAATTTGCACTGTCAAAAACAAAATGATTCTCAGCAAAGGATGAATATATCTGGTTACGACCTTCGTCGTTACCGACGATAATGCAAAAAGACGCAAGAGCCTGATTCTCTATCGGGTATGGATTGATCAACATGTATGAAGTTGTTTTTATCGCGAAACAGGTTGGGGTTGCCCGAGCAAAGTGGATTTCTGCTGGCTTTATCCCAAATTCGAGCAATCGTTCAACCGATTCTCGAATTTCCATGCTGATTTGAAAGTCTTCTGGGCGATGAAGGCGTTCAAGTTTTTGGCGAAGATCAGAGAAAGCTGGATGAGTAAGAATAATCTTGAATTTCAGCGATCTATTTTGTTCTTTCGCCTTAGCTTTGAATATCTCGGCAACTTCTGGATCACCGACTTCCTCCCAGAAAAAGCCACGCAATGATGTGCCTACTATCGCGATCTCAGCCTTTTCGGCACGCAACCAATGCAATACCAGAGGCATGGCGTCTTTGCGCGTGCGGAAGGCTCTTTGTATGCCAAGCTCACGAAGATGCATCATGTTTTCAACTTCTGTTTGAACCTCACGCGCAGACGCTTTAATGCTGTCTATTAGCGGTTGAGTCTGTCGCAGTAAAGCATCTGCAGACGCTTGCGACGATGCAAGCCGGATTTCTTTGAACAAGAAGTGTTGGTATAAAAGTCCTAGCATCCAAACAGGGCCGACCGCAATGGCTATATCGCGTAGAATATCCTTTAGCTCTTTGGGTTCGGAAATCGTAAGAGATAACAACAGAGCTGCAAAGAAAACAAGCGCGACAAAGAGGTAGAGCAAAACATGTTTGCTGTCCCAACTTGTATTGGCTGGGATTGGATTTTCCGGCGCGTGACCTAAATCGTCTGTAGTCTTGGGCATAGTGGTCTCCTTAAAAGGTACGACTAGTTTTCAGTAGGGTTTCAACGCTCCGGCTAACCTGGCGCGCCAATGACCTTTTTCGCGCAGCGCCGCCGCGTTCCTCGCTCTCAGGTTAAGCCGGTTGTTGGCAATTCAGTAAACGGTGTTACGTTCAAATGAATGTCTTCCCCAAGAATCTGCGGGTTTTATTCATTTGAGAGCGTTTTCTATCATATCGAGTGCTTGCCGGGCATCCGAAATCATTTGTAAAGCTATTTCGCGGGAATAAGGCTTGTGGTCGAACTGGGAATCCCAGACCACCAAACACACCTCCCCTTTTACAATTACTGCTCCAGAGTTTTTGCAAGTTCTTTTACGTTCAGCAACCTGAACCTCGTGCTTTTTCAGCAATGCTTTGAGTTTACGAGCCATAGTTATCTTATTTCCCAAGCTTCTTCTTTGCCATTGCCGTCATACGGTCAGCGATGTTTGCTGCTGCAGCATGGGCAGACTCGAACTGTTCTACTGAAGCTGTGTCACGTTGGCGTGACTCGACACCCATTTCTTCATTCTGAGCTTTCTGAGCAAGCGTGATGAGCACTGCAGCATTGTGTGGTCCACGGCCCGGATATTTCGCAACCAAGTCTTTACCTGCGTGTTTCAGTCCAAGCCGGTTAATTACAACATCTGCAATCGAACGAGCATCCTGAGCCACCATTATTCGCATGGCCTCTTTACGGCGTTGAGGCTGAACTGGTGGTACAAATGGAACTACCTCTTGATGCAGGGCAGCGGAAAGTTGGAGCCGCATTTTGACCATTTCTTCTGATAAACCGAATTCTAAAGGATCAAAACCACTGTTTCGAATTGTTTCCATGAACTGGGTCACCATGGTGTCATTTATTTCGGTGAGGTATGTCTGTTGGACATATTTTTCTACTGTTTCATTCAATACTCGCATGAAAGGCCGTAAGGTCAGCCGAGGCGTCCCTTCTGTTGGCTCGATCTCCTCTTCGGCCTCCAATATTTCAGCGAAGAGAGTCTGATCTTCCTTGTCAAAGTTGCGGAAATCGCCCCACCATCGTTCATCATTCAATCCCACATGCGAGACAACATAGACTTTGTTACTCGCTGCGCCGCCTGCTACAGGATTTGCAAGTCGTAGAATTCGACCTACGAACTGAATAAATGGCGAGAGGCTTCGGTAAGGTCGAAATACCGCAGCGACTGAGAGTGTGCCAAGATCGTATCCCTCCCCGAGCATTTGAACCTGTACAATGACATCAGTTAAACCTTGCCGCAGGGCTGCTTCAACACGCATACGCTCTTCTAACCCGAGTTTGCTGTGCAGAATCTCCGCCTTTAATCCATGCTCATGGTAAAGCGAGAGAATCTGAGTAGCGTGGTGAATCGAACATGCCGAGGCAATAATCTGGCGTGGCGTTCCGTGGCGTTTAACTGTTAAGTGCCAAGACATCGTAGACAAAAAAATGTGCCACGACATCGTGGA
>DYDH01000009.1 GCA_020717985.1 Herpetosiphon sp. | reverse complement strand
GGGGGTTCCTGTTCCTGCGAGCAATTTGAATCCAGGAATCTGCTGACGATAGACTCGCACAGATCGCATCAACACTTCGCGTTCTTTTGGTGAAAAGGACGGACCCTCACCAGTAGTGCCGAAGAAGAGTGCGCCGTGACATCCCCGGGCGGCGAGAATGCGTAAGAAAACAGGAACAGCTTCAAGGTCGAATGTTGAATCGCTTTTTAGCGGAGTGACTGCCGCGGCATAGACTCCAGCCAGTGGATGCAAATCAGACATCAGGTCTATTTCCCTTTCTTAACAAATTTTTTTGCGGCTTCGTGCGGCGGCTGGAGCGGTTTGCCCTGTTCCTCGGATAAATAATGCTGATGGTCGAGTGTCCACATATACATGTCGCCTTCGGTTTTATCGGGGAAATCTTTTAAGATGTTGCTCCTGCGGATGACTTCAACGATGGGCATGTAAACCTTGTCGTACCAGTGCGCCACAGCCTCCTGCTCGGAGATGTCGCGTAGAAAGTCGAGACCCATAAAATAACGATGCACGGCGATATGCTCCAACATGCGTTCAAAGCCATCCGGGATGGTCAATTTGATGTTGGCATCCGGGCGGATGTCGTCCAGCGCAGTGCGTTCGAGGAAGTTAACTTTTGTACCGAGGATTTCAAGGTCTTCGGTTTTGATGTTGGGAGTGAGGTTGACTCGTGTGGCACATTCACGAATTTCCGCCTCGATGAATTCCTGTCCCTGCTCACGAGCCACTGAAACGCGGTGGTGCCCATCCACAACGAAATAAACATCACCTACTTTATAAAGCACCACAGGCGGGAGATTGATTTCCTGATAAAAGGCGCGGTCAACTTTTTGCCAGCGGCTGGCGAGCTGGTCATCCTTTGGGAGGAAGGCGCGGTCAAATTCGTGATAGCGGTTCAGGCTGCCCGCGATCTGGTCTACGCGGATGGTTTTTACGCCCCGATAGATGGGACCGCCAATATGTAGTTTCTCTTTGACTTCATCATAGGAAAGTAATTTGGTGGGTTGACCGGAAAGCACGGAGAGCGCCTGGTTGATAAAGGATTTGAAGCGCGCTCTGCCAAAGTCTGCGCGTACACGGGAATTGAGTTCTTCTGACATGGTTTTATAATCTCGCTTTTCCGTCGGATTATGACGGCTTGTTAATGGCTTGCATCAATTGTTTTATAAGGATAGACATTCATGATCTTTGTAATGCCAATCGTGGTTTCCGGACTGGATAGGTTGCGTTTGTAGAAATGAGTATGTCCGTGGAAGAGGTAGCGGGGTTGTGCAATGTGGATCAGCCAGTTCAAGGCTTTTAATCCATGGTGCGCCGGGTCTGAGTCATCGTGTATGCCAAACGGGGGAGAATGGCTGATGAGAATATCCAATGCGCGCCCGTATTGCATACGATTAAGGTATAAACGGGGGAGCAGTCTGAATGCCCGCAAGTAGGCTTCAGACTGGCTATATTGATTGATACCATCGGGACGGTAGCGGATGGAACCGCCGAAGCCGCCGATCAGAAATTTGTTGTGGCGCACAATTTTCAGGTCAAGGTTGATTCCGCCCTCGGCGCGGGCTTTTTCTGAGCGCGGGTCATGGTTGCCCGGCACGTAGAACATCGGCACATTCAATATGGTCACCAGATATTCCAGATATGCGTAGGGCATATCTCCACAGCCGAGGATGAGCTCTATATTCTGAAAATGACCGCTGGACGAAAGCGCATATAGACGTTCGACGACCTGGTCACTAATTGCAAGAATTTTCACAGTTCTTTTATTTTGCCGTAGAAAGCATTTCTCCGCAAGCCGATTTAGTTAAAAAACTGCAATTGTCTGGTATTTGCAAATCCCACTCTGCACACTATAATTCAAGAAATTCGCTTTATTGCGCAGGAGCCCTTTCTGGAAACAAGAAATATCACCTCACCAATCGGTTCAGCCTCAGAGGATAACTCTGTTCCCCGCCAACAGCTTCAGTCTGGTATATCACTGGTTAACCGTTACGCAATTCAGGACGTGATCGGGGTGGGCGGCATGGGGTCGGTTTATCGCGCCCGTGATTTACATTTTCCCAATGTGGTGAAGTTGGTTGCTGTGAAAGAGATGATCAACGCCGCTCCTGATCCGCTTGTGCGCCAAACCATTGTCCAGAATTTTGAGCGTGAAGCAAATATGCTTGCCACGCTCAACCATCCGGCCATTCCGCGTATTTACGATTATTTCACCCAGAATGATCGTTCCTATCTTGTTTTGGAATTTATCCACGGCAAAGACCTTGAAACCGTGATCGGGGATACAAATGGGTTCCTGCCTGAAGATCAAATCGTCAGCTGGGCGATCCAGTTATGCGATGTTCTGTCATATTTACATGCCCATAAACCAGACCCGGTCATCTTTCGTGATATGAAGCCTTCCAACGTGATGATCAATCACAATGGTGATGTAGTGCTTGTGGATTTTGGTATTGCGAAGACTTTTCAAAGCGGGCAAAAAGGGACGATGATCGGCACTGAGGGATATTCGCCTCCCGAACAGTATCGCGGCGAAGCCACTCCGCTTGCGGATATTTATTCGTTGGGCGCCACTTTGCATCACACCATTACGCGGCGGGACCCGCGCCTGGAGCCGCCATTCTCTTTTGCAGAGCGCCCGGTACGTCGCATCAACACAAATGTTTCGAGCGAATTTGAAGCGGTTATTAATGTCGCTTTGCAATATACCCCCGCAGACCGTTTCCCCAATGCGGACGCCATGAAGGATGCGTTGATGAATGTGGCGCGCAAGACGGGCGCTCTCTCAAAGATCGCTTCGACTTTGCCGGTTTCCAGCGGCGGCATTAAGCCGCTCTGGTCTTTCAAGTGCGAAGACGAAATACGCGGTACGCCAATCCTGCATCAAGGCTCGTTATTTATTGGGTGTTACGACAACAACTTATATTCTTTAAATGCGGCGGACGGACAATTTCAATGGAAGTACGCCGCCGAGGGCGGAATTGTTACGCGTCCCATCGTTCATGATAATAATGTAATATTTGGTTCGGAAGATCAACGCTTGCATGTGGTCAGTGTGCGTAATGGTAAAGTGGTGTGGACGTATTATACAGATGGGAAGATATATTCCTCGCCGCGTATCGCAGATGGGCATATTTTCTTCGGTTCAGATGACCAGGACCTGCACGCCGTTAACGTAAACAGCGGACGCGCAATATGGAAATTTGCCACAGATGGTCCGATCCATTCCTCGCCGTTGGTTGCAAATGAATTAATTTTCGTTGGCAACGAGGCAGGCAGCTTCTATGCCATTGATTTTCGCGGTGAATTGAAGTGGCGCTTTCAGTCCAAGCGCGCGGTCACTTCCTCTTCGATCAGCAAGGGGCAGTCAGTGTATTTTTCATCCGTGGATGGTTCCCTTTATTCCCTGGATACAGGGAATGGGTGGGCTATTTGGAAGTTCCGTCTGGGCAAAGGTTCTGTTTCGTCCCCCGCGCTTGCAGATGATTATGTCTTTGTCGGCGCGGCTGATGGCTTTATTTATTGTGTAGATGCGCGCAACGCAAAGGAGATCTGGCGTTTCCGTACCGAGAATCAAGTGAGCAGTTCACCTGTCATTTATAAGGACTCCATCTATTGCGGTTCTGTGGATGGCTGCTTGTATTGTCTTGAATACCGCACCGGTCGCCTGCGCTGGAAGTTTGAATCGAAAGCCGCGATTACAGGCTCGCCAGTGGTTCTTGACGATATTGTTTATTTTGGCTCAACAGACCATCACGTTTATGCTTTATTCGCCTAAAAGGAGCTCCCGTGGCTGATTTTTTTCAAAACCTAGTTCAAAAACTATTCGGAACAAAAACTAAAACAAAGGATCAACCTGTGCAACAGAAGCCGGTTGATTTGGCTGTTACCGCGCCGCTTTCAGACCAGCAGATCAATTCCATTTTGTCGAACCAGTACTTAAAGTATGAAATGAAGCAGCTTATTGCCAGTGTGGGACAGTCTGTTGGGAAACAACGCGAACATAATGAAGATAGCCTGCTTGCGATTACCTCCACCATCTCCGGGGGCGGAGACAGCATTCCTTTCGGGTTGTATATTGTTGCAGATGGCATGGGCGGGCATCAGTTTGGAGAAGTGGCAAGCAATGCCGCTGTGCGTATTATGGGCGGCAACATCACCAAAAAATTTCATTCCTATCTTTATAATTTGCCTACACAGGTCCTTCAAGAATCATTGCAAGAAGTAATGGAAACCTCGATCATGGAAGCGCATCAATACGTCCAGCGTGAAGCGCCGGGCAGTGGCACCACGGTTACAGCTGTACTTGTTTTGGGACAACAGGTGACGATTGCACACGTGGGGGATAGTCGCGCTTATTCTGTTTATCCTGATGGAAGAATCGAGCCGATCACCCGCGACCATTCACTGGTCAAGCGACTTGAGGAACTCGGACACCTTAGCAAAGACGAAGCCGCGAACTTCCCGCATCGCAATGTGTTGATTCGCGCATTGGGTCAGGGTGAGGCGCTCGAAGCAGACATATTCACCATCCCCTTCCCGCAAAGTGGTTACATTATGTTATGCAGTGACGGTCTATGGGGCGTTGTCAGCGATAAAGACCTTCATCGTTTAATTGTTGATGCGCCCAACCTTCACCGCGCATGTCAAAATATGGTTGAAGCCGCCAATGCGGCTGGCGGTCCTGATAATATTACAGTTGTTCTCGCACAGATGATTGGATAACCATGCCATCAAACAGCCCGGATTATTACGCCATTCTAGGTGTCTTTCGTGATGCCTCACAAGAGGAAATTAAACGCTCCTATTTCGAGGCGGCTCAACGATTGCATCCGGATAAAAATATTGCCGCTGGTGAAACAGAATTATTCCTTGAAATACAGCAAGCCTACGAAGTTCTCTCGAATCCCAGACGCCGTAATTTATATGATGCCACATTGCCGCCAGAGATTAATGCCAATTCAGTCGTAAAGCATGAGGCGCTATTCAGCCGTCCAAACCTTGTGAGACTGGGCGAGCCGCAATTGATCTACATGCTCCTTGAAGTATCCCCGCGTGAAGAAAAAGAAAGCCTCCCGTCCCCCCCGCTAAACATCTGCCTTGTGCTGGATCGTTCCACTTCCATGCAAGGCGATAAGATGGATATGGTCAAAGCCACCGCCATTCAATTGCTGCGCAGTTTACGCGCGGAGGATGTCTTCAGTGTGGTCGCTTTTAGCGATTATGCCGAAGTCATTATTCCTGCAGCGTTCAGTTCCGATAAAAAGAAACAGGAAGGCCGCATTCAGATGATGCAAACATCGGGTGCGACCGAAATTTATAATGGTTTGAAGGCTGGCTTGCAGGAAGTGCGCCGCACAGTTGACCCCTCGCGTGTTAACCACATTATATTGCTTACCGATGGGCAAACATACGGAGATGAACAAGCCTGTCTGGACCTTGCCGAAGAAGCTGCCGCCCAGAATATTGGCATCAGCGGCATGGGGATCGGCAACGAGTGGAACGACATTTTTCTCGATGCACTTGCCAGCAAAACAGGCGGCTCTTCCGCGTATATCTCAAAGCCCAAGGATATTCAACGCCTACTTGTGGATAAATTCAATGCGCTCATCAGCACCTATGCGGATGATGTCGTTCTTGAATTTCAAGAGCAGGAATACGTGAAAATCAATTATGTATTTCGCCTGCAGCCTGATGGCAGCGCCATTGCAGTCGAGCCTAAAATCAGACT
Organism: Herpetosiphon sp.; assembly: GCA_020717985.1. Lineage (GTDB taxonomy): Bacteria > Chloroflexota > Anaerolineae > Anaerolineales > Villigracilaceae > Villigracilis. The sequence continues at coordinate 42,303 of DYDH01000009.1, read as the reverse complement.
TGGCCCGATTTTGCGGGAAACTTCCCTGCAGGTGCTGTTTGAATTTGTTGTCGATCCTTCCGCCCTGGTCGAGGATGTTCTTACGCTTTTAAACGGTTCGCTGAAGATTTCCATTACAGCGCGGCCCACGCCCATTCCTCCCATTCGATTAAATTTCATGCGTGAAGTTCACTCCAATCCTTCCCCTGAACCACCTCCAGCCCGTATCCTGAGTGCGCTTTCACGTTTGACGCTGTACCGAATGCAGGAGCGCGCCCGCGCCGCCGCGGATGCCGGTCAATTTGATGCTGCCGCACGCCACTTACAAAACCTTGCAACTCACCTACTCTCAAAAGGTGAGCATACACTTGCCAAAACCGCCTTGTTCGAAGCTGATAACCTTGAAAAAATGCATGCCTGGAGCGCAAGTGGAAATAAAGATGTTAAATACAGTACCCGCGCACTTTTATTGGGTGGCGTAAAGGAGAAATAAAATGATCATTTGTTCCAATTGTAAACAATCCAATATGGCTGGCGCCATGTTTTGCGCAGAATGCGGATCTCAATTGGTTGGCAGGGATACTCTTACCACCCAAAATATCACGACACAGCAATTTGAAAAAGTCAATGAGCGCATACCCAAGGACGATACATACCAACAGTTTGACGGCAGTGACGCATGGGGAAGCCTGCATTTGCTGGATACCGGGCAGGTGCTTCCGCTTTCTGTGAGAAATGAATTCACAATGGGGCGTGTGAGCGAAGGTCAGCCCATTATGCCCGATATTGACCTCTCACCCTATCAAGCCTACGCGGCGGGCGTATCGCGTCTTCATGCGGTTATCAAGCGCGACGGCGGTCGCATCATTTTTATTGACCTGGGATCAGCCAACGGCACGTACATCAACGGAAAGCGTCTTGTTTCCAATGTTGAGCAGGTGCTTAATCATGGTGACATCGTTGCACTTGGAAAGTTGAAGCTGCAGGTTTTAGTCAAGAACCTATAAGAAAAGAGAGTCTGTCATGGCATATTCTGTCATCATACATATTGCGGGCGAAACAGCCATTACTGGTGAAGTGGATGAATTGCCCAAATCCACAGATAGTATTATTACGGTTTCGAATCCGCGCCAGCGTGACGGTAAAGACCTGCACTATATTAATAATAACGTTGTCAAAGTTATATGGCCCCTGGCCAAAGTGAATTTTATCGAAGTCCTTGAAAGCGCCGATGAAGAAAAGATCATCGGCTTTGTGAGGGAGTAGGCATGCCCGATTCTGTCGAACGCCGCCGCATTCTCGTTGTGGATGATGAAGAGCGCATGGTGCGTTTCATCCGCATGAATCTCGAGCATGATGGCTTTCAGGTAAGTGAAGCATTTAATGGCAAGCAAGCCATCCAAAAATTGCGTGATGTCACCCCCGACCTTATTTTGCTCGATGTGATGATGCCCGACCTGGATGGCTTTGAAGTGCTTGAAACCATCCGTGAGATCACCAATGTGCCTGTCATTATGCTTACAGCCAAAGGCGAAGAGGACGACCGTGTGCGTGGGCTTGAAGGCGGCGCTGATGATTACGTCACCAAGCCGTTCAGTCCGCGCGAGTTGGTCAGCCGTGTGAAAGCCGTGTTACGCCGCACGGAGGGCGCGACCGGCTCCATGCATGGTCTGCTCGAAATTGACAAACGACTCAAAATAGATTTTGACCGCCGCGAGATCTGGCTCGAAGGCAAACTCGTAAAACTTCGCCCAACCGAATATCGCCTGCTCTTTCACCTTGTGCAAAATGCAGGGTGGGTGGTTTCGCACGATCAATTGCTCCAAAAAGTTTGGGGCTATGAATACCGCGACGAGCCGCACTATGTCCGCCTCTACATCAACTACCTGCGCCAGAAATTGGAAAAAGACCCCGCCGATCCCAAGTACATCCTCACCGAGCGCGGAGTTGGCTATCGCTTTGTGGATTACAAACGCGCAAAAGAATAAATCAAAATTTCTAACAAAATGAGTACGGAACGCCTACGTTTTTTTAACGCGGGCGTTTTAAATTAAGCATGTAAGTTCAAACCAACCAATCCAAAAGGAGGTACCTATGTCAAACTTAATTCGTTGGGAACCCGCTCGAGAGATGATGACCTTGCGCGATGCCATGGATCGCCTCTTCGATGACGCTTTCACGCGACCGCTCCGCCTGAACGATGGTCACTGGTCTGCGCCCGCCGTGGATATGTACCAGACCGATAATGAGATCGTCGTCAAAGCCGCCATTCCCGGTGTCAAGGCTGATGATGTGCAGATCAACGTCACAGGCGAAGCGCTCACAATTAAGGGCGAAACCAAGGAAAAGGAAGAGGTGAAGGAAAAGGCATATCACCTTCGCGAACAACGCTGGGGCATGTTCGAGCGCACGCTTGCTCTGCCCACTGATGTCATCGCGGATAAAGCTAAAGCCGAATTCGAAAACGGCATCCTCACCATCACCCTTCCCAAGGCTGAAGAAGTCCGCCCGAAGACCATCAATATCAAGACCAAGTAAACGATGCAAGACCAAAAAAGGAGTCGAGCCACAGAGGTTTGACTCCTTTTTTGATTAATTTCTTGCAGTATGATTGGGGAAACGGAGACTCATCACATGACCGAATCTTTTTCAACCCTGCGCGTCAATGCGAACCGTATGCATGATTCGTTTATCCACCTGGCATTGATCGGCGCGACGGGCGATGGCGGCGTGAGCCGTGTCACCTTTAGCGAAGCGCATCTCGCCGCGCGGAATTGGTTACGCACCGAGATCGAAAATTCCGGCTTGGAATTTCACATGGATGGAGCAGGGAATCATTCCGCATTATTGGCTTGTAACAATAAAAATGCGCCGACTATTTTATTGGGATCGCACCTTGACTCTGTCCCCAATGGCGGGCGCTTCGATGGCGCGCTTGGCGTGGTGGCGGCTCTCGAGGTGTTGAGAACTGTCAAAGAAAACAGGATCAAGCTTGGGGTTAAGTTGGAAGCGATTGACTTCACGGATGAAGAAGGTACGCTCGTCGGCCTGCTTGGGAGCGCGGCGCTGGCTGGTCGTCTTCATCCAGAGGCTTTGAAAAATCCGCGTGGCGGGCGCGAGGATTTAATCGCGGGCATGAATCGCGCGGGCTTATCCGAAGCAGGGATATTCAAGGCCGCGCGTTCAAAAGGATCGTTGGCTGGTTATTTGGAATTGCACATTGAACAGGGAAAACGGCTGGAGCGTGCAGGGTTTAATATTGGAGTCGTTACTGCCATTGTGGGGATTCGCTCGTATCGTTTAAGTTTTATTGGGCGCGCTGACCATGCAGGCTCAACATTGATGGAAGACCGTTTGGATGCGGGGCTGGGGGCGAGTGCATTCACGCTTGCAGCGCGTGAGATCGTGATGCGTGATTTTCCAAATTGTGTTGTCAATATCGGCAAGATGGATTTTGCGCCCGGCGTTTTTAATATTGTCCCATTGCGTGTGGATGTGTCGCTTGAATTTCGCTCACCCGATGCGGATCAATTTGCGGAGTTGGATGGCGCGTTGATCGAGTGCGCAAAGTTGGAAGCGGAACGTTTTAGGCTGGATCTGCGGATTGAATTCCTTGGCGGACATGCCCCGAGCGCGATGAGTGAAAATATGCAACAGGCTTTTATGAATTCGTGTGATACTTTGGGCTTAACCCACATGTCGCTTGTTTCTGGTGCGATCCACGATGCGCAATCTTTGAATGGGATTTGTCCCATCGGCATGATCTTTGTCCCTTCAGTGGATGGAGCCAGCCACGCGCCGCGCGAATTAACAAAATGGGAGGATTGTGTGAACGGCGCAAATATTTTGTTGCAAATCGCGCTGACCTTGGGAAGCGGGTAAAATTTAGAGACCGTGGATGGTAGACTGCAGACCGTCATCCACGGTCAACCGTCCATCGTTTACTGTCTGCAAGCAGGTTCCGATGAAAAACTTCGACCCAAAATATAACGACATCCCCAAGACCGAAATCCATTGCCATCTTGAAGGCTCGATCCGCACGCAGACCATTATTGATGTGGCGCGTGAATATAATTTGAAATTACCCGCGTATGAAGTCCGTGACTTGGATAAGCGCGTAAAAGTCTTTGACCAATTGCGCGATCTGCAAGCCGTGCTGGATGCCTTCGCTATTTTTCAAAACAGCATCACTTCGCCTGCCGTAGTGGAGCGTATCGCATGGGAATTATTTGAAGATTGTGCGCGGCAAAATATAAAATTGTTTGAAGTCCGCTTTTCGCCTGACTGGGCATTTCATGGTCACAACCTCGATTGGGATGAATCTCTGGAAGCTCTCCTGCGTGCAAAGGAACGCGCCGAAACAGAGTTTGACATGGCAATTGGCATCATTGCCATTACATCACGCGGCATGGGCGCGGACTCGTGTGTCAAAACCGTAGATTGGGCAATTCGCAACAGGCAGCATATTCAAGCCGTTGACCTTGCCGATGGGGAACTGCTTTATCCGATGAGCAATTTTGTGAAGCCGATCTTGAAGGCAAAGGATTCAGGTTTGAAAGTGACCATCCACTCTGGCGAAGATACGCCTGCCTCGGCGGTTTGGGATACCATCCACGTTTTTCAGCCTGACCGCATCGGTCATGGCATTCATAGTATCGAAGACATGAAAGTCATTGAATTAATCAGGGAACGCAATATCACACTTGAAGTTAATCCATGGAGTAATTACCTAACCAATTCCGTGCCAACGATTGAAGCGCATCCGCTGAAAAAACTCTTCGATCTTGGTTTGCGTGTAACCATTAATTCAGATGATCCCGAAGTGTTGGAGACGAATGTAAATAATGAGTATCGTATTGCTCACGAGATTCTGGGAATGAGCATGGACGATATTGCCGCTTGCAATCGGTACGCGTTTGAATCTTCATTTGTTGAAGAGTCTGCCAAACAAAGAGTATGGGATAAGTACTTCGCCCAATGATCCACCCCATAAAAATCACCACAGACTTTTGTGCCGCAAGCCTGTGGTGATAACAAATTAAAGCCCGTTTTATTCAGGTGAATTACTTGCTGTTTGTTCTCCTGTCTTGAGCGGACTGGCTGTCTCGGTAATGGTTTGCCTTATCTGTATACATGGCTTGATCTGCACGGGTGAAGGTTTTTTCAAGTGTTTCATTTTTTCTGTGGGTTGCTGTGCCTAATGCAAGCCTTAGTTCTGGACCTTGATAATACTTATTGTTGAGCGTCACCAAAGTGGGAATCCGCTCAATGAATTCCTGCGCGGCTTGCTCGTTGTGCAGGATCGCAATGAATTCATCTCCGCCGATACGGGCAACGACCTGACCCTGATCGAATACAGTTTTCAACACCTCCGCGGCGCGTCGGATCATGTTATCTCCTGCTTGATGCCCATCTGTGTCATTCACTCGTTTTAAGCCGTCCAGGTCAGCCATGATGAAACTGACTTCGTCCTGCGAGTTTGCAAGTTTGAGCATTTGCTCTTCAAAAAAGGCGCGGTTGTATAAGCCTGTCATAACATCATGCGTGCCGAGGTAACGCAGATAGTCCTCTGATTTTTTCCGCGCGGTGATGTCCTGAAGAGCAACCAATACCCAGGAAAAATCCTTCTCGTGCCCGGGCATGAGACGCCAGTCCAGATGTACATTGATAGGTTCACCTGAAAGCGAATAGTTGATTCCCTCGCGTTCATAGCTGGTTTTTCCATTCCACATATCCACAAGTTCGCTTGCAAAGTGTTGACGCATTTCATCGCGAAAAATCTTGTCGAGATTGGAAAGCAAAACCTCTTTTGATGAAGCCCCGAAGAGTTCGAGCGTTTTCAGGTTAATGTCGAGGACACGGATCATGCCCATAAATTGGTCGACCAGTTCCGGGTGTCTGGCGAGATGCGCTTTAAGGTCTGTAATTCCATCTGCCTGTAATGTTCCAAATAATTTCCGGATGCCCTGATAATCCTCTTCCCAAAGTGAGATGGGGGCGTAGGTAAAGAGGTGCTGAAAGCGTGCTTCTGCTTTTTTGAGGGAGGTAATATTTTCGATGGCAACCATTACGCAATCCCAGGTTTCAATACATTCTGGCAGGATCTGCCAGTGCAGTCGAATGTTAAGCGGTTCACCTTGAAGTGTGTAATTGATGCCTTCACCTGCCCAGCTTGTCTCGTTGTTCCACAGGGACAGCAGTTCCGTTTGGAAATGCTGGCGCATTTCATTACGAAAGATTGTGCCCAGGTTGTCAAGCAGTTCCTTTTCTGATTTTGCCCCGAACATCTCCAGCGTTTTGGCATTGACATGTTTGACCTTGATTTGCTTCATACAGGCGTCAATATCTGCAAGGTGTTGGTTGAGATGATTGTTCAAATCTGTAATGCCCTGTGACCGCAGTTCGTTAAAGAACAGTTTTATCCCGCTGTAATCTTCCTCCCATAATGAGATGGGGGCATATTCGAACAGGCTTTTATAGTGATCGGTTGACATGGTAAACTCCTTGAACAGTTTTATTATACAAAAGAAAACAATTCCTGACTGTGTAAATATGGGGTAGGGAAGAATAGGGACTCTACAACGGCTGTGGGTCTCTTCGATAGCGGCGGACCTGCTCCCTCAGAGCGACGCAAACCGGACTTTGCAAAAGCCATGCAGGGAGGAAAACCGATATAAATTCAAATTGACCGAATCAGAACCATTGAGGTATAATTTTGCGCCACTAACTAACTGACAGCTGACTCCCTGCTATGGGGTTTGCAATCATCTTTACATAATAAGGAAGTATTTCGAATGGTTAAGAGAACATACCAACCCAAGATCCGCCGCCGCGTGCGTGTACACGGTTTTAGACAACGCATGTCCACGGCAGATGGCCGTAACGTGCTCAAACGCCGCCGTTTGCGCGGCCGCTATAAATTAACTGTTAGGTCCAATGAGCATGTAAAGAAGGTTCGTTGGTAAGTCTCTGCGTATTTTAGTGCGCAGAGATTCATATTGAGGCGCGGGTGCAGAGCAAATTTCGCCTGACCCGATCTGAAGATTTCAAGCGGGTGCGGCGAATTGGTAAGTCTTATGCCCACCCGCTTGTCGTGTTAGTTGTGCAAGCCAGTGAAACGTCCACTCATGTGCGTGTGGGTGTTATCGCAGGCAAGACGACAGGCACCGCAATTCATCGTAACCGAGCCAAGCGGCTTTTGCGCGAGGCATTGCGACCATACCTGACATCTTTCACTTTTGGCTGGGACATGATCCTGATTGCCCGTCCACCACTTGTAACCGCCACCTTGGAAGATACCCGTGCCGCGTTGGATAACCTCTTCCGGCGCGCCCAAATCCTCCCTGCGGATGAATCCTGAAGAAGAAGTCCATTTGCATGAATATTCCAGCGAACCGCGCTTGCGTGACATGCCGCGTACGTTGGTCAATTGGCCGCGCATTGTTGTGCTGGCTTTGATTCGTTTATACCAAATGCTGATCTCACCAGGACTGCCCGCCAATACCTGCCGTTTTTATCCATCCTGTTCTCATTATGGCTATCAGGCCGTTTATAAACATGGCGCGTTGAAAGGTTCGTTGATGGCGGCCTGGCGCGTATTACGTTGTAATCCGTTCAATTCGGGCGGATACGACCCCGTTCCCTAGCGATTTATCATGACAGTTTATTTGCTGTTATGATTAATGAGGAGAAGTGACTAAATTGAACACAAAACGATTGATTCTGTTTTTGTTGACTGCGCTTGGCGCATTGGTTTTAAGTGCGTGTTCTGGGGCGCCTGCCGCCAACAACTGGCATGGGCTTGCCGCAGATGCAGAGCACGCATATATTTCCAGCGGTACTCTTGTGTACGCTGTGGATCTGAAAACTGGAAATGAAGTCTGGCGCTACCCCGCAGAAGTTGATGGTAAGTTATTGTTTTATGCAACTCCTGTGCTCACTGATGATGGACAACTTTTAATCGGCAGTGCGGGTACCAAGCATTCCTTTGTCAGCCTCGACCCGGCAACAGGCAAAGAGAAATGGGTTGAGCCTTTTTCCAAAGGCAAAGGTGCATGGCTGGCTTCACCCCTTGTGTTGAATGACATGATCTATGCCCCCAATACAGATGGCTTTCTATATATCCTTGATATGAATGGAAAGGAAGCCGCCGACCCGATCGAATTGGGCGGCGCACTCTGGGCGGCGCCATCCACCGATGGCACATCGCTTTACGTCACATCCCTTGACCATAAATTTCACATCATTGACATTGACAGCGGCGCTGTTGCCGACCCCGTTGACCTGGGCGGCGCGGCTCCCAGCAGTCCCGCAATTGGCAGCAATGGCGTTTATGTCGGCTCGTTCGCTTCCACAGTGGAGTTCATCCAATCCAATGGCCGGCATGAAGTTGCAGCGACTGCTGGAAATTGGATCTGGGGTTCGCCCGTTGTTGACAATGAAACACTTTACTATGCGGACCTGGATGGAAAAATCTATTCACTGGATATTGCCACCGGCGACCAAAATTGGGACGTTGTACAGCCAGACGGTCCCATCGTGGCAAGTCTGGTTATTGTTGGCGACCAAATATACGTTGCGACAGAAGCGGGGACTCTTGTCGCCTTGGACCGTGAAGGGAAGACCGTCTGGGAAAAAACAGTCGGTGCCAAAATATACACCACACCCATTATTGCGGGTGATATGATCCTCGTTGCGCCGTATCAAGCTGAATTTGTCCTTGCCGCCTATGACGTGCAAGGCAAGCAAGCCTGGACGTTCACACCAGAGAAATAAGGAAACTGACCCATGTGGGATACCATTATTATCAACCCCATGACCAATATTTTAGTGTGGATCTATGACGTGCTTGGGCATGGTCCACACATGTTTGGTTTGGCGATTATTCTATTTACCATCCTTATCAAAGTAATTACATGGCCCTTGAATGCCTCACAGGTAAAGGGCGCACAAGCCATGCAGGAATTACAGAACGACAAGGAATGGCAGGAGATCCAAAAGAAATACGCAAAGGATAAGGAAAAGATCGCGCAGGAACAAATGCGTATCTATAAGGAACGCGGCATCAATCCTTTTGCGTCCTGCCTGCCGACGCTGATTCAATTCCCCATCATTATCGGTTTATATCAAAGCATCACACACGCGCTTTCTGTTACTCCATTCGACATGCTTAAACTTGCGCGCGCAATATATCCCTTCCAGAATGTGGAAGGGATCATCCCGCTCAATAGCACATTTTTGTGGATGGATTTAGGCCGCCCCGAAGGCATACTGCAAAATCTAATTCACACTTCCTTTTTGCCCAATGGTTTCCCGCTACTTGCGGTAATTGTGGCGTTGACCACATACGTCCAATCCAAGCTGACCATGCCCACGTCAACCAATCCCAACGATCAAAGCGCTCAAATGTCCGGCATGATGAGTATTTACATGCCGCTCCTGCTTGGCTGGTTTGCGTTGAACTTTGCCTCAGGCATCGCGGTTTATTTTATTGTAAGCAACGTCCTGGGCATTGTTCAATACGCCGCAACCGGACGCGCCAATTGGAGCAATCTTTTACCTGGCGGCAACAAGAATAAAAAATCTTCCACAAAAAAATAGGGAGGCACCATGAGCGATAGAACTACGCTTGAGATCATTGCCCCAACCGTTGAAGAAGCCCTCTTGCAGGGATTATCTCAACTGGGGCTGACGGCAGACGCCGTTTCGGTTGAAGTGTTGGATTCAGGCAGTAAGGGATTATTCGGACTCGGCGGACGCCAGGTGCGTGTGCGCTTGACCGTTAATCCGCCGCCTGGGGAGGAGGTGGTTCCCGCCGCTTCGCCTAAGCCCAAGCCTGCTCCTGCCAAACGGGCAGAGTCAACGCCGAAAGCGAAGGAAGCCAGACCAGAGATCAAGGCAGAAGCTAAACCTGAGCCAAAGCCCCGTCGTGCTGAAAAGAAACCAGCGCCAGTGGAAACAGCAGCGCCCGTCATGGTGAAAAAAGCTGAAAATCATGAGGCTGACCCGGTTTTGGATACGACGGAAGCCATTGTTTCCAAATTGATCAATCATCTTGGCATGAAGGCGCAAGTCTCCGCCCATTATGATGAATCCAGCACAGATGACCGCCGCACCATTCAAGTGGATATTCGCGGCGATAACCTGAGCGCGCTCATTGGCCGCCACGCCGAAACATTGACCGCATTTCAACACATCGCCTCGCTGATGGTCGGCAAGCAGACTCAGCAATGGGTGCAATTGGTGGTGGATGTGGAAGGCTACCGCGACCGCCGTGATAAACAGGTTCGCCAGCTTGCCATGCGCATGGTGGATCAGGTCATCAAGACTGGGAAGAAAGCCACGCTTGAACCCATGACCGCCAGCGAACGTCGCACGATCCATATTGAACTGCGCGGACACCCCGCAGTCACCACTGAAAGCACAGGCGAAGAGCCGCACCGCAAAGTGGTTATTCTGCCGAGAGAATAAAGCGAGTAACGAGAAACGAGTAAAAAGGACTGCCGTGAGGCGGTCTTTTTTTATCCTTCATATTTCACGCGGAGCGTTCATCCTTTCACTCGCCCCTACGGTATAATTCACCTCATGCTTGAACTTGCCCCTTTTCAACCCGTGGATTATCTTGTCGTTGGCCATATTGCCGCTGACATAACGCCGATGGGTATGTTGTTGGGTGGGACAGTTTCCTACTCTGCGCTGACTGTGCGGGCTTTGGGATTGCGCGTGGGTATTGTCACATCATCCGGCGATAACGCGCCATTGGGGGCGTTGGAGGGGATTCCGATGGTGAACGTCCCGGCTGAGCACAGCACGACCTTTGAAAATATAAAAACAGAAAACGGACGCAGGCAAATATTACATCACCAAGCCGCGCCAATTCTGTTGGATCATATCCCGCAGGTTTGGCGGAGCGCGCCGATCATCCATCTTGCGCCGATTGCAGGCGAGTTGGATTCATCTTTGGCGGAACAATTATCAGGCTCATTGCTGGGAATCACTCCGCAAGGTTGGATGCGCGCGTGGGACGAAAATGGTCAGGTGTCGCCAACTGCCTGGGACGCGAATGCAAGCGACCAGTCCCTTCGTCACGCTGGAGCCGTTGTTTTGAGCGTCGAAGATGTCAACCACGATCTTGAATTAGTCGAAGAGATGGCGCGCAATACACGCATCCTGTGTTTGACGGAAGGGGCGGCGGGCTCGGTTTTGTTTTGGAATGGAGATCGCCGCCGTTTTCGTCCGCCTGTGATGGAAGAGGTGGATGGGACAGGCGCGGGTGATATTTTTGCGGCGGCGTTTTTTGTGCGGCTGTATCACACGCGTGACCCGTGGGAGGCGGCACGCTTTGCAACGCAACTCGCGGCGCGCTCTGTGACGCGCATTGGATTGAACGGAATTCCGACTTCACAGGAAATTGAAGAATGTTTGACGGAGGTCTTATCTTGACGAAGATTTATACGCTTGTGAATCAAAAGGGCGGCGTTGGAAAAACCACGACCACCATTAACCTCGGCGCATACCTGGCACAATTGGGACAACGCGTGCTGGTCGTGGACCTCGATCCGCAGGCCAATGCCACGTCCTGCCTGGGTGTGGATAAACTTGGCGTACAGGGCGGCACGTATGAAGCTTTGCTTGGCGATGTAAATATCGCTTCTTATGTTTTATTGAATGAACGTCTTAAGTTATCGTTGCTTCCCTCTTCACCGTCACTGGCTGGCGCGGAAGTTGAACTGGTGGATGAGCTTGCGCGTGAGATGCGTTTGCGAAAAGCGATTGCGCCGCTCGCACACAAATATGATTATGTGCTGATCGACTGCCCGCCTTCGCTGGGGCTATTGACCGTCAATGGTTTGATGGCGGCGATGGATGGTGTGATCGTACCTGTGCAATGCGAATACCTCGCTTTGGAAGGTTTGGGTCAACTGACGCAAACCATCGAGCGAGTGCGCTCCCTGCTCTTCCCTGAGTTGAACGTGCGCGGCGTGGTGCTGACCATGTTCGACAGCCGCACCAACCTTGCCAATGATGTGGTTACCGAAGTGAACAAGCATTTTCCCGATCAGGTATTCAAGAGCGTCATTCCCCGCAGTATCCGTCTTGCAGAAGCGCCTTCGTATGGACTGCCGATCTCTGCGTATGCGCCCACATCCGTCGGCGCGGTGGCGTATGAGGCGCTGGCGAAAGAGTTGTTGAAGAGTGATGGTGTTTAGTGAGTCACGCTTTATTGTTATTTCTAGGTGATAAACTTTGTTGTAGAGGTGTCCAATGGCGACCATGAATCTTACTGAAAGAATTACAGTCAACCCGAATCAATGCGGTGGACGTCCGTGCATTCGCGGAATGAGAATCCGCGTGATTGATGTTTTGGAGTTACAGGCAGCAGGTCTCAATTCTGTTGAAATCTTGGAAGAGTTGCCAGATTTGACGATGGAGGATCTTAAGGCGGTGGCGCATGAGCTAAAAGTTTAGTTAGGTGCTTTTCCCTAAAAGGATCAACATGTCGAAATATGAAAAACCAGTCCGCTTGCTATTCAAAGATTTTGTCGCTGACCAAAATATTGCAAAAGGGCAAACGATTTCAAGAGATCAAGTGGTTTCATGGTTTAAGTCTAATTACCCAAAAATAAAAATGGGTACAATTACCGCCCATTTTTTAAAAATGTCTGTGAATGCGCCGAGCAGAGTTCATTACAATGTGAATCAAAATGGCGAGGACGACCTTTTCTATCAAATCAATGGAGGGCATTTCAGATTATATGAGAAAGAAAATGATCCGCCACCTTTATATGTAAAATCACCTCCTGAGAAAAGAGAGATTGAGCAGATAGGAAATTCTGAAGAAATCGAAGATGAAGCAGAAAGAGAATATCAACAAACAGGATTTGCTTACGAGAGCGACTTAAGGGATTTTCTCTCACGGAACTTAACGATTATTGAACTTGGTCTTCATTTATATGAAGATGAAGGAATAAGTGGCGTAGAATTTCCTGTTGGCGGTCGTTTCATTGATTTGTTGGCAATGGATAAGCACAATAATTATGTTGTTATTGAATTAAAGGTGTCTAAAGGATATGATCGGGTTATTGGTCAACTGTTGAGATATATGGCATGGATAGAGACGAATCAAGCAGAACCGTCTCAAAAAGTTAGGGGCATAATAATTGCAAGGGAGATTTCCAATGATTTACATCTCGCTGCATCGAAAATCCCCGATGTAGAATTATTTGAATATGATCTTTCTGTTTCGCTTCGTAAAGTAAACAAACAGAATGGCAATAGCGGCTAACGTAAACCGATAAAAAAGACCCTAAGGTTATAAAAACTTTAGAGTCTATATGTGAGGAGTTTTACATGGCTCAACGAACAGGTCTCGGCAAAGGATTGGAATCACTTATTCCCACTGGCGGGAAAACCCCGCCTGTTGTTTCTACAGGCTCGCATGTTGGCGGCGTGCAGCAAGTTTCCGTGGAGGCGATACAGCCCAACCCGCGCCAGCCGCGTATTCATTTCAAGGAAGAGGATTTGGCGGAATTGGCCGCGTCCATTCGTGAGCATGGCGTGATCCAGCCGCTGATCGTCACCCCCAAACCCGATGGGACGTTTACTCTCATTGCGGGTGAGCGCCGCTGGCAGGCGGCCCAAAAAGCAGGCTTGCGGACAGTCCCGGTGATTACACGGCAGGCGAACAATCAGGAATTGCTTGAGATTGCGTTGATCGAAAATGTGCAGCGCGCTGATCTGAATTCACTGGAAGAGGCCGAAGCCTATCGTCAACTCGTGGAGGAATTTGGACTCTCCCATGAAGCGGTTGCGAAGCGTGTCGGCAAGAATCGAGTGACGGTTACAAACACACTTCGCTTACTTGGTCTCCCAGATGTTGTCAAGCAGGCATTGGTGGATGGAAAATTCACGGAAGGTCACGCCCGCGCATTGCTGGCTTTGTCCACGCAAAAGGCGCAAGCCTCCGCAATGCAAACTGTGATCAATCTCTCGTTGAGTGTGCGCCAGACCGAGGAGTTGATCAGAAAACTCGCGGGGCAGAAACCGGTCAAGGCGAAGAAACCAACTCAAAGCGCGGATGTGCGTGATGTCGAAAAACGCCTGCAAAACAGCCTCGGCACAAAAGTCGCATTGAAGCACGGCAAAAAAGGCGGCACGGTCACCATCTATTATTATTCCGGTGAAGAGTTGGATGCGCTTCTGGAAAAATTAACTTAGTCAGCTAGTCTGCTGGTTTGCTAGTCGCTTAGTCAACTAGTAAACCAATAGGCAAGTCAACTAGAAGACTAATATGAAACTACTACACAACGCCAACATTTACACGCTTGATGAAAATCAGCCAAAAGCCTCCGCCATGTTGATCTCTGGCGGGCAGATCGTTGCGGTAGGTGGGAAGGATGCGCTTGAACCTCTCGCGCAGGGCAAAGTGGAAAAACAGGATATGCAAGGCAAAACCATTTTGCCTGGATTGACAGACGCGCATCTGCATATTCAACTTTACGCGCTTTCACTTGCAAAGATTGATTGCGAAACAAAGACAAAGGACGAATGTCTGCGCCGCGTGGCTGAGCGTGTGAGGAAGGCGAAACCTGGCGAGTGGATTTTGGGCCACGGGTGGAATCATAATGAATGGGATGGCGAATTACCGACAACATTTGAATTGGATTCAATTGCGCCAAATAATCCAGTCTATCTTACAGCCAAATCATTACATGCCGCATGGGCAAATACGTCCGCATTGGATCTGGCAAATATCACGGATGATACGCCCAACCCAAAAGATGGCGTCATCCAGCGCGATCATACAGGACACGCAACTGGCGCATTGCTCGAAACGGCGATGATGCTGGTGGATGGACTCATTCCCGAACCTTCCATTGCGGAGATTGCGGACGCAATCGAAACCGCCCAGCCCTTATTATGGAAAATGGGACTGACGGGCATCCACGATTTTGACCGCCGCGAATCCTTTATGGCTTTGCAACAATTACACGCGCAAAGAAAGTTAAAATTACGCGTGAACAAGAACCTTCCCATTGACAGCCTTGACCATGCTTTTGAACTTGGCTTGCGCACAGGCTTCGGCGATGACTGGTTGTGGATCGGTTCCGTCAAAGGCTTCATGGATGGCACGCTGGGTCAGCGCACTGCGTCCATGTTTCAGCCTTACTTGAACGAGTCTGAGAATCGCGGTATGCTTAACATGGATGGCGAAGAATTATTCGAGCATTGCCGCAAAGCTGTTGATGTCGGTTTGAGCATGACCGTCCACGCCATTGGTGACCGCGCCAATCATGAAGTGTTGAACGCCTACGAACAACTTCGTAAATACGAAACTGAAAAAGGATTGCCGCATCTGCGCCATCGCATTGAACATGTACAAGTTCTGCATCCCGATGACGCGCCGCGCTTCGCGCAACTCAACGTAATCGCATCCATGCAGCCCATCCATGCGCCATCCGATATGTTTACCGCTGACCGCCTTTGGGGAGATCGTTCGGCGCTTGCCTATGCCTGGCGCACGCAATTGAATTATGGCGCGCGCCTTGCTTTTGGATCGGATGCTCCAGTGGAATCGCCCAATCCGTTTTTTGGATTACACGCCGCAGTTACTCGACGACGCACAGACGGAACCCCCTCCGCCGGTGGTTGGTACCCCGAACAGAAATTGACCCTCGCTGAGGCATTGTCCGCCTACACCCTCGGCGCCGCCTACGCCGCCAACGCAGAACATCGCCTTGGCAAACTTGCTGAAAACTATCTCGCGGATTTGATCGTACTTGAGCAGGATATTTTTTCCATTGATCCCGATGACCTGCTGACCATGAAGTCCAGTGCGACAATGGTCAATGGAGAATGGGTTCTGCAATAAAGATTTAATCGAGAGGCCTATGTCACAAAATGTCCCGAAACTTACCCCAGAAATGCTAATCCCCCGTTTAGGTGAATATATCGTCCAAAAAGAATTGATCACTGAAGATCAGTTACAGAAGGCGCTGGCCTATCAACAGGAACAAATAGCCATGGGTGAGCACTATTTGCTGGGACAGGCGCTGATGGACCTCAATATGCTGGACCGCGACACACTCGATCAAGTGGTAACCGAGCAGATCATTCAATTGCGCTCCGCTTTGCAATCAGCCAACCACAATCTTGAGCAGCGTGTAAAAGAACGCACATCCGAATTGAATGAGGCGTTGCAGCGGCTTTCAGAATTGAGCAAGATGAAAGCGAATTTTGTGGCGAATATCTCACACGAACTGCGCACACCGCTTACTCATGTAAAGGGTTATCTTGAATTGCTGGTTACAGAGTCATTGGGCAGTATCTCAGAAGAACAACGTCATGCTTTGCGGGTAACCCAGCGCTCGACGACCAAACTCGAAAGCATGATCGAAGACCTGATCATGTTCTCACTTGCTTCACGGGGTGAAATGAGCATGAAGTTGGAAAAAGTGGACATCCGCCGTGTCGTAACATTGGCGGCTAAATCTGCTTCGACCAAGGCGGAAGAGCGCGGCGTACAAGTCCTGGTCTCTGCCCTGGATAATATTCCCGCAGTGCAGGCGGATTCTGAGAAGATCGGCTGGGCGATGACCCAACTCCTCGATAACGGGATCAAGTTCACCCCGTCGGGCGGAAGCGTAGTGATCACCCTAAAGGAAGAGGGACATAATCTTGTCCTTGTCTCCATAACAGATACGGGTATCGGTATTCCGTCGAACCGTTTAAGAGAGATTTTCGAACCGTTCCATCAATTGGATGCTTCCTCCACGCGGCATTATGGCGGCACTGGGCTTGGGCTTTCGCTCGTCCGCCAGATCGTTGAGGCGCATGGCTCATTATTGGATGTGCAGTCTGTTGAAGGAAAAGGTTCAACTTTCAAATTCCCATTGCTGGCAGTGCGTGACTAGATATGGACTTGCAAACCCTTTCCGCCTTACATAAAATCTTTCAGGAAGTTCAACGACAGCAGGATTGGAGAGCCTCGTTGGATACGCTGTTTGTATCCTTGCGCGACTCTTTTGTTTTTGATAATACAGCCATTTATCTTGTAGACCCGCTTACAAAAGGATTGGATGTCGTCTATGCGCGCGCAGTGGGCCGTGGAAAAACCGCCGAGGCAGATGCTGTCTGGGGGGAAAGTCTCGCGAACGAGGTAATCACAAAAGGCGAGATGATTTTAAAAGAGCCAAAGCCGGGTTCAGGTAAGACAGTCCGCCTGGATTTGGCGTATTTATTGGCGTTTCCGTTATACATCGGCTCAAAGTTGAACGGAGCGCTGGTGTTCGTTCGTTTTGGCGGACCGGAGTATTCTGAACTGCATATTCAAACTGCATCTTTGCAGGCATTTTGGGCCGCGGCGCTTATTGAGCGCCGAGATTTGCAGGGGGCGCGCGCTGAATTGGATTCGGTGCAAAGGCAAATGCGTTTGCAGGACGATTTTGTCTCCACAATTTCGCATGAACTTCGCACACCGTTGGGCTTTATTAAAGGATACAGCACCAGCCTTCTGCGGGAGGATACCGTATGGGATGAAGCCACTCAGCGCGAATTCCTCACGATCATTGATGAAGAAGCCGACCGCCTGGCAAGGCTCATCGAAGACATGCTTGAGTCTGCGCGTTTGCAGAGCAACACTTTGCAATTTAAATTTTCCCCTGTAAGAATTGATGCGCTTGTGCGCGACGTTGCAACACGCATCAATATGTATCAACCCAGGTTGAAAATTACCTTTGATTTCGAGCCCCTGCCTCCGTTCCGCGGGGATGGTACACGCCTTGCACAAGTCTTTGAAAATCTTTTTAGCAATGCGATTAAATATGCCCCTGACTCGGAGATCAGCATTGGAATGCGCGCCACGGCGGATAATATCCGCATCACCTTTACCGATAAAGGGGAGGGCATCCCGGAAGATTATCTGCCCTTTATTTTTGAACGTTTTTACCGCGTGCCTGGCGAGCGCACTGTGGCTGGCAC
This sequence comes from Herpetosiphon sp., assembly GCA_020717985.1. GTDB lineage: Bacteria > Chloroflexota > Anaerolineae > Anaerolineales > Villigracilaceae > Villigracilis. The sequence continues at coordinate 24,345 of DYDH01000009.1, read as the reverse complement.
TGGATTGGGTTTGTATATTTGCAAGCAAATTATTATGGCACATCATGGTAATATTTGGGTAGAGTCAGTGCTGGGCGAAGGCGTAACTTTTATTATTGAATTGCCCATGGAGCCAATGCTTTAACCAGTCTTCATCTTTTGTTCGTCCCAAGGAGATCGTTATGCCCAAGCGTATTTTGATCGTGGATGATGAACCTCGTTATCTGCGCCTCCTGGAAGCCAACTTGCGCACAGAAGGTTATGAAGTAGCCACCGCGCAGGATGGTGTACAGGCGTTGGATGTGTTCTCGGCGCAACCGATAGACCTGGTGCTATTGGATGTAATGATGCCGCGCCTGGATGGTTTCGGCGTGTGCCAGCGTTTGCGCGAGTTTTCGAATGTGCCCATTGTGATCTTGACAGCGCGCGGCGAAGAGCAGGATCGTGTGCGCGGGCTTGATCTCGGCGCAGACGATTATTTGGTAAAGCCTTTTTCCGCGACTGAATTGCTGGCGCGTGTGCGGGCTGTCCTGCGGCGTGCGCATACTCCCACTGAAACGACGGGACAGGCGCGTTTCTTTGCCCATGGCGAGCTCAAGATTGATTTTGCGCGCGCAGAAGTGTGGCTCGGTGAGGAACCCATTTCCCTTTCAGCCACCGAATATCGCCTCCTGCTTCAGTTCACGCACCATGTTGGCAAGATTCTCACTTCAGAAGACCTGTTGACCAGTGTCTGGGGAGCAGAATATAAGAATGATAAAGAGATTTTATGGGTGAGTATTGCCCGCCTGCGTCAGAAACTGGAAGAAGACGCCCATGCCCCGCATCATATTGTTACGCGTTCCGGTTTGGGGTATCTGATGCCGCCAATTGAATTGTGACTGGATCGCGTAGGCCTTGCGCGCATAGGAGTTTGAGTCATGCCTGAAAAGAAAATCCTTATCATTGATGCGGATGTTGCCAGCCGTAACTTCATTGCGCGCAATATGCTTGACCAAAAATATGAAGTCATTCAGGCTGGTTCCGGCAAGGAGGGATTGATTTATGCGTGGCGTGACCGACCCGACCTTGCGGTAATTGACCCAACGATTACAGATATTACTGGCGAAGAGCTTGCCAGAAAATTGAAACAGGATGCGCGTACATCAAACATGCCGTTGATCGCCCTCAGCAGCGATCCAAGCGTGGTTCGTATAAAACCCTGTCTTGATGCGGGGTTTAGTGAATATATAACCAAATCCGGGCAGGCTGTGGCAATACTTAATGAAACAGCCAAACGTTTATTGGGGCTTTCGGACATGGTTGCCAGGAAAGGCGGTTTGTTGATGGTTTTCCTAAGCGCAAAGGGCGGAACGGGTACTTCATCCATGTGCGCAAATATTGCCATGAACATTGGACAGAATCAACCAGAGGCGCGCGTGGTCGTTGTTGATATGGTTTTGCCCATCGGTTCCATTGCTCCAATTGTCGGCTATGAAGGAAAGCAGAATATCGTCACAGTTGCTGAAATGCTGCCAGAAGAGACATCCCTTGAATTTTTTCGTGATAAATTGACTGAATTGAAAATCTGGCGTTTTAATTTACTGGCTGGTTCGCCGGATCCGGAAAGCAGTAATCATCTAAAAGCGGGGCGCGTTGGGGATATTGTCTCGGCTTTGAAGGAATCCTATGATTATGTGTTGGTTGATATTGGGCGTTCACTTTCCAGGATCACGCTGCCGCTCATTCAAAACGCAGACCTTAACATCCTGATCGTAAGTACCGATGCAAGCACTGTATCTTTAACAAAAACCATTTTGGAATACATGAAGAGCAAGAGCGTAAATGAGGATGCGATTTTTGCCGTGCTTAACCGCGCGGTGGGCTTGGAAGGTTTGAGCAAGGCGGAGACGGAGAAGGCGCTTGAAATATCGATCCGGACAACCATGCCGTATCTCAGCAGCAACATGTCGTTTGCCAATAGTCATCATCAGCCGTTCACTCTAAAATTTCCAAAGGATACCGCTTCAATTGTTTTTCAGGATGCGGCGAAGGAAATGTCCAACCTGGCTCGTCGTTTGCGTGCGGAATAACGCCGGATCTCCTGCAGAAGTAGTTGTTGGGAAGTTTCTGCTTCCGCCTGATAAAAGTGGAAATTTTGACTCCAAAAAAATAATATTGAATTGACTTTTGTGGGAGGTCAACTACGACTTCTGGCATGTTTTTTTATGCTGGTGGTTACACGGGATCGGTGCCATGACAATTGAATACGATGAAAAAGGTAAATTCTACACTGACATTATAAAAAAACTGCCTGTGTCGGTTGCGATACAAACCGTCACCCATTTGGTGCGCGGTTTGGTGCATGTTCGCGAAGGGGAGCGCTTGAAGAATGAACTTGAGCGGGTTGAAATGTTCCTTGCTGTGACCAATGCCGTTATTTACGACGCGGGTGATAAAGTTTTGTTCAGCGCGCCTTTTATGGCAATCCAACGGTCGCAGATCATTTGGATCATGCCTGTGGATAGGGAATCCCAAAAGGATTTGAGCGAATGACATCCCTTAATTCAGCCTCCCCAGGCAGGCTTACCGGACAGGACCTTATTCGGCTAAAAAAGTATCTTGCTGATAACCTTATGCGTGCTTTGGAATCAGAGAATATCTCCGTCGCCCAGCGCGCGGACTTTGTTCAGCAGAATATCATCCACGTGTACGAGCAGACGCAATTGAAGCTGCCCAATGACCTGCGTAAAGAAATATTCGAACAGGTGTTGAACGACCTGCTTGGTTTTGGCCCGATCCAGTCATTATTGGACGATGAAGAGGTTTCGGAGATCATGGTCAACGGCCCTAAAAAGATTTTCGTTGAGAAAAAGGGCAAACTTACCAAGACCAATATTACCTTCGATGATGATGACCATGTCTTGCGTATCATTGACCGCATTATTCTGCCGCTTGGCCGCCGCGTGGATGCTGATTCTCCCACTGTGGATGCGCGTTTGCCTGACGGTTCGCGCGTGAATGCTGTGGTGCGTCCGGTGGCGATTGACGGTCCCTCCATTACCATCCGCAAGTTTGCCAAAGATAGACTCCAGGCAGAGGATCTTATCAACTTTGGGTCGCTGACAAGGCCCATGGCTGACTTTCTACAGGCATGTGTCAAAGCGCGCTTTAATATTATTATCTCCGGTGGAACAGGATCAGGTAAGACGACACTGTTGAATGTAATGTCCGGCTATATCCCTGAAAATGAACGCATCATTACCATTGAAGACGCTGCTGAATTGCAACTCCAGCAGGATCATGTGATGCGTATGGAAACAAAAGCCGCCAATGCGGATGGGCTTCATGCCGTGAGTATCCGCGAACTTGTAAAGAATTCCCTGCGTATGCGCCCTGATCGCATCGTGGTTGGAGAAGTGCGCGGCGGTGAAGCGCTGGATATGCTTCAAGCCATGAATACAGGTCATGATGGTTCACTAACGACTGTGCATGCAAACACACCGCGCGATGCCATTTCTCGTATTGAAACCCTTGTACTCATGGCCGGTATGGACTTGCCGCTCAAAGTAGTGCGCCAGCAAGTCTCTTCGGCAGTGGATTTGATCGTACAACAGACACGCTTGAAGGATGGTCAACGCAAAGTTACGGCAGTGACCGAAGTGGCGGGCATGGAAGGCGATATTATTGTGTTGAGTGACATTTTCAAATTTACTCAATCAGGCGTTACAACAGACGGGAAAGTCCTCGGTGAAGTGAATGCTACGGGCATCCGCCCCAACTTCACGCCGCGGCTTATTGCAGCTGGTTTTAATCTCAGTTCGGAGATTTTCGCTCCGAAATTATCTCCCAAACAGGACTCGCGGCGCTGAAACACTCTGCTATAATTCAGGCACTATATACCTAGAGGAAATATGAACAATGCCCTGATCACCATACGTGAAAAGAAACTTGGTTTGCTGATTCGAGATGCGCGCATGGCGGAACGCCGCAGCATTAAAGAATGTGCTGATGCAATTGGCGTGAAGCCGGGACTGTTCCGCGCATATGAGGAGGGACGCCGCGCTCCTTCCCTGCCTGAACTCGAAACACTTGTGTTCTATCTCAAACTTCCCATTACCCTATTCTGGGGGAGGGAGACCATGTCTGATTCGCCATTAATCGAACCGCTGGACACCTCGCGTTTGATCGCTTTGCGTCAACGAATGATCGGCGCACTCCTGCGGCAGGAACGCAACAACGTAAACATGTCCATCCGGCACCTTTCAACTGAAACGGGAATTACACAAGCCCGCCTCAATGCTTTTGAGTTGGGTGAACGCGCCATCCCTGTGCCGGAATTGGAAAGCATTCTTAATGTAATGGGAAGCCGCATTGAAACATTCTTTGACCAAAATGGTCCCGTGGGGCAGTGGATGACCAGTCAGCGCGCCATGCAAAAATTTCTTGAATTGCCTGAAGAAATGCAGAATTTTGTTTGCCAGCCTGTCAACCGCCCCTATCTTGAATTGGCAATGAAGCTCAGCGACATGTCCCGCGAAAAACTACGCTCTGTGGCTGAAGGCTTGCTGGATATTACGCTCTGAAAAATTTTTGTAATTGGAACGTCCCGCAGGTTTTTTCTATTCAAGTTCTCCTGTGGATAAAACCTGCGGGACGGTGTGTAAATCAGTTGATGGATTTGGAAAAAAAATGACACTTGAACCTGACCAACTCGCCGAACAAGGCAAACAGGCTTTTAAGAATAGAAAATTTGATGAAGCCGCTGAATTATTCAGTCAGGCCGCGGAAGGCTCCACAGGCTTGATGTCTGCTGAAATGCGGAATAATATGAGTGTGGCTTTATTGCAGGCGGGCAAGCCGCAAGAGTCGCTCAATGCCGCGCTGGATACCGACCAGGTTTTTGCGGATGCAAAAGATATCAAACGCCAGGGCATGGCTTTGGGGAATCAAGCCGCCGCCCTCGAAGCCCTTAACCGTTACGATGAAGCCATCGAAAAACATGATCTTGCCGCCCAATTGTTTGCCCAGACGGGTGAAGGTGATTTGCGCGCATTGGTCATGAAATCTTCCGCCGCAATAAAACTTAAAACAGGCAGGGTGACTGACTCGGCCTTCAAGATGATGGGATCGCTTGAAGCAAAAGACAACCCCAGTTTCTTTGAACGTATCCTGAAATTCTTTCTACGTTTCATCAAATGATCAATGTTAGTTCGCAGGTTCGTCACGCTATTGATCGGGACCACGACCAGATCTCAAATCTTATTTTTTACGAATCCAATAATCACCGCCATTTGGACTGGCATTCTCCGCTTGAGTGGATCGGCTCACCCAATTACTGGGTGCGGGAGGAGGATGGGCAGATTACCGCCGCATTGGCCTGCCCCGAAGATCCGCCTCGCGTGGCCTGGATTCGTTTCTTTGGACATTATCAGTATCTCTCCGCGGCTCAAGCCTGGTCTTCCCTTTGGGAGGCGGCGCATAGTGAGATCGCGCGCACAAATAGACAAACGTTTATTGCCGCGATTGTTGTTAAACAATGGTTCCAGTCCATCCTGCTTTCCAATGGTTTTGAATTAAAACAAAATATTGTTTTGCTTGAATTGAAGCATGAAGACATCAGGTCGTTTTCTGCGCCTCAAGGAATCCGTATCCGCCCCATGCAGGATGCGGATATGCCCGTCGTAGCTGAGGTGGATTTAGCCGCATTTGGGCAGTTTTGGCATAACACACAGAATGCGCTTCAAAGGGCGCGTTCGCAGTGCGCGAGCGCCATGGTCGCAGAAGATGCTTCGGGTGTGATCGGGTATCAACTCAGTACGAAGAATCCACTTGGGGCACACTTGGCCAGGCTCGGGGTTAGGCCTGAAGCGCAGGGCAGGGGAGTAGGCTCCGCATTAGTGAGCGATTTGATCCAGACGTTTGACGCAAGTCAATTAAGCAGGCTTTCAGTCAACACGCAGTCAGATAATATTGCATCTTTATCGCTTTATCAAAAATTAGGTTTTGTTCGCACGGGTGAACACTTTCCTGTGTTCGTTTATCCAATAGGCACTAATGATTGAGGTCGCTTTTCCTCAGCGCGTTATGCGCAGATTTGTACAAACCCTTTCCGAAGACATAGGGCATGAGACATTATCGGCAGTGCTTTTAAAGGCAGATTTGCCCGAAGAGTGGGCATCTCCCGCGCACTTTGGCGCATTGGATGATGTGCATACCGCGCAGGCTTATTCGCGTTTACTAGCTGCGTTGCGCGCGTATTATGGACGCGGCACGCGCGGTATCTTATTACGTATTGGCTCTAAACTATGGAATTATTTGTTGGATGACTCCGTATTCGGGATTAAGATCCGGGCAGCATTCATTCGTGGACTTCCAAAGTCCATGCGACCTAAACCCGCCCTGGAATTGCTGGCTCGGATTTTGAGCGCCGTACCTGGAAATATAACGGTCCATACCCAGGACCTTGACCTGCTCTTTGTTGACCAGGCATCTCCTGCAGCCATGGATCAATCTGATAACACCCCGCTTTGTTTCGTAACCCAGGGTCTGATCCGTGAATGTTTGTACTGGGCAGATGGGCAGGAACACGATATCGAAGAACGCGCGTGCCGTGCCTTGGGCGCGCGTCAATGCGAATTCAAGATTACGATTGGAGGCTGAAATGAAACACTATGAAATGAATTGGAAAGCGTATGATAACCTGGATATCTTCGCGCAAGCATGGGAGCCGACCATGCCTCAACCCAAGGCAGTTATTTGCCTTGTACATGGACTCGGTGAGCATACCTCGCGTTACGCGCATGTCGCTGAAGCATTTGGCAGGGAAGGCTATGTTCTTTTTGGCGCAGACCTGCGCGGTCACGGACGTTCTGGCGGCGCGCGCGGACATATATCTTCCATCGAAGACTTCATGAAGGATATTGATTTTTCACTGGACCAGGCGCGCGCGCATTATCCCGGTTTGCCGATCATTTTGTATGGACACAGTCTTGGCGGTATTCAGGTTTTGTATTATGGCTTGACTCATAAACCGAATATCAAAGGTGTGATCGCCACCAGTTCAGGGTTGCACACCGCTTTGGAACAACAGAAGGTAAAAATAATGATGGCAAAGGTACTTGGATCTCTTATGCCAAACACCTCCATGGCCAGCGGTTTGGACGCGAAGAGTATCTCGCGTGATGAAAAGGTGGTGCAGACTTATATCGATGACCCGCTTGTGCATGACAAAATTTCGCTTGGCTTTGGCAGGATTATGATCGGTGTTACAAGTTGGACTCTGGCTCATGCGGGCGAATTTTCACTCCCCCTCCTGCTCCTGCATGGCAAAGCGGATATGATCGCCTTCCCCGCCAGCAGTACCGAATTTGCCGCATCCCTGAAGCAAAATTGCACCCTGGTTTTATGGGATGATGCGTATCATGAACTTCATAACGAGCCTGAGAAGGAGGAAGTATTCAAGACCATGACGTTGTGGATGGATGCGCGCCTGCGCGAATAAAGATAAGAGCTTTTTAACGCTTTACTGGACAAATCCTTTTGGGCATGGCACAATTTGCAGCCAAATAATTTAATTAGAGGAGTGAGCATGAATAACCCGAAAGATATAAGCAAACGACAGGCGCGCCGTGAACAGATACGCCGCAAAGAACAACGCGGGCGACTGGTAGGAATTGGATTGATCAGTATCGGAGCGATCTTTGTTGCTTTTTTGATCATTTACCCGAACTTTAAGCCAGTGGCGGGAATTAACTCTGTTACGCCAGGTACACATCCGCAGGCAGATGCGAACCATATGGGTGATCCGAATGCACCTGTCAAGATCGTGGAGTTTTCCGATTTTCAGTGCCCTTACTGTGAGAAATTCCATACAGATACAGAACCGTCATTGATGGACACCTACATCGCAACGGGCAAGGTGTATTTCACTTATCGTTCTGCCGGCAACTGGGTAAGTAAAAATATTAGAGGCGGAAAGACAGAATCGGAAGACGCTGCAAAATCTGCTTATTGTGCGGGTGACCAGAACATGTATTGGGAAATGCACGAGATGCTCTTCGCCAATTTATTGGGCGAGGATGTCGGTTCTTTTTCTGACCGTCGCTTAAGCGCCATTGCCGAGAAAACCGGATTGGACATGAATCAATTCAATGAATGCTATTCGAGTGACAAATATCAAGCACAGACAGATCAGGATAGTAAGGATGCGCTTGCTGCGAATGTGAATGGGACCCCGTCTTTTGTGTTGACCTATACCAATGCCAGCGGCGAAGAAGTCAGCGAACTGATCGAAGGAGCGCAGCCATTTAGTGTATTCCAGGAAAAAATTGAAGCTGCTTTGGCTGCCTCTGCCAAATAAAGTTATCAAACAAAGTTATAAGGAATCAAAAAGGACACGGAGATAAACGCCGTGCCCTTTTTGATTCCCGGGATTATTTTATTCATTGCGGCTGACATCCAATGTTCTGAAACGATGAAGAAAATATATCGCCAGCGCGAACAGGGCAAGCGCGTTGGCTTGGTGGGCGAGTGCGACGGCAATATTGACATAGGAGAGAATGGTCAAGACGCCCAGCGCGATCTGCAAGGCGACGATTCCTGTTAACCACAGTAATCCTTTTTGTATATCCGGCGGGTAGTTCTGTTTCTTTACAAAATAATAAACAACAGGCACGGCGATCAACCCAAGCCATGCCAGCCAGCGATGAATGAATACAATGGTCTGTGGGGTTTCAAAAAGATTGATCCATGACTTGAAAAGGTTGGGGGGAATCCACTTGCCGAGCATGAGCGGCCAGGTCTCTGAAACGTGACCGGCTTTGAGTCCTGCCGTCATGCCGCCGTATGTGATTTGCAGGACAAGCAATGCCATTGACCATGAGGCCAGTTTTGAGGGCAGAGTCCATTTTATTTTATTGCTTGTGTTGTGGAAGCCGTATTTGTGTCCGAGGGCGGTCCACAGGGCAAGGGCGAGCAGGCTTAGTGCAAAGAGCAGGTGAATGGTGAGCCGGAAGTGACTGACGGCGGGACGGTCAACCAGTCCGCTCGCAACCATGTACCAACCCATAAATGCCTGCGCGATGAAAAGCATGCCCATCAAGAAGTAGACCCGGAATTCCTTGATGGGTATCGTTTTTTTGATCAGGAAGTAAAAAACGGGAACGGCATAGAACAATCCCGCAAGCCGCGCTATGATGCGATGGATCCATTCCATGTAAAAGATGAATTGATATTCCGGGAGTGTCATCTCTGAATTGATTTGTTGATATTCGGGGGTGTCCTGGTATTTGGCAAATTCTGCCTGCCAGGCTTGTTGTCCGATGGGCGGGATGACGCCGCTGATGGGATTCCATTCCACAATGGAGAGTCCAGAGCGGGTGAGTCGGACGAATCCGCCGAAGACGACGAGCAGCGCCACGATGAAGGTGAAGATGAAAAGCCAGTTCATCACGGCGGTATTCTTTGTTTCTGGCATGTTGTTCCTCTATTACTTGTCTTGAATAAACTGTAGCATGTGAAATTGCCCGAGCTGGGATCATGTCAATAGAAACGGGACCAGATTTGGGGTTGGGTGGGAGGCGAAAAAATGTCCACCATGTGTTGGCGGACATTCGATGTGTTCATCCAGAATTTAACCGTTTTGCATTTGGTAAAGCAGTTTGCGGTACTCTTCCACATTGGGTGGATTCATCAGGATGATTTGGTTAATCACTTCAAAGGCGCCTTTTTTGTTGCCAGATTGCATGAGAGTTTCACCTAAAACATCCAATAGCGAGATTGCTTCTTCAATGCGCCCTGCGTGCTGAAATTGCACGGCGAGCGCGCGTTTGAGAAGAGGTTGGTCAGGGTGCTCTTTTAGTGTATCTTGAATGAAGAGAATGGCAACGTCATTTTTGTTCTGGCTTTCAAGGTGGTTGACGTAATTCTCAAGTTCGTTCATGGCTTTATCGTTTTGTGCCATGCGCAGGTTGAGTTCAACAAGTTGCCGGCGTGTGGCATCGTCATCGGGCGTGATGGTGCGGAGTTGTTCGTAGACGCGCAGGGCTTGTTTCCAATCGAGTCGTTGCAGGTCTATATCCGCCATGCGTTGCAGGATATGCGCGTTCCAATCGCGGTTGGCATTGCCTTGCTGTACCACGCGCAGGGCGGTGGTGTATGTTTTACGCGCCAGGTCCAGTTCGGCGAGGCGGGAGTAGATGGCGGCCAGTTCAAGATATTCGCGAATTGCATCGTCAGTGTGACCACGCGCGATGAGTTGGTCTATGAGGCGGCTGCGCGAGCCGAAATCCATTGGCGCAAGTTGAATGATACGCCGCAATAGTTTTGTGGCTTGCAGCACTTCACCGCGCACACTATAGGCATGTGCCACAATGCTGTATTTCACGATTGCATCCGCATCGTGATTTTCCTGCACCAGCAGGTCGCCCATCAGCATGTGAAGCGGGAGGTAGGTCGGTGCGTATTGTATTGCGTAGTATGCTTCATCCATTGCGGAACGCAGGTTTCCCATGCGTGCCAGGTGGTTGATGCGGTTCATCGATTCAAGTACCGAGCTGGATTGCGCCTGCAGGATCACATCCGCAAGCGGGGCGATCATGTCTCCGTCCTGCTTCGGCATTTGTTCGCGTGTTTTATGTAGTTGTTCGCGCCAATCGGGGCGCATGAGCAAATTATTAATGTTTTCGCACACTTTGCGCAGGATGGTTTCATCCTTTTGATTTTCATGCGCTTCGATCAACGGCTCATATTGCTGGCTAATTTCATCCGACTTTTCGGCGGGGACGGTGATCGAATCGGCAAGTTTTAACGCTTCGAGATATTCCAGGGCGGCTTCATTGAAACGGGATTTGCCTGCAAATAGTTGTCCCAGTAACAGGCGCGTGCCGAGCGCGTAATCATGATGCTTGACGGCGTTCTGCAAAAAGCGTTGCGCGCTTTCAATCCGTTCCCCTTTGAAGCGTAAAAGTCCAAGCATAAAGTACAGGGATGGATGCTTGAAGCCGGCCTCCAGCGCGCTTTCAAATTCTTCTGCGGCTTGTGCCTCGTTGCCTTTGGTCTGCGCGTCAATTGCCAGACCGAGGTGTAATACCACTTTCGTTTGTTCAGATTGTTGTAATGAGAGACCGCCTGTGCCTTTCATGATCGCGGAAAGACCTTTTCTCTCCTGCGCAGATGGATTGTCATCGGAGTATTCGAAGAGAAGTTCTGCAAGCTGTGTCAATGCTTTTTGACGCGCCTCAGCGATGGGGTCCAGTCCGGAGGATGTTTTCGGTTTTTGTAATTGTTTTACCTGCGCCATGCGGATGGGACCCGTTCCGCCTTTGCCCCGTATTGGTTTGGGAAGCAGTTGTCCTGTATTGAGCAGTGTTTGCGCTTGTTTTACTTCGAGACTGTTTGGTAAAAGGGACAGGGCTTTATCCACCATCTCTTTTGTTTTTTGGATATTGCCTGCGCGTTGAATGATACTGGCAATGGCGAGGTATTCTGTAACGGCTTGTTGAATATGTCCGAGTTTTTCATGAACCTGCGCGAGGCGTGAATGTGCGATGGCGTTTTCAGGATTTAGGTTTGTGACACGCGCCCAATTTTCGAGGGCTTTTTCGGTGTCACGCTGCTTGAGGAAGAGATCGCCTGCGCGCAAGGCTGCTTCCACTGCTGTCTTCAAGTCGCCGATGCGTTCAGAGAGTTGAGCCACTTTTTCCATCGGCGCCGGGTCATCGGGTGATAGTTTTGCCACATTCATGTAGATATGCAGGGCTTCCTCGAAACTGCCGAGTTGATAAAGCGCCAGACCGAGACTATTTAACGCCTTTGGATGATCGGGAAATTCCTGCAAAGCCTGGCGGTACGCAGCGGCAGCCTTGTCCCATTCCTGGTCCCAGGCGGCGGAGTGTCCGTCGTTCATTGCTTTTTGAAAAATGTCTTCTCGTCCAGGCATAGTGATCCACTTTTAGTTGAATGTGAGTTTTTATGATTACAGGGTAATTATAACCTTTTCATGTTGCGTGTTGCGCGTTACGTACGAAATACGCAACACGCAACATTTTTATCCCAACACTTTCATCCCGCCCCAGCTTTGTCCGGCGCGCGCTTCGGTGGAAAGTGGAATGCTCATGGGATAGGCGTTCGCCATGGTTTCCTGCACAATGCGCGCGGTCTTTCCCAACTCATCCTGCGGGCATTCCAGCACCAGTTCATCATGCACTTGCAGGAGCATTTTGGATTTCAACCCTGCGGACTTCAACGCGGACGGAATTTTGAGCATGGCGATCTTCATAATATCCGCGGCTGTGCCTTGAATGGGCGCGTTGATGGCTTCGCGTTCTTCGCGGTTCTTCAACTGTGGATTGATCTTGCCCTGCAACGCCGGGAAGTACCTGCGGCGATTTAATAGCGTTTCCACGTATCCCTGCTGTGCCGCGAGTTGACGGATTTCATCCAGATATTTTTTCACGCCGGGGAATTTTGTGAAATAGGTCTTGACGAAATTTTCAGCTTCGGCCAGAGTCAATTCGGTGGAGCGTGCCAGACCGAATGCCGACATGCCATAGATCAACCCGAAGTTGATGGCTTTCGCGTGACGGCGCATTTCTTTCGTCACCGCTTCATTATCCACGCCGTAAACTGCGGCGGCGGTAGTGACATGGATATCCTCCCCGGCTTTAAACGCCGCGAGCATGGCTTCATCTCCCGCCATGTGAGCCACGATGCGAAGTTCGATCTGCGAGTAATCCACCGAAAGCAGGACACTGCCTTTCTCGGCGATGAATCCATTTCGTACGCGGCGTCCTTCCTCCGTGCGGATGGGGATGTTTTGTAAATTGGGATTGGATGATGAAAGGCGTCCCGTCACCGCGCCGGTTTGACTGTAGGATGTGTGTACACGCCCAGTTTGCGGATCAACCGCCGCAGGCAACGCATCCACATAAGTTGATTTTAGTTTCGAGAGTTCGCGGTTTTCGAGGATCATATCCACAACGGGATGTTTTCCGCGCAGTAATTCAAGCACATCCGCCGAAGTCGAATAATGTCCGCTGGCAGTTTTCTTGCCTTTATCCGGCGGGTCGAGTCGCAGATGCGTAAAGAGCACATCCGACAGTTGCTGGGTGGAGTTGAGATTGAACGGCTTGCCGACAGATTCAAAAACCCGTTTTTCAATTTCAGCCATGCGCTCGCTCAGTTCTTCAGACATCTTTTTGAAGAACGGCAGGTCAATCAGAATTCCCGCCATCTCCATTTCAGCCAACACGGGCGTGAGAGGCAAATCTATCTCGGTAAGTAATTTTGTGCCGTTGGCGCGGAGTAGGTCTTTTTCTAAAATCGGCATCAGGCGCAAGGTTGTTTCGGCGTCTGCGGCGGCATACGGAGCGACTGATTCGATGGCAATATCGGCCATGCTCAATTGATTTTTTCCCTTGCCGATCAATTCTTCGATGTGGGTCATCTCTTCGCCAAGCCGCGTATGGACAAGGTTCTTCAACCCCAAATTGCGCGAGGATGGGTCAATGATGAATTCAGCCAGCATGGTATCGAAAGTTAAAGGTGTGGTTACCAGTCCGTAGCGCGCGAGGATGATGTAATCATATTTGGCATTGTGCGCCACCTTCCCAATTTTCGCATCCGTCATGGATGGCGTCAGGGCGGCGATCACTTTTTCAATCGGCAGATTATTTCCAGAAGTATGTCCGATGGGGATGTAATATCCCTGTCCCGCCTTGACCGCAAGTGAAATGCCCACGATCTCTGCTTGCATTTCCTCTGTGGATGTTGTTTCTGTATCGAATGAAATCACGCTTGCCTTTGCAAATTCGTTGGCAAGGTCGTTCAGTTTATTCAGCGAATCCACAATAATGACTTCGATGTTGGATGCCTGTGTGGCGTAAATCACTTGCGGTTCATTCACGAACATCGAAAATTGTCCGCTTTTTGTTTTTGCAGATTTGGCAGGCTTTATCGAAGACGGTGCAGGCACTGAAGAAATCAATCCACTGCTGATCGCAGGGACCTTGCTCAACAGCGTGCGGAATTCCATCTCCTTGAAAAACTCTTCAAGTTTTGTGCCGTCAAATGCCGTCACTTTTGCATGTTCAAGGTCGAGTATGATTTTCAAATCCGTGCGGATGAGCGCAAGGTCGTAACTCATATACGCGGATTCCTTGCTCGCTTCGAGTTTGCCCTTCCAGCGTTTCTCCACCTGATCGAGGTTGGCATAAATGGCATCAAGCGTGCCGAATTTTTCAAGCAGCGCAATGGCGGTCTTTTCGCCCACGCCTTTTACTCCGGGGATATTATCTGATGTATCGCCGACGATGGCTTTGTAATCCACTACCTGGTCGGCGCGCACGCCCAGTTTTTTAATGACATCCGCATCTGTGATGTAGGTCTGGTCGTCGCCTGCCAGATAGACCGCAGTGCGCTCATTGACCAACTGCAAAAGGTCGCGGTCGCCGGTGATGATCTTGACTCCCAAGCCTTGTTCAGCGGCAAGCTTTGCCACAGTGCCGAGCACATCGTCTGCTTCAAAGCCATCCATTTCAAGGCGCGGAATATTGAAGGCGTCCACCATCTGGCGGATGCGGTCAAGTTGTGGACGCAGGTCATCAGGCATTTTTTCGCGCGTGCCTTTGTATTCAGGAAAAATTTCATCGCGGAAGGTTTTGCCCACATCGAAAGCCACCGCAAGGTATTCGGGCTTCTCCTGTTCCAAAATTCGGACCAGTTCGCGCGCGAAGCCGTAAATGCCCGCAGTGGGTTCGCCTGTGGAGGTCTGCCAGCGCTGGCTGCTTGCGCCTGCGGTCAGGGCAAAATACATTCGATAAGCAAGAGCATGTCCGTCAATTAGGTAAAGTGTAGGAGGCATAGGGTTTGATCAGGGAAAAGTGAAGTGGGATAACGTCGGAAGTGGAACTTCCGAACTCCATGGAGTACTTAAAAAATAAAGCGCAGAGTTGATTATACTCTGCGCTTCTTCTTTTAGTCACGAACCCGTGGTGGTTCAGATGGGGATTCCTGCCCCTGACGCTGGCGGGTTTGGCGGATGTAATCGCGTACCAGTTGTTGGGGGTGAGGTTGTGTGCCTCCCATGATCAGATAACCCGGCGCCCAAAAATCACCGGATGGGTTCTCTCTTTTCATGCGGGGGAAGTCACTAAAAATTTTCTCTGAAGTTTGCTGGCGCATGATGCGCATGAGATAACCCGGTGACGTATTCGGCTGAACATTCACCACCCATTGTAAATATTCGGGACGTACTGAAAGATATTCCAAACGCCAGCCAAAGGCAATGCAGATGTTGGGAAGCCATTCACCGATTTGGTCTGCCAGATCGCCTGTGATGTAATGTGCTGAAAAACGCGGTACAAGCAGGCAGGCGTAGGTCAGATGATATAAACCTGCTGTGATTGGTTCCACAATGAGATGACGCGCGGCTTCTGTGGTGGGGCTTTCGCGGGTAACATCAGCTTCGCCAGGCGCAGGTTTGGCGACCGGGGTTTCAGGTCTCGCTTTGGGACGTGAGGGCGCGGTCACTTCAACTTGATCGAATACAGTTTGAGGAGTTTGCGCGCTCATACCCAAACCTTTAGCCTGTTTCGGGCTCACGGGAGTTTTGTTCAAGTGGACGGCGGGGGACGCTTCGCGTTTGAAAGCAGAAGCATTTGAAAGCGGCACTGAGACACGAGTCTCATTCGGGTCGAAAACTTCTTTTTTGGGCGGCAGTCTAAAGTCGTGGGTTGTAGCGGGTTCTGGATTTGGAGTTGGTATGTTGGTTAGGATATTCGAAATGGGTGGGATATCCTGAGCGTCGCCTTCATCCATATTGGCAGGGGATTCGGCCGCCCAGGCTGGTTTTTGCGGTTCAGGATGTTCGTCGTCCAGATCGGTGATGAGTTGACTGGCCTGGCTGCGGATCGTACTAAATGGAGTTTCTGCGTCGAAAACGAGAGCAAGCACGGTGTCTGTTGCGAGACGCGTGGCGTACAACATGTGTTCGGCTTTTGTGCTTTCGAGGCGGATGAAACGCAACAAGTCTGAACCTTTTTGTCCGTCCCAGTTGCGCGTGACAGTTTGCGCCACTTCCTTTGCCGCACTCTGTGAGAGACTACCGGCATAAGCCCATAGGCTGTTTTTGCGTGTGATCAACGCGGCTTGTGCCGAGGATTCCAACGTGATGCGGGTGAGATGTTGTGCGGCTTTGGTCGGATCGTTTAACCACGGCAAAGTGGCGCTTTCATTATTATTTTGTGCGGTGGAAGCAGTCTGAGGTTCGCTGATGGCGGTCATAAAATTTGACATCCTAAATGGTTTACGGACGAGAATCCACGGACGCAATTGATCGAAGGAAGGCGGGGTGACATCATCATCACACAGGATGATGAGATTGATGCTAGGGCGGATCGTGCGGAGTGCGGCGCCAATGTCCTGTATCCATTCTTCGTTGAGGGAATAATCAAGCATGGCGAGCGGAGCGCCTATTTCATTTGCGCGGACAATGGCGGAAGATTTATTGGAAACAATATGAATACGATAAAGCGCCGTCTCTTCCAATGCGTGAAGGACGCTGTCTCCAAGTTCTGAAGAAGGGGTGATTATAAGCATATCCGCTGGCATTACCATGGAGTTTATCACTTATAACAAGCCTAATCAAGTAAAATTTTTCCGGTGAATCTATTATTTTTTGAGAATCGCTTCGCAAAGTTGTCTATATGACTTGTAATTTGTGCTGATTTGTGCTATTAACATATACAGTATAAATCCATAAATAAGGTTGATGTATGCATCGTGAGCGAGTATCTGAAAACGTTTTTTGGTTCCAAAGTGAAGTGTATGCGCAGGTGACGGCCGGGGTCATCGTTGGTCCGCAGTGGGCGGTGGTGATTGACACATTGGCCCTGCCCGAAGAAACACTGGGGATGCGTGAGTTTATTGAGCATGAGTTGGGCGTGCAAGTGCGTTATGTGATCAACACCCATTATCATGCCGACCACACCTGGGGGAATTGTTTTTTCCCCGGCGCAACAGTGATCAGCCATGCCAAATGTCGTGAATTGTTGATCGAGTATGGCATCCCTTCGCTGGAGGCGGCGCGCAAGCAGAATCCAAACCTGAAACAGGTGAAGATCGTCCTCCCGCACATGACGTTTGAATCAGGCGAGTTGACCATGCGTGTCGGGAAGAAGAATTTGATCTTCTCACAATCCTTTGGGCATAGCGAGGACGGCATTTCTGTATTGGTTGAAGAAGACCGTGTGCTTTTTGCGGGCGATGCGTTCATGTCACTGCCTTATATTGTGGATGGTGACATTGATGAAATGCTTGCTTCAATCAAACGCATTGGGCGGCTGGGGTTGGAGAATATCATCCAGGGTCACGGTGACATCATCCTGCGCGGCGAGATTGATGCGGCTGTAAAAGAGAACACAAATTATCTGAACAATATTAAGAAGGCCGTCAAATCCGCGGGCAAGCGCAAGGATGTGGATGAATACCTCGATGCGATCACGATTGAAAGCTGCGGGAAAAGCCGCGTTCACCTCGGCGGTCTGGCAGAGACATTGCATCGGCGCAATTTACGGGCGTTGTACCGCCAAATGAATGGCACCGAATAATTGACAGGATACGAATAAACAAAAACAGAAAATGTTGCAGTGCAGAATCCCTGCCTGCAACATTTTGCATGATGGGATAATTATGGAGAATTTGGCATGAAATTCATTTTGGAAAAATCAAAATACCTTGCCCTGGTGGGTGTGATCGCCTTGTTGTTTGCGGCGGCCGCGGCTTTCGTATGGGGTACGCTTAAGACCGTCGGTACTATTTCATTGGTGTTGAGTTCCATGGGCATGGATAAAGCCATCACGGTTCAACTCATCGAGATCGTGGATAGTTTTCTGGTTGCCACAGCCGTGTTGATCTTTGCCACCAGCTTGTATGAATTGTTTATAGACAAACTTGACCTGCCCGAATGGATGCTGGCTCATGACCTGTATGAATTGAAAACCAAGTTGAGCAGCATGATCGTGCTGGTGATGGCAGTAAAGTTCCTGGAAAAACTACTGGATGTGAAGGATGCCAATGCTTTGTTGCAGATCGGCATTGCCACAGCGTTAATGTCTGGGGTGTTGATCGCGTTTGGATATTTCGGCAAGAAGGAATAAAAGGAAAGGGTGAGGGATGAAGGATGAAAAACAGACTGCGTAAATTGCACCCCAATATTTGGGTCGTTACCGCCACATCATTTCTAACGGATATTTCCTCCGAGATGATCGTGTATCTCATTCCGCTGTTTCTTTCCAATGTGCTGGGTGTGCGTATGGCGTTCATCGGGCTGATTGATGGAGTTGCCGAAACAACAGCCAGCTTGGTCAAAATTTATTCAGGCGCGCTTTCAGACAAGATCGGCAAGCGCAAATGGCTGACCGTTTTGGGTTATGCAATCTCCACAGTTGCCAAGCCGTTCTTATATTTTGCGAATACATGGGGCTGGGTGCTTGGTGTTCGATTCTCAGATCGCGTGGGCAAGGGGATTCGCACCGCGCCGCGTGACGCGCTCGTCGCCGCCAGCACTGACGAGACCAATCGCGGATTTGCATTTGGCTTGCATCGCGCGGGTGATACGGCGGGCGCTTTCCTCGGCATTGCCATTGCCGCGCTTATTATCTGGCTCACGCAAACCAACGAGGCATTGTTAAGCGTCAACACATTTCGCATCGCGGTACTGGCGAGCGTTGTCCCTGCGGTTTTGGCAGTCATCGTTTTGGCCGTTGGCGCAACCGATTTGGGTGGAACAGGCAAAGGGTCGGGGGGGATGCGTTTGTCGCTCAAAGGGATGGATGCACGCTTCAAGTCATTCCTGTTTATTGTCATTCTCTTCACACTTGGAAATTCATCCGATTCTTTTATTATTTTGCGCGCCCAGGAACGCGGACTTTCGGTGCTGCAAACCATGTTCATGCTGATGACCTTCACCGCCATCTACACGATTCTTTCCAGTCCGCTCGGCGCGCTTTCAGATAAGGTCGGCAGAAGGAAACTCATCATCGGCGGTTGGTTTGCGTATGGATTGGTGTATCTCGGTTTTGCATTGGCGCAGACAGGCTGGCAGATTTGGGCGTTGTTTGGTCTGTATGGAATTTACTACGCCGCGACGGAGGGCGTAGCGAAGGCCTTGGTTGCCGACCTTGTGCCTGAATCGCAACGCGGAACAGCCTATGGACTTTTCAATGCTGCGATTGGAATTACAGCCCTGCCCGCCTCGCTTCTTGCGGGACTGCTTTGGCAGGGTGCCGGACCCTGGGCAGGATTCGGCCCCTCGGCCCCTTTTCTCTTTGGCGCGGCGCTATCCTTGTTCGCAAGCCTTTTATTATGGCGATGGATGAAATGACAGGCTATACTTAATTTTTAATGAGTAGGTCACGTTTGTAACGTGACTGCTCCTGAAATGAAACGCGTCCAATGAAAAGAGGCTTTTATGACAGGGTATTCTCGAACAACATCAAATTTACCCCCATTCCAGCAGGGCGGCTTGGACTCGCTCTGCGGACTGTACAGCATTATCAATGCTGAGAGATTTATCAATCACTCAACAGATGAAGAGGCACAGCAATTATTTGATGACCTTGTTCATTTTCTTTCACGCCGAAAATTATTAAGCAGGCTATTGATCGGGGGAATTATTCACACCGAAATGCTGATGTTGTTGGACAAGGTTGTAGGCAAGCAAAGGATATCGAATGTGCAAATCCCCTGGCGTGGTGTACCAAACCCAGACCTGACGACTTTCTGGAAATCCGTTCAAAGTTTTTTGGATGGCACGCCAGGACGCGCCATCATTTTGGGTTTGCAGGGTTATCACGACCATTGGACAGTGATCGAGAGAATCACCAACCGCTCGATCCTGCTTTATGATTCGGCTTTGATAAAACGCCTGCCGCGATTTCGCTGTACCACGGTGTATGCCACCGAAATACGCAAACATTTGCTTTTGCCAGCGCAGACATATTTTCTTTCGAACGAAGAGACTGATGCCGGGGAGTAGGGTTTCATCCTTCCAAACATAAATACTTAAAAAATTAGAACGGTTATTTGGCGGGGATTTTTATTTCAAGCAGGCGGGGTTGGTGTAACCTGATAAAACACAGAAGCGAAATTCGAGAGAAAAAAAGTAAAAATTTCCAGGTAGTAACGTGCTGTGTGCTGAGTGAAGTAACTGACTTTTCTCCTATTGTTGAATATGCCTATTTGTGTAAAAATAGGGCGAATTGATGGTGAATAAAAAGCTATAAAGCCAAAATAAACTTTGCGGGTTTCCACTCCTTGCAAAGAGCAGGAAGCATGTTTATGCAGGAGGTGGAATGGATCACATGAAAACATATTGAGTATCGGTATTGCTCTGTCACTCATGTCTTAAAATTTTATTCGAGGAGAAATTAAAAATGAGCAGGAAAATTAAGACAATCCTTTTATCCGCAGTTCTTATATTTACGATGGCAGCATGTGGAAATGTTACAACCCAAACCAATCTCGCGTTGACTGTTACCGCCCAGGCGCTGTTAATTCAACAAGGTGGTCAAGCCCCGGCATCTGCTAATCAGAATCCAGCAAATCCAGGTTCAACCTCCACGCCTGTTTCGCCGTCGGGGGCTGCGGCAACGGCGGTACCACCCCCAGCAACCGCGCTTCCAGCCTCTGGAAGCGCGGCAGGTACGTTTCCACCGGCCGCACCTTCGGATCTAAAAGTGGATGCCATTTGCACGCCTGTTGCCGATAATCCCGGGACGACAGGATATACCGGCACCATCTCATGGAAGGATAATTCCAACGACGAGGAAGGCTTTGGGGGATTATTTGAGGATGTCCCAAATCCCTTTTGGAACCTGGGACCAAACACAACAAGCATAAAATTTGGACCTTACTATTTTGAGGATGCACAGTGGCCAAACGGCACAATCACAGTTCAAGTTCATGCATATAACAAAGCCGGATCTTCCGCTACGATCTATACTACGGTCGTCTGTCCAGAGTCGCCTGCCGAGGGACCGGGCGCCCCGCCTTCAGCGCCTGGCGCGCCTGTTGCGCCTTCAGCGTTACAAGCAGATTTTACTTGCGTCGCCTTAGACTCAAATACCACAAAGGCGAGCGGAACCATCTCTTGGGCAGATAATTCCAACGACGAAACTGGCTTTACTGTGGGCATTCCCTTCCAGTCTGCTAATAATGAGATCAACGTTGGACCCAATAGCACAAGTTACAATTTTAGTTACGATCTACCCATCACCGATCTTGCTACAAATGGATCAATCTCATTCTATGTCATAGCGCTTGGCGCCAGCGAAAACGCCCCTGCTATTTGGAATACGGTTGCCTGCCCCTCAGGCAGTTGAACAACCTCGCAGATGATCCTCCGCACAATCAAAGATTACATTCCGTTTTGAAACCTATAACTGTGAACAGGAGTCTCAACACATTGAGGCTCCTGTTCACAGCCCTTGATGTATTAAGAGCCAAATCCCTGCAAATTTCTTTGCAAAGATGATCGAATGGAACATTTCATTAGGAGAAATGAAGATGAGCAGAAAAATTCAATCAACCCTCTTCCTGGTATTGTTGACTATTACAACATTGGCCTGTGGGCTTGAAAATATTCAGGTCGTTGAATCGCCGAACCTTGAGATGACCATCACTGCCCAGGCGCTTGTACTTCAACAACAAAATGGTCAAGCGCCCGCCGCAGCGCCAGGTGTCGTAAACCCACCCGTGGCAAACGCCACGAATCCGCCTCCAGCAAACAATGTTGATCCAGCCGTAGCGGGCCCGGTAACCGTAACCGTGAGCGCGGAAACAAATTGCCGTATTGGGCCAGGGGTTATCTATTCCAGTGTGTACTCTCTGCCGGTTGGACAGGTTGCAGAAGTAGTTGGAAAAAACACGATCACCAATTATTGGATCATCAAGATCCCGGGATCGAACTCAACTTGCTGGTTGTGGGGCAAGTATGCAACTGTCAGCGGCAACACCGCCGCTTTGGTGGAAGTGGCGACTCTCACTCCACTTCCACCCACAGCGACAAAAATTCCGCCCACAGCAACAGCCGTGCCTCCTTCTGTGACTACGCAGCCTCAAGTTACCGCTCCCAACCCGCCCACAATAACAACTTCGTCGGTGATATGCGACCCTCAAGGCGGCGGCAATACCAAATACACGATCAATGTTAATTGGGCGGATAACTCCAACAATGAGACCATCTTTAATATTTACCCAATTCCCACCAACTCTCTTTATGCAACCCAGGCAAATGTGACATCCATCAATTTTGTTCAGATATTACCCACAGGAACAACCCTTACTGTGAAAGTAACTGCAGGGAACGGCGCTGGCGAATCTGTAGCCAGTACAACCACGTTTGTTTGTCAATAATTCATCTCAACGCCATTTTAAGTGTACCCAGACCTCGGAGTTCTTCAAGAACCCCGAGGTCTTATTATGTAGGACTTTCAGTTACTTTCTCTTTTGAAATTCCGATTAAAATCCATGTTATAAAGTGTGTCGTACTCACTTATAGGAGAAATGAACATGGGCGTAATGATGCAAACCTTCCACTGGGACTGTCCGCGCGAGGACAAAAAGGAATTTCATTGGTGGAACTATATTAATGAAAAAATCCCATCGCTGGCAAAGATGGGATTCACTTCTTTGTGGCTTCCTCCGATCCATAAAGCCGCCAATCTTTTCGGGCCTTCGATGGGCTACGACCCCTACGATTATTACGATCTCGGCGAGTTTGACCAGAAGGGCGGCATACCAACCTGGTTTGGCACGCGCAAGGAATTGGAAACTGTCATTGAAAGCGCACACAGGCATGGGCTGAGTCTGATCGCGGATATTGTCATCAATCATAATTCTGGCGCAGACGCGCAGGAAGTCAATCCCATCACAGGTCAATCACGCTGGACGGCGTTCAATCCCAAAAGCGGAAAGTTCCCGCGCAATTGGGAGTCCTTCCATCCCAGCATGTATGAGTCATGGGACGAGATGACCTTCGGCGATATGCCCGACCTCTCGCACCGCAACCCGTATGTATATGCTGAAATTCTCAAACTCATGCGCTGGTTGATCGAAGAGGTCGGCTTCGATGGTTTCCGTTATGATTTTGTAAAAGGCTATGGCTCGAACACCATCACCGCCATTCAGGAATATCATTATATGCGCGATGGCAAACCCTTTGTCCCGTACGGCGTTGCGGAATATTGGGACTCGGCCAGCAATACGCTCCGCTGGGTTGAAAATGCAAATTTCTCGAATTCCAATCCGGTGGATGCCTTTGATTTTCCATTGCGTGAATTACTCAAAAATCTATGTGACCAATATGGCTTTGGCTTGAAGAATCTGGTCAATGGTGAATCCATATTGCAAAAACAACCGCAAAGTACCGTCACATTCGTGGAGAATCACGACCTGCGCGATGAGGGACGCCCGATCATAAACGACAAACTGCTGGCGTATTCCTATATCCTCACGCATGAAGGGTATCCATGTGTATTTTGGAAGGATTACTATAATTTCGACCTCGCACTCGAAGGCACACCCAATGGCATCGCCGCCCTTGTTTCCGCGCATGAAAGATATGCCGCGGGAGCAACCAGCATATTGCATCTTGACGATGATTTCTACATCATGCAGCGCCGTGGCTTTGGCAGCCAGCCTGGGCTGGTGTATGTCTTGAATAATCGCGGTGACCGTTGGAACGGCCGATGGGTGGATACGCAGTGGAGCAATACGGAATTTGTCCCTGTGGCCTGGTGGAGCAAAGCAGACATGGCTCAGCCTGCCAACCAGTATACCGATGCGGAAGGGCGCGCTCAGTTCTTTGCTTCCCCGCGCGGATATGCGGTGTATGCGCCGAAAGCTTAGAATATGGATTTGAGCCTATCTGGCAAAGTTGCCATCATCACCGGCGCAAGCAGAGGGATCGGAAAATCCATCGCCCAGATATTATCTGCCGAAGGAATGAATCTGACTCTCGTGGCTCGTTCGCCGCTGGAGGATTTTTCCGCTTCGCTCCCAAGCCCAAGCCTGTCTCTATCCATTGACATGCGCCACGCTGATTCAGCCGCCCGCGTAGTGGACGCCACGCTCGAAAAATTTGGAGCACTCGACCTGCTGGTCAATAACGCAGGCGCCACCAAACGCGGTGATTTCCTCACGCTCACCGACGAGGAATGGACAGATGGCTTCGCCCTCAAATTCTACGGAGCCATGCGCCTCTCCCGAGCTTCGTGGACTCACTTGATGCAAAGCAAAGGAAGTATCATTAACATCATCGGCATTGGCGGGCGGACTGGCTCAGCCGAGTTTGCCATCGGCGGCGCGGTCAACGCCGCGTTGATG
>DYDH01000113.1 GCA_020717985.1 Herpetosiphon sp. | reverse complement strand
GCGCCGAGGCGAATTCAAATCCGCTTTTCCCGCTGGCTGATCCGCAAGCCGTGATCAAAGCCGCGGAATCGAATCCACTGACATTGGCAGCCACACAGCGTATCCACACCGGCGGATTGATTACCAACCGCGAAGGTGCGTTTGCGGTTGGTATTATTGGTGTCGAGCCTGAAAGAGAAATAAAGGTCAACATCATCGGTCAGAATGTCAAAGAGGGACGCAACCTCACCAGCGATGATCTGGATAGCGTGCTAATGGGCAAAGGTCTTGCCGATGCGATGGGCGTGAAAGTAGGCGACCGTGTCACCATGGTTGGGCGTTCCCAGCATGAGCAGATGCGTCAGCGTACAATGACTGTAGTCGGCATTTTTGACCTGGGCTTGACTGACATCGAGAAGCAAACCGTTTACATCTCGCTCGGCGAAGCGCAGGCGCTTTACGAAGTGGCAGGTTCCACTGAAGTGGCGATCTTCCTTGACAAGCTCGGTCAGGAAAGTAATGTGATCAACTCGATGAAACCCAATTTGCCCGGTTATGAGATCGAATCATTTCAAGCAAATTATCCTGATCTTGCATCCGCGATCAACAGCAAAAATGGTGTGATGGACGTTTTCAGCGTAATCATCATCGCAATTGCAGGCGTTGGTATTCTCAACCTCCTGCTGATGGCGGTCTACGAACGCACGCGCGAGATCGGCGTATTGGGCGCAATGGGACTCAAACCGAATCAAATTTCCTTGCTTTTTGTCTTGGAGGGAATCATGATCGGGCTGGTCGGCGTCGCGGCGGGAATCGTCCTCGGATTGGCGCTCAACGGCTATTTGATGAAGGTCGGGCTTGATTTTGGCAGCATGACCCAAGCTGCGAGTTACATGGCGCTGATTCAAAGTCGCGCTTATCCCACCTGGGGAGTCGAGAAGTTGCCCATGCGCGCTTCGATGATCGTGATCATCTCCGCGTTGGCAGCGCTTATCCCTGCCTTTGAAGCCGGGCGGCGCGAACCTGCCGAAGCCCTGCATTTTGTATAAGGTGTGCCATGATACAAATATTAAAAATGGCTTTTCGTGACCTGGGGCGTAACCGCCGACGGTCCTTTTTCTCCGCGCTGGCCGTGGGCGGCGGGCTTGCACTGCTGATACTAATGTCGTCTGTGGTCGCAGGCGAGATGGGCAGCGCAATTGAGTCCGCCATCAACCTTCAAACCGGGCACATCCAAATCCGCGCAACGACATACGATGAAAACAAATCGAGTCTCAAGTGGGAGGATTTGGTCGCCAACCCGGACGAGATCGCCGGTCAGATCGCCGCGCTGAATCAGGTCAAGGCAGCGACGCCGCGACTGTACGCGAGCGGATTCCTCTCCTCGGGCACTCAATCCGCGAGCGCGAAGATCACGGGCATTGATCCACTGTCGCCGGCGAGTGATCCGTATCGTGAAGGAGTCATCAGCGGAAATTATTTAAGTACTGATGACCGTGACGCTGTGTTGATCGGCAAGCCGATGGCGGAAAAATTGAATTTGAAGGTTGGCGACAACGTCGGTCTCTCGCTCAACACCGCCGATGGCAATGTTCAAGATCAGACCTTTATCGTAAAGGGAATTTACACAACCGGCACGTATGGTTTTGACAGCTCGACTGTTTTCCTTCCGTTGGCAAAAGCGCAGGCGATCACACGAACGGAAAATCACGCCAGCACTGTTTATGTACTGCTCAAAGACACAACAATGACCGATACCGTTGTCCCCGCGCTTAGTGTTTCTTCAAACTTGGAAATCAAAACCTGGAAAGACTTGAATTCCTTATTCGTAGAATATGAGACGTTTGCGCAAAGTTACATCGCGATCTTTTACATGATCATTCTGGCGATCTCTGCCTCGGTCATCATCAACACCTTGATCATGTCGGTCTATGAACGCACACGCGAGATTGGGATCCTATCCGCGATTGGCATGAGAGGCGGGCGCATTATGATGTTGTTCCTTGCCGAATCTTCCATGCTGGCGGTTGGCGGCGTAATTATGGGGTTGATTATCGGCGTGCTGGCAACCCTCTATTTCAACATCAACGGATTCTATATCGGCGACATGGGATTGAGCGGGATAACGATTGCCGATACGATCTACGCCAAATTGACAATGGATAACCTTATCAACCTGACCATCATGACCTTTGTGGTCACGATATTGGCTGGGCTTTATCCTGCTGTAATGGCTTCCCGTATGCAACCCGTTGAAGCCCTGCGCGCCGAGAAATAAATAACATCATTCACAGATTTTTTATCTGCGTAATCTGCAAAATCTGTGGATAAGGAGACTAGAAATGGAAGTCGTAAAAATCGAAAACATCACTCGTGTGTATCAAGTTGGAAAAATCGAAACGCAGGCTCTGCGGGGCGTAAACCTCTCCATCAAGAATGGCGAATTCACCGCATTGGTTGGTCCCTCCGGCTCTGGAAAAACCACCCTGCTGCAAATGATCGGATGCCTCGATCAGCCAACTTCGGGACAGGTATTTATCAACGACAAGAATGTCACCAGACTCAACCGCAACCAGCGGGCGGACATGCGCCGAGGAACCATTGGATTCATTTTCCAATTCTTTGCGCTCATCCCGACACTCACCGCATACGAAAACGTGGAAATGCCCCTTCTGCTTAATGGACATTCCGCTGGAGAACGCCGCGAGCGCGTGATGGAATTGCTCAAAGCCGTGGATCTGGTTGACCGCGTCAACAACCACCCTGATCAATTATCCGGCGGTCAGCAGCAGCGTATAGCTGTCGCTCGCGCACTGGCATCCAAACCAACCCTCATTCTGGCTGACGAACCCACCGCCAACCTTGACACTGCCAATGGACATCAGGTGATGGATATTATGAAGAAGCTCAACAAAGAAACAGGAGTCACCTTCATCTTCGCCACGCACGACCCGCGTGTCATCAGTTACGCCGACCGCGTGGTCACGTTGGAAGACGGTTTGATCGTGAAGGATTCCGAAAAGTAAAACCTGTGCAAAACCTGTGCAACCTGATACAATTCGTGCATAGTCAAAGTCACACAGAAATATTGCATGGAGAACAATAGATAATGAAAAAAGTATTTTGGATATTCACCGCCGTTTTGGCGCTCATGCTCGCCGCTTGCGGCTCATCGGCAACGCCAACGGCCATCCCTACCGTATCGCTTGAATCTGGTTCACAGCCGTCCTCTGCCTCATCGGGCAAATCAGCCGCATCAGGTACAGTCGTCCCTGTAAAAAAAGTTAAATTGTCATTCCCGCTTTCGGGCGCGGTGAAAACCGTCGAAGTGGCCGCAGGTGATTCGGTCACCGCAGGCCAGCCGCTGGTCACGCTTGAAACGTCAATTCTCGAAGCGAAGGTCAGGGAAGCCGAAGCAAATGTCATTATTGAAGAGACGCAGGTCGCATATTTAGTCCGCGTGGGTACGTCACAGGAAAATCTTGATTCTGCAAAAGCAGATGTGGAACGTACAAAAGCCATGGTGGAGATCGCGAAGGCACAACTCGCGCAAGCGACTCTCCTTGCCCCGTTCGATGGAACGATCGCTTCTGTTGATATTTTCCCGTCGGAATATGCAACTGCGGGACAGATCATCATTACAATGGGCGACCTGAGTCACATGCAGATCGAGACCACTGACCTGAGCGAAAAAAATGTAACCTCGATAAAAATTGGATCACCGGCCGCCGTTTTTATTCAGGCGCTTAACACTGAGTTCAAAGGAAAGGTCGTTGATATAGCGCGGGTTTCGGAAACCGTCGGCGGCGATGTGGTTTATAAAGTAACGATTGAATTGGATAAACAACCTGATGGCTTACGCTGGGGCATGAGCACGGATGTTACCATTCAGGCTCAAGAGTAATAGAGGCCGATATGAAACGATCTCTTTGGACAATGCTGGCGATAAGCACGGCGTTGGCTATTACCCTGACAGCCTGCGGGGCGTCATCTGCAAGCACTCCTCTTTCTGCTCCAACTGCAAGCCCGGCCACGCCTCAAACAAGCAGTCTCCCCGCATCTTCGGGGAACGTGATCGCCTCCGCAGTGGTTGTTCCCGCACAACAGGCAGAAATGAGCTTTGTGATATCCGCGCCTGTGAAGGAAGTCCTGGTCAAAAAAGGCGATATTGTAAAAGCAGGCCAGCCGTTAATCATTTTATCAACGCTTGAACTGGAACTCGCGGTGAACGAACACGAATGGTCTGTTCGTTCCGCGCAATTGCTGTTTGACCGCGCCAAGGACCCTTATAAGAAAGTCCGTTATGATGGCAAGGTGCTTTATGCTGCTGGATATGTTGAGAAACGCCAGGAGATGGAAGCCAGATTGCAATCTGCGCAAGCGGCATTGGATTCCGCAAAATACGCGCTCACGCAGGGAACACTCCTGGCGCCTTTTGACGGCACAATTGTAGACATCAATATTGAACCTGGAGAAATTGCGCAGCCCGGCAAGGTTGTTATGCTGGAAGGCAATGTGTCGAGCATGCAAATTGAAACGACTGATCTTAGCGAGCGCGATGCACCCAATGTGAAAGTGGGTCAAACTGCAACCATATTTATTGAATCGTTGAATGTGTCTGTCAACGGCAAAGTCATATCCATTTCGCCCGTTTCCAATATCGTAGGCGGTGATGTTGTTTATAAAGTGAAAGTGGCAATGGATGAACAGCCAGCAGGTCTGCTCTGGGGAATGAGCGCGGAAGTGGAAATACAGACGAAGTAATCTTACAGGGTACGTTATGGAAGTAAAATAAATGCGCTGGACTTCTCCAGCGCATTTATTTTTTGTGCGGCAGAACAAGGAGACTCACATGACCAAGATCACTGTCATTGGCGCGGGAAGCGCGTCATTCGGAGAGAATACACTCGCGGCGATCATGCGCTCGATGAAATTACGCGGTTCCCATCTCGCATTGGTTGATCGTAACGCGCAAAGCCTTGATATTGTCCATCGCCTTGCAAACAGACTCAACAAGGAATGGGATTCAAATTTCATCATCAGCGCCCATGCAAATCATAAAGAAGCGCTCATCGGCGCGGACTTTGTTGTCTCTGCCATTGAAGTCGGTCCGCGCGAAGAATTATGGAAATCGGATTACGACATCACCTTGAAGTATGGCGTTCATCAACCCTATGCCGAAAATGGCGGACCTGGCGGATTTATCCACGCCGCGCGCAACATCACGCCGCTGATGGAAATCCTCGGCGATATGGAGCAGGTATGTCCCGATGCGTGGTTCATCAACTTCACCAATCCCATGGTTCGTATTTGCGACGCGATTAATCGTCACAGCAAAATAAAAGTGGTTGGATTGTGTCATCAAATTTATACGGGTTACGCAATGGTCGGGGTTGCGCTGGCAAAAGAACTCGGCATCCAGATCCCAGATGGGCTTGAAGGTATGCACGCAGATGCGATGCAGCATCCGCTTCAACAAATGGTCATGCATCAAACCGTCCCCTTGATTGACATCCGCGCGGCTGGCACGAATCATTTTTCATGGATCATTTCAGTCCACGACAAACGCACGGGCGAAGACTTATATCCGCTTTTGAGGAAAAGATTTTTTGAACTGGATGAAAAATTCGAGCCTCTCACGAGCCGCATCTTCCATGACTTTGGATTGTTCCCCGTCCCTGGAGATACTCACCTCTGCGAATACCTCCCGTGGATGAGCGACCCCATCACCAAGCCCTGGGACAAGTTCAATATCCGTTTGTATGATTGGGAGATGATGTCCGGACTGCGCGATTTCAGCCTCGACAGGTTGAATGAAATGGCAGCCGGTAATGTGACCATTGATGGTTTGCTCGACACCGACTCTGAAGGCGCTCTGGAGATGATAGAGAACATTACCTGTGCAGGCAATCATTATCACCTCGCCGCAAACCTGCCGAACGCGGGACAAATTTCCAATCTCCCTCTGGGCGCAATTGTGGAAACTCCAGTGATGGTGGACAGCGCAGGTATTCATCCTGTGTATGTCGGCGCATTACCTGAACCCATTGCGGAACTTTGCCGCCGTGAATTAATGATCGCCCAATTGGGTGTTGACGCCGCCGTGGAGGGCGACCACGAAAAAGCATTGCAATGTCTTTTGCTTGACCCTGTGATCCATGACCTTGACTCCGCCAAACTTATTCTTGATGATTATCTAAAAACATACAGGAAACATCTCCCGCAGTTCTGGAAATAAATCAGACCGTATACTCAAACGGCAATAAAAAAGTTCCCACCACAAGATGCGCAGGAGATCATTCTGCGCATCTTTTCTTAAAAACATTAACGACCTTAAAAACCTTAATGAAAAAATACAACCAGCCGAACAAACATCTCATGATATTTTAAGATAAATACATACTCAAAAACCTTTACATAAATCAATAGTTAGTTACAATGGATATATAAATAATAATTTTATGCATTCACTTACACAATGATATGGAAGACCATAAAAATAAATTTATAAGTTTGAGTCGATAACAAGATAATAAAAATAAAAAAGGTAACCATAAAGGAAAGATTATGTATATATGCGTATTGGCAAGCATTCC
This sequence comes from Herpetosiphon sp., assembly GCA_020717985.1. Lineage (GTDB taxonomy): Bacteria > Chloroflexota > Anaerolineae > Anaerolineales > Villigracilaceae > Villigracilis. The sequence goes on along the minus strand of DYDH01000113.1, from coordinate 8,480 downwards.
AGATGATAACGATATTCCCTACGACCCATCAGCATACATGAATGGATATCGCTGGAAGCAGCATCTTGTGCAACCAACCGATGTCGAAAAACAAATTCGCGACCTTATGGCGGAAGGCGTTGAAACGTTCATCAACATGTGTGACGGCACTCCCGATGATGCACTCTCAGGCATTGCGCTTGTGCATGCGCTTGAAAAATATAACGCCGCCTTCACGGGCGCCGATTCGAAATTCTTCGATCCCACGCGTGATGAAATGAAAAACGCCGCGCGGCGTGTATCTGTCCCCACGCCGAATTGGATCTTTGTGAATCGCGTTGAAGATGCCGAGAAGGTTGCAAAACGTTTGAAATTCCCCATGCTTGTCAAGCCGCCGCATGGATATGCCAGTGTGGGCATTCGGCGCAATTCACGCGTCGAAAATATCGATCAATTGCGCGAACAATTACAGGTTGAGATCAATGAGTTTGGCCGCGCGCTGATCGAAGAGTTTATTGAAGGACGCGAATTCACCTGCCTCATTGCGGAAAATCCCGATGACCCCAAAAAGCCGCTCACTTTCACGCCCGTTGAATTCATTTTCCCCAATGGCGAATCCTTCAAACATTATGACATGAAATGGGTTGAATACGAAAAAATGTCAGTGGCAGTTGTGGATGACCCAAAGATCCAAAAGACACTGCGCGAACAAACCATGCGCGTCTTCAAGGAATTGGGCGGCAACGGCTATGCCCGCTGTGATTACCGCATGGATGCCAGCGGAACCATTTACATGCTGGAGATCAACCCCAACTGCGGCATTTTCTACCCGCCTCACGAGCCAGGCTCGGCGGATTTCTCCCTGCTCAACGACCCGATCAATCATACAAAATTCATGAAGTTGATCATCCGCAATGCCCAAATGCGACAGACCCGCATCGCCGCAGAGAAGATCATCAAACGCCAGCCGCGCAAACGCGCCATCGAAGTCGAACAGATGGCATACAGCTAGAACAAAAATGGACACGCAAAACGTGTCCATTTTTTATTGTGTCATTGCAAGGACAGCGCCCTCCCCGCCAACACTTGCGCCACGCCAACGCGATGAGCAATGACATGCCGTTCTCTATTATCCTTTGACCAGACTCGCACCCTCACTTGCCTTGCAGACGTAAATACTCGCATCCAAACCCGACCTTTGCTTGTATGCGGCGGAAACAGCTTTGGTGAATTCCTGGGCGTTTTCCTCCCGCACCAGCGCCACGGCACAGCCGCCAAAACCCGCACCCGTCATGCGCGCGCCATAGCAGCTCGATTGTTCCTGAGCACATTCAACAATCTGATTAAGCGCCTCGTTGGTCACTTCAAAGTCGTCGCGCAGGCTGACATGGCTGGCATTGAACAACTCACCCAGCCGTTTCACATTCCCCGCTTTCATCACGTTGACCGCCTCCAGCACGCGCGCATTCTCTGTGATGATGTGCCTGGCTCTCTTCATTACAACTTCGCTTAACCCGTTTCCTTTTTCAAACTCCTCCACGCTTACATCGCGCAAGGCCTTTACCCCGAACCAGCGCGCCGCTTCTTCGCATTGACTTCGCCTCTCGTTATAAGCTGAATCAACCAACCCGCGCCTTGTGGATGTATCCAATATCACCACGGATATATTTTCAGGCAGGGGCGCATGTTGAACTTCCAGGGTGCGGCAATCCAAAAATAATGCGTAGCCTTCCCTACATGCCGCGCTTGCCATTTGATCCATGATGCCGCAATTCATGCCAACCCATTCGTTCTCGGCTTTCTGCGATATCTTTGCCATTTGAGCCGCGTCCCATGCAAAACCAGAGACCGCCGCAAAAGCATACGCGGTTGCCAACTCCACAGCCGCAGAGGATGACAATCCCGCGCCGCGCGGTACATCGCCTGTCATTACAGCATCGAATCCCCTTAATTCATGTCCCGCTTTTTGCAGTTGATATGCAACTCCCTTGATATATTCCTGCCAGCCGCTGCCCTTCGTGAGAGAATGCAGATCGAAGGCCGAATCAACTTCAAGGTCCAGCGAACGGACGCGAACCTGTGAATCCGCCCTGGGAGAAAGTGCGATCCAGACAGCATGGTCAATCGCCATCGGCAGGACAAATCCATCGTTATAATCGGTATGTTCGCCGATCAGATTTACCCGCCCGGGCGCGCGGACTATAAATTCAGATTTGGCATTAAAATAGGCTGAGAAAGATCGTTCGAGGGTTTGAGTATCCATAAACGCTTTTATACCATAGAGGCCGCGTGACCAATCTTAAATTACTTGAACAATATGAACCTGTTCTTCGCTTCGCAAAAAGCGAGCGTTTTTTTCCAATGGCTGTAGAGCCTTACGTGGAAAGATGTTCGATCTTTGCAAGCGGGCCACAAGGCATGTTGGAGTTGTTTGCTCATCACCAAGAATCGCTGATCAAACGGATCGGCAGGCTGAAGAGCGAACAATTTTATTTGCGTTTTGTCAACAAGCCGTTGAATGATTCAGATGTGTGGGTCTGGTTGGCAGTTCTCTCGGCGTTGGGACTCGCGGGAGGATGGTTTCTCGCTGGCATGACTGGCGTGGAGGTTGCGTTCACGGCTTCGCTTATCGCAGCGTTGATCATCTTTATGCTTGCATCCCCGGTCCGGTTGCGGATCATCCCAGCCGCATTGGCGGCGTTATTTTTTATCGTGCTTGAGGTCGTGCCGATCTGGTTTTTTCTTCATCAAAGCAAGTATGTAAGTATTGCGGTTGAATATTTAATCTTTTTGCCGATCTATTTGATCGTGCTGTTCTACCTTTCTGTGCGCACCATGAAGTTTATTCTTGACCATGTTATTCCGGAAGGTCCCGGCATGGTCATGGATATCCTTTCACAAGCCACAGAAAAGATCGCGCAGGAAGCTTATTTTGAATATGCAAAGATACTCGAAAAGAATCCCCGTCCTGTTTATTATGGACGCATCCTGCACGAAACGGACAGAAAAGCCAATCACTGGACGATCCTGCAATATCATTTTTTCTATGCCTTCAATGACTGGCGGCTGGCAGCAAACGGCATAAACCATCACGAAGGGGATTGGGAGATGGTGGCTGTGTACTTAAAGAACGACGAACCGCATACGGTTTTATTTTCCCAGCATGGAGCGGGCAATATTGAAAAGTGGAAAAACATCCGCCTGGCTGTGGATAAAGAGGGAAAAGCGACCACTCACCCAGTTGTGTATGTGGCGCTTGGATCACACGCAAACTACAGCAGACCCGAGGCGATCCGCTCGCCGGGCATGTATAAACCAGGCAAATTACAGCGCCTTCTTTTTTGGACCGATGGACTGATCCAGTATCTATTTTTATTACTCAACCCGAATCAACGGGCGCGTCAAACCGCGCTGAACGAGATGGCTGTCAAGTGGTCTGATTTTCTTGACCCGGATGCCTTCAGTAATTTACGTGATGAAGACGATCATTACCTTGTGAGCCTGCCAATGGAAATGGCCACAGGCGACGGTTTTCGTATTGGCTATCAAGGGGATACGCTGCGCGAAGGTATGATGATCTCAAGCAGTTATCTTAAACGTGCCATGTCAGACCGTGAGACAACGCACCCAAAAATAAAAGAATGGCATTGTGTCCTTTTGAATTCAAGGCGTGACTGGGTACAATATAGGGGTTTGTGGGGGGTAAAGAGTTTTCTCAAAGAAGAATCAGGTCCGCCAGGCCCGAAATGGGACAGACCCAGGAAAGGCCGGGTTGGCGTGAATCAAAGAAAACGATGGGGCAGGCCATTGGATTGGCTCGCAGATTTGGAAAAAAATTCGCAACAAAAATAACAAGGAGAAACCCATGTCCATTTCACAAGCTCTCGACGTTGCTGTTGGTCTGATTGTTGTCTACTATCTATTAGGTTCCATGGTGTCGATTGTCACCCAGTGGATCAATGAAGCGCTTGAGACACGTGGGAAGGCGCTGGAGCAATATTTGATCAAAATTGTTGGGGATAAAAAGATCGGGGAATTTATAAAGATGCCGCAATTACAGGCGCTGCGTCCCATTCGGTACAAAAACTTTTTGAGCGTGTTTGGCTCGATCACTGAACCTAAAAAAATGGAAAAAGTCCCGGTCGCAACTTTGGTGGATGCGTTTTTTGACATTTCCGGCTTAACCGTAAAAAAAGAAATGGACTTGCTGCAGTTGGCTGAGCTAATAGATAAATTACCCGACTCTGAAGGTAAAAAAGCATTTATCAGTTGGATCAATCAGGGCGTGACCACCATCGCCGACCTGCGCACGCGTACCACCGCTTACTTTACAGGAATGTTGGAACAGGCCGCGGAAACCTTCCGCGCGCGAGCCCGCAGTTTTGTAATTATTCTTTCGATCGGCGTCACCGTTCTGTTTGGAACAGATACCATTCAACTGGCCAAGACTTTATGGGCGAGCGCCGACTTGCGCGCCATTGCCGCCGCCCAGGCTGATGCTGTTGTGGCGCGGGAAGGCGCGAATGCGGATCTATCCAACATCATTGACGATCTCAGCGCAATGTCAATCGAGATCGGCTGGTGGCAAACACAGCAGTTTCCACAGAACGGCGCAGTGGGAGACTGGGCTTTGTTCATCTTCTTGAAAATAGCCGGTCTTGCGATTACCGCCGCGGCGGTCTCGCAGGGAGCATCCTTCTGGTATGACTTGTTGAAGAAAATAGCATCACCCGCCACAAGTACGAGCAGTAGTAAAAGCAGCGGCGGCGGGAGCAGCAGCGCAAGCAGCAGCAGCGGATAGATATCGCATAAAAAAGTTCCGAGGTGATGAGCCTCGGAACTTTTGCGGTAAAATCCATTATTCAAGCCAACGATCTTATAGTAAGGAGAAAATGAACATGACAACGGTACGTAATGATGTTTTCAAAATTGGTGATAATTTCGTCACCTTGTTTGGTGATGAAGTAAAAGTAGGTCAGGTTGCACCTGAATTCACTTCCGTGATTGCAGGTTGGGGCACTGTAAATCCTTTGCAGGAATCCAAAGGCAAGGTGATTATTCTTACCGCAGTGCCTTCGCTGGACACGGATGTGTGCGACCGCGAGACACGCCGCTTCAATGAAGAGGCTTCAAAACTGGGTGATGACATTATCATCTACACCATTAGCACTGATTTTCCCATGTCGCAAAAGCGCTGGTGTGGTGCGGCTGGTGTGGAAAGGGTGAAAGTGGTTTCTGATGTGGTTGATGCTGAATTTGGAATCAAGTATGGTGTGCTGATCAAAGAGCGTCGTTACTTCCGCCGCTCAGTGTTCATCGTTGGGCGCGATGGGAAGCTGACCTATGTCAAATACCTGCCAATTTTGGGACAAGAGCCGGATTATGATGAAGTAATCAATGCGGCCAAAGAGGCATTGAAGTAACGAGGACGGCAATCCATCCCGAATCCCGTCACATCGTTGACGGGATTTTTTGTGTAACAGACCCTAAAGGTTTCAAAAACCTTTAGGGTCTTATGGAGATTGTATGAACGAAGCAAGAAAAACATTTTGGGACGGGGTGCGCGCAGAGTTTCCGCTGTTGGTTGGGGTGTTTCCATTTGGCATGATCTACGGTGTACTGGCGCTCAATGCGGGGCTTTCCAAAGCAGCTTCACAGATGATGTCGTCCATTGTATTTGCAGGGTCGGCGCAATTTGTGACCGCGCAGCTTGTGCATGATTCCGCGCCTGCGCTGGTCATCATTTTGACGATTGCGGTGGTCAATTTGCGGCACATGTTGTACAGCGCCTCGCTGGCTCCTTATTTGAAAAACGTGTCGCTGAAATGGAAGGTTTTGCTTTCCTATCTGCTGACCGATGAAGCCTACGCCCCAAGCATTCTTCAATATGAAAAGGAAGGCGTGCGACCTGTGAGTCATTGGTTCTTGTTTGGGTCAGGATGCGCGCTCTGGTCCACCTGGCAGATCAGCACCGCGTTTGGCATTTTTCTCGGCACTGCCATTCCTGAAACATGGCATTTGGATTTTGCCCTGGCGCTGACATTTATTGCAATGGTTGTTCCAGCTTTGAAAAACCGTCCGATGATCGCGGCAGCCGTCAGCGCGGGGTTGGTCGCTGTGCTTGCTTATAGTCTTCCCTTCAAGTTGGGACTAATCCTCGCCGCGTTGACTGGGATCGTGGTTGGCACAATTTTGGAGGGTAGAAAATCCCCAAGGGGGGCGCTATGAATATTTGGCTGATTATGCTTTCTGGTGGTTTGATCACATTCGGGATGCGCTTCTCGCTCATCTTTTTATTCGGCAAATTTGAAATTCCAGAAACGATGCGCAAGGCTTTGCATTATGTCCCGCCTGCGGTGCTGTCTGCCATCATTTTGCCCGAGTTGCTTTATCGTTCCAATCAACTTGATATTTCTCTCGGCAACACGCGATTGCTGGCTGGGATTGTCGCGATCCTCGTTGCGTGGTTTACAAAAAATACTTTGCTGACCATTCTGGCAGGGATGATCGCTCTGCTTCTTCTGCAATTATTGATCGGCACTTGACGCCTTTTCTCTTTCCCCGTAAGATAGCACCGCGTTAGAACATAAATTCACTTACCACAAAGGCTACAAAGGGTCACAAAGGTTTAAATCTTTTCCTTTGTGTACCTTTGTGACCCTTCGTGGTTAAAAAGATTTTGGAGTTAACATGGAACTCGGTATCGTTCGAAAAGTAGACATTGACACTGAAATGCAGCAGTCGTATCTCGATTATGCCATGAGCGTGATCGTTTCGCGCGCCCTGCCTGATGCGCGTGACGGACTCAAACCCGTGCAGCGCCGCATTCTATACGCGATGTACGACATGGGCATCCGCGCGGATACGGCTTACAAGAAGTCTGCGCGTATTGTGGGTGAAGTGCTCGGTAAATATCATCCGCATGGAGATTCGGCGGTATACGAAGCGATGGCGCGCATGGCGCAGGATTTCTCCCTGCGTACACTGCTCGTGGATGGTCAAGGGAACTTCGGCTCTGTTGATGGCGATCCGCCCGCAGCGATGCGTTATACCGAAGCGCGGCTTACATCCGCTGCGTTGGATATTCTATTTGACCTCAACAAAGAGACCGTTGACTTCACCGCGAACTTTGACGACACGCTTGAAGAGCCGAGCGTTCTGCCTGCCGCCATTCCGAATCTTTTGGTGAACGGCGCAACAGGTATCGCCGTCGGTATGGCAACTTCCATCCCGCCGCATAACCTCGGCGAAATTGTGGACGCGCTGGTTTATATGATCGAGAAGTGGGACAAGCTCGATGATATTGACGTCGAGCAATTGATGGAATTCGTGCAGGGACCCGACTTCCCCACGGGCGGAATCATCATTCAGGAAAAAGGCGACGAGGATATTGAGTCTGCGTATGGTTCGGGGCGTGGACGTGTCACGGTGCAGGCGAAGGCGCACATCGAAGAGATGGAACGCGGCAAGAGCCGCATCATCGTCACCGAGTTGCCGTATCAGGTCAACAAATCCAGTTTGATCGAGCGCATTGCCGAGCTGGCGCGCGATGGTCATCTCGAAGGTCTTTCCGATCTGCGCGATGAATCTGACCGTCAGGGCATGCGCATCGTGCTCGAAATGACAAAGAATGTTGAACCTGAAACTGTGTTGCGCGAGTTATATAAACGCACGCCGATGCAAACCACCTTCGGCATTAATCTGCTGGCGCTTGTTGATGGCGAGCCGCGCACATTAACTTTGAAACAGGCATTGCGCGTTTATGTCGAGCACCGTTTGACGATCATCAAACGCCGCGCTGAATTTGATCTGGATAAAGCCAAAGCGCGCGCGCATATCCTTGAAGGATATTTGACTGCGCTCAAGAATCTGGATGAGATCATTCAGATCATCCGCTCCGCACCTGACGTGGATGCTGCTCGGCAAAAACTGATGAAGCGTTACAAGCTGACAGAGTTACAGACCAACGCCATCCTTGACATGCAGCTGCGCCGTTTGGCTGCGCTCGAACGCAAGAAGATCGAAACTGAATACAAGGAAGTGACTGGGATCATCAAAGACCTAACTACGTTGTTGAAATCTGCGAAGTTGATGCGCGGCGTGGTTTCAGATGAATTACTGCGCGTGAAAGCCGCCTACGGTGACCGGCGCCGCACGCAGATCGTAAATCTCAAGAAGAGCGGAAAAGGCGTCAGGTCATTGGTCGCCACTGACTTGATCACCGAGCAGACTGTCTGGATCGGCGTGACCGCAGACGGTATCATGGCGCGCACGCATGAAGACAAAGCGCCGCGCCCATCGGGCAATGAGGCACCACATTTCCTTGTGAGAGCCTCATCCACCGATACGCTTTATTTAGTCGCTGAAAATGGCAAAGCCGCTGCAATCGCATTGCACACCCTGCCAGAAATCGGCTCCAACGGACATTTATCCGATGGCATTCCATACTTCAAAGCCTCGCCATTGACCGAAGACGATAAACTCGCGGCTTTATTTTCCCT
>DYDH01000112.1 GCA_020717985.1 Herpetosiphon sp. | reverse complement strand
TGATGAACCTGCTCAATCAGGTTTTACAAGCCTTGGCCAAGCATGGCAATGTAGTGATCCTCGGGCGTAGTGGTTTTGAAGTCCTAAGAGGCTATACCGATACTTTCCATGTGCGCGTTCAAGCTCCCTTTCCTGTTCGGGTGGAACGCGTAATGGCGCAACAGGAACTCACTTTCGACGAAGCGGAACAGATGGTGAAAAACAAAGACAAAGTGCGACTGGCTTTTGTGGAGGAATTTTACAATGTACCATGGGGTTCGATCCAGGCCTTTGACCTGATCGTCAACACCGGCAAGATTTCCCCCTACCTCGCAACCAGTTGGATAATCGATGGAGTGAAAGCCCTCCCGACCCGTTTGGAAACTGACCCACTTAACACCGACGCAATCGTTGTGGATAGTGTCCTGGAAAAGACCGTTATCGAAGTACTTAAATGCAAAAAGACGCACAAATAATTATATAAGCAGGACTATTGCTCTTTCAAAAAATAGTCCGCTAATCTGCGCCAATCCTCGCGAAATTTTAAAAAGATTAGCGTGGATTGGCGGATAAAAGCGAAAGTCCTAATAAGGTCTTGAATCAAAAAACGGGATCGTCCTTCGCGGATGATCCCGTTTACTTATTAACAAGTTTTCTATTTCTGCGATATCTGCGCCAGCGCCCTCTTGAACGCTTCGATAGGCTGTGCTCCGACAATGGCATAGCGGTCATTGATCACATAAGTTGGCACGCCTGTCACGCCGATCTCCTGCGCCTGCCGAACTTGCGCGGCGACTTCAGCGGTGTACTTGCCGCCATCCACAACGGCTTGCATATCAGCAACATCCAAGCCGACCTCTTGGGCGGCTGCACGCAGGATATCCCATTTGCTGATGTCCAGTCCTTCGCCGTAGACTTTGCGAAAGACCACGTGATGGAATTCAATCGCTTTGCCATGCTCACGGGCATATTCGGTGGCTTCGTGCGCAATGCGTGTGTTGTAAATACGGTCAGGAGATTTGAACTCCATGCCATGCAACTTTGCCATGTTTTGCAGGCGTTCGTCCGCTCCGCTGGCGCGCGCTTTGATAATGTAATCAGGCAGGTCCATGCCTTCGGGCGGAGTATCGGGGCGCAAATAATACGGACGCCATTCCACATCCACTTTGTATTCAGCTTTCAGTAAGTCAACCACACCCTGGCCGACATAGCACCACGGTCATATATAATCGGAGAAGATGGTTAGTTTAAAGTCCATTGCGTGTTCCTTTTTTAACTGTTTGCTAGACAAGCGATACGGGTGGATTCTTACATCTTTTAACCGTCTGCCTCAAAACCAGCCGGTTTGTTGTCCACAAAATAAAAAGAGCCTCGATCTTGAACCGAGGCTCTTACTCTGTACCCAATAACCAATCCAGAATATTGCGCTTCTTTTGCGCGGTTTCCTCCAGTTTGGGCGTGGACATGATCACGACTGTTATGTTGTCGTGTCCGCCGCGCTCGTTTGCCAGATTGACAAGCGCTTCAGCCGCCGATTTCATATCCTTTTTTGAACGGATGATCTTTTGGATCTCATCATCCCAAACGAGGTCGGTTAAGCCATCGCTGCAGAGCAGGATGGTATCGCCTGGCTCAAGGTGAAATCCCTGATTATTTTCTGACTCTTCATTGGATTCCGCATCATCGATCCGCAAACGAAAATCCACATCGGGCAGTCTTACGCCGCCCAAATACCTGCGGATGACATGCAGGTTCGGATGATCGTGCATTTGTTCAGCAGTGATAATGCCTTTTTCATAGGCTTCCTGCACCCAGGTATGGTCAATGGTTAAGCGCTGGATGTATTTGCCGCGCAAAAGATAAATACGTGAATCCCCGACATACGCGGTGTAAAGTTTATTTTCGATGATCCAGACACAGGCGCAGGTTGCGCCCATGCCGTTTTCATCATCGTTGCCCGCAGAATGTGAAGCAATGGACTGACTTGCATTCTGGATCGCATTCTCAAGGATTTTTACAGGTTTTTTTGCGTTGCTTTCCGCAACCCCCGCAGTGATGTAATTGACTGCAAGCTCGGCGGCGATTTCCCCCGCAAGATGCCCTCCAATACCATCCGCAACCACCGCAAAGACCGCCGGGCGCGGATCTTCCTTGCTCAGCAGGAAGGATGAGATCGCGTAGCGGTCTTCATTATTCTTGCCGGACATTCCGGCATGACTGAGTGCGGCAACATGAACATGGGGAAGCGAAGAACGAATCATTCTTCAGTATTTTTAACAGTGATCGTGGGTTTGGATGTCACAGGCGGCACTCTGAGCGTGAAGCGATAAATTAATTGCCCGAAGTTTACCATATCCCCATGCGCCAGACGATAGCCCTCACGGGGGATGGGTTCGTAATTTACCCATGTGCCTGCAATCGAGCCATTGTCCAACAAGAGGAAACCGCCGTCTTCAGTCTGCCTCAGCCGCGCATGGACAAGAGAAATGGAAGAGTCGTCAATGATCTGGGTACATTGCGCGGGGTCTGTGCCGAATATGATTTCCTGTTCAACGAGCGCGATCGGAGTGACTGGAACAGCCTGCCCTTCCGTATTAATGCGGATAAATGACGCCGCCGCTTTTGCCCTGGAGCTTTCGGTACGATGAGCGAGAATCGAACTGTCATGACGCCGCGTTGTATCTGTTGCGGTTTTCTTTGTGAGGAGTGGCCGCCTTTGGGTTTTACTGGCTGAGGTGGCCGCCAGAGGCGCGGCAACAGCATCGCCTGCCGGTACTGATTGTGTCAGCGGATCTGCGTCTGCGCGGCGAGCCGCCTGTGCGGCGCGAATGGATGGCATACGCAAACGCCCGCTAAGGAGAATCATAAAAAGCAACAAGCCCGCAAAGATGATTGAGCCAAATGTAATGATTGTACGATATTTAGCCAGCAAGGCAAAAATGCCCTGTGGCGGCTGGATCACCGTCACCATCACAGGCGCCGCCATGCTGTATTTGCTCAAGCCAAGAGAATCCACTGCCTCAACCATCACTTGATGTTCACCGCTGTTGGTATAGGCGCTCAAGTCCCATGTAAATAAATTGAACGGTTCAGCGGTATTCTCGTCCATGATCGCGCCGTCCACGTACAAACTTGTGCGTGTCAATGGACGGACATGCCCATCTGGAAATTCAGTGATGATCTCGACCTCCTGCGTTATGGGATAAAGAATTTCAGCATTGAACGGGTCGTCTTCAGGAGCGCGGCGTGTGATTTGGAGGGAAGTGGTAAGCGGAAACGCATTCGGCGGCTGAATATCCACGCTAAACTTCTGCGCGGCAGAAGTCACTGCGCCCGAACCCACCGGGAGATTCACATTTACACTGAGTGTATGGTCGCCTGCGGTTTTTAAACGCGACGTATAGGAAATTGTAAAAACCCGGCGCAAACCTGAAAAGTATAATTCAGGATCGGGGAAACGTTCCAAACCTGAATAGGAGAACATACTCCCACCGGTTTGCATGGCAAGGTTGTTGAATGCCGCCGCGCTTGTGGTGGTGAATGTTGTCTGAAGGTCCACGAACCAGACAAAGATATAAATATTATTCTCAAGCGCGCGTTGAATATATGGCTCGAGCGCAGATGCAATGTTGCTGTCATCTGTATGCGGGGTGATGAAAAGGATGGCGCGCTTCATGCCCAGCCGCGTCGTTTGCGCGCTGACAGTATCCATCGCAATGGATAGCGATTGCAGGTTGGGTACGGCGGCGCGGAAATCAGGCTGGAAGCCATTTAACCCGACAACAAAATCTGCGGCGCTGGCGTGGTTGATGACAGGTCCCGCCTGACTGACAAGGCTGTAATCGTCAGGCAAATCTGCGGGACGGCTTTGCGCCCATTGCACCAACACCTGCGAGATGTGTTGAAAACGGGAAAAATTGGTGGTCGGGTCACGCGCATCCAGCGGCTCGCCCTGATTAACGGCAACCACAAGCTGCAGGGGCACTGCGATCTCGTTCAGCGAGTCGATTGGGAGTAGTTGATTGTCCTCGACAACAGAAACAGCTTCGGACTTGAGTCCGGATGCGAAAATGCCTTTCGAGTCAAAAACATCCAAAAAAGCGGAAACTGTGGGGAAGTTTGAAATATCCGCAGGGTAGAGTTCCGCATAGGCACGATCCTGCGGCGCCTGCGCACTCACATGCGAAGCGGGCGCAGTGCCAAGCACAAGACTCAAGCTGAAAAGCAGAGCAAGGAACCTACGCATTTGCCTCAATAATAATGGGGGCATCTTCCTTCGGTTGGGCAAGTTTCATGAAGGTCAACGCCCAGGCAGATTGAATGTAAGCGGTGAGGACGCCGTTCAGGAAAATCAACACAGGCATGTATACAGCGCAGCACGCCAGTGAAATATAAAGGGGTGTGAATGATTCTCTTAAAGCTGCCATGCCCATCAAAACAGGAATGAAGGCAAGGATAAGAGGAATCGAAATGATCACGCCAACGATGCCGCCGCCAATCCCCAGGATGAGCGACATCACGACCGTTGGCATTATATTCGCCTTGACGATCTGGAGTCCGCGTTTGAAACCATCCAACATGCCCAGGTCTTCAAGTACGATCCCAACTTGAGCCTGTTCAAGAATAATTGAGACTGCCCAGCCAACTGGGACAAGCAGGCATAAGATGGGGATCAGGCATATAAAACCAACACCCGCCGTCACCGCGCCCAGCAAAACGAGCGGAATAATAAGCACGGCAAAAGCCAGTCCGACCAGGAAGTTCAAGCCAAAGATGCGCCAGAAATAAGGCAGGCTTTCGCTCCAGACTTCGCCAAAGGAGATGCTCTCGGCGCCTTTCTCTGCCAGCGCTATCCCTTTGATCATGCCGACCCTGCCGATCATACCCAATGCAAAGGCAAAGATACCGATGACCATGAGCACCAGGATGGCGGCAATGATGACCCACATATGCTGTTCAACATACAGACCAACCTGACCCATGATTTGTTCAAATTGTCCACCTGAGAAAGGGCTTTCTCCACCTGGGCCTGATGAATAATTTGAGTTTCCGCCCCCACTACCGCCGCCGCTGCCGCGAGCACAACCAGCCAAAATGCCAAAAATCCACAAGACCTTGTGCTTCCAAATATTTTTCCAAGCACGGGTAAGCACTTCGCCAAAGTTGAAATTGTTCATGTTGGTCTCCATATTGCGGGTTAAAAGTCGAAGGTTGAAAGTCACAAGTTACAGGTTGCAAATTCATCCTTGTTTTTACTCCCATTCGATCGTCGCAGGCGGCTTGCTGGTAATATCATACACCACACGATTGATTCCTTCCACCTCATTTACAATGCGGTTTGCCACCCTTGCGAGTAACTCATACGGCAGTCGCGCCCAATCGGCGGTCATAAAATCCTCGGTGGTCACCACGCGGATCGCAGCGGCTTCCTGATACGTGCGCTGGTCGCCCATCACGCCCACCGATTTGACGGGGAGCAGAACCACGAATGCCTGCGATGCTGTGCCGCCCTTGCCTAAAAATCCCTCTTTGGATAATTCCTCCTGCAGGATGAAATCCGCCGCCCGCAGACGGGATACACGCTCGGGCACACACTCCCCGAGACAGCGCACGGTCAACCCCGGACCCGGGAATGGCTGCCGCCAAACGAGGTTTTGACTCAGCCCAAGCGCTTCGCCCACCAGCCGCACTTCATCCTTGAACAAATAGCGCAGCGGTTCGACCAATTCAAATTCCATATCTTCGGGAAGTCCACCCACGTTGTGATGCGACTTGATCTTTGCCGCCTTGCTTCGATCAGGACCAGAAGATTCCACCACGTCGGGATAAATCGTCCCCTGCACCAAAAATTTTGGCTTGCCGACACTCTTTGCTTCCCGCTCAAAAATGCGGATAAATTTTTCGCCAACGATTCTTCGCTTCTGTTCAGGGTCTATGATTCCTTTCAATGCGCCGAGAAAATCATTACTGGCTTCGACTGTGATCAACTCCACGCCAAGTCCGCCGCGCAGGGCAGATGCAACCTGCTCGCCTTCCTTGTGCCGCAGCAAACCCGTATCCACAAAAACGGTTACGAGTTGATCGCCGATGGCTTTGTGAACCAACGCCGCCGCGACGGTTGAATCCACGCCGCCGCTGACCGCCGCTAGCACGCGCTCTTTTCCGACCTGTTCCCGAATCCGCTTGACGCTTGCCTCGATAATGGAAGATGGAGTCCAGTCAGGTGTTACATTGCAAATGTCAATTGCAAAATGTTTTAGCAGTTCAATTCCATTGGGCGTGTGATGCACTTCAGGGTGGAATTGCACGCCGAAATATTTTCTCTGCATATCGCCCATCGCCGCGAAGGGACTATTGCCCGATTTTGCCAGCGCAACAAACCCATCGGGCATGCGCGTGATCTTGTCGCCATGAGACATCCATACCTGCGAAAGCACAGACAAAATGGAGGGCATTAATGGTTCAAGAATTGCGGGACCATATTCACGCTCGGAAGACGGGCTTACTTCGCCGCCGAGGGCGAGAGTCAATGCCTGCATCCCATAGCAGATTCCAAGAATGGGCAAACCCGATTCCAAAATAAACTTTTGAATGTACGGCGCATTCTCTTCGTAAGCAGATTTTGGTCCGCCGGAGAGGATAAAACCTTTGGGGTTGATCGAGAGAATTTTTTCCTGTGGGGCATCCCACGGGAACAGTTCGCAATAGACATTAACTTCACGCACACGCCGCGCAATGATCTGCGCGTATTGCGAACCGAAATCGAGGATGGCAATGGAATCTGTCATGGGAGGAGTCCTGGTTGAAGGTTTAAGGTTACAAGTTTAAGTTGAAAGTTGAAGGTTAAAATCCAACCTGCAACTTTCAACTTTCAACCTGCAACCCTAATCTACAAACGTAATTTTATTGTCATCCAGCGAAGCGATGCAAGCTAGTGATTCCACCTGAACGCCCACAGGTTTGAGCGCTTCACGTCCGCCTTCAAAATCTTTTTCGATCAACGCGCCGATGCCGACGATATGCGAACCTGCCGCTTCGGCAAGCCGAACCAATCCAAGAATGGTCGCGCCCGAAGCGAGGAAGTCGTCAATGATCAAAACCTTTTCGCCGTTGGCAAGATATTCAGGTGAGACGATCAACTCGACCATGCGTCCTTTGGTATGCGAAGGCGCAAGTGTTAAGTAGACCTGATCGGGCATGGTGATCGGTTTGGTCTTGCGCGCATACACAACGGGCAGACCCAGATGAAGCCCGGTGGCAATGGCCGGCGCAATGCCGGAAATTTCAGCAGTGAGAATTTTAGTCGCGCCGACGTCCGCAAATCGTTTGGCGAATTCGCGTCCACAGGCATCCATTAACGCCGGGTCAACCTGGTGATTGATAAAGCTATCCACTTTCAAAATTCCATTCCCCAGAACTTGACCGTCCCTTAGAATTCGATCTTTCAGTTGTTTCATGCCGCCTCCATATTGACTAGACAGATTTTCAAAGATTGTACAACGTGATAAAGGAACGTGCCAGTGGGAAAAATCTCGTGGGTGTGTTGCATGTTACGTGTTGCGTTTTTTACGGAAGACATTTTCAAACACGAAGTACACGAAGATCACGAAAGAAAAAACTTTGTGTATTTTGTACCCATCTTGTTTGGGTTTTTCCCTGCTTCATTCTCCTTTTACAACTCACATACAATTAAGGTCATCAAAATAGACTGTGTTAGAATCTTTCGCGTGACAGATAAAACAACGATAATACTTGCCTCCAATTCCCCACGACGCAGGCAATTACTTGCGCTTGGGAACTGGAAGTTCACCGTCGCCGTCTCAGATGTGGATGAAACGCAGCTCGCAGACGAATCTCCCCGTGATTATGTATTACGCCTTGCCCAGTCCAAAGCGCTGGCTGTGGTTGAAAAAGCGCATCCCGAAAACATCATTATCGGCTCGGATACTGCCGTGGTGGATGGCAATTTCATCCTTGGCAAACCAAAAGACGGGGAGGATGCCGTGCGGATGTTGAATCAACTGCGCGGTCACACCCACCAGGTCTACACAGGAGTTGCATTCCACCGAGTCAGCGATGGAAAAACGCTGACCGAGTTGTGCATAACCGATGTTCCCATGCGCGCATACTCAGATGATGAAATCTCGGCTTATGTCCAAACAGGCGATCCATTGGATAAGGCTGGCGCATACGCAATTCAACATCCCGATTTCCAACCTGTGGAATCCATGCGCGGATGTTACGCCAGTGTAATGGGATTGCCGCTGTGTCATGTGGCGCGCGCTTTAGACGCCCTGGGTGTTCACGCAGAGCGCTATGCAAATGTGCCAATGGCCTGCCAAAATTTATTGAATTATGAATGTCCTGTTTCGAGCGCGATCCTGCGCAAAGAATAAAAAAATCAACTCGTTATTGCTTCGTCGGAACGGCTGCACTCGCAATGACGGGAAAGGAAACGAATGAAAGTTCTACGTTGGATAAACTACATTCTGATACTGGCTTTTCTCTCGTCCTGCGGTGCGGGTGAAACCGGAGGCAGCAGCGGACTTGGCACTCTCTTCGCCACAGCCACACCCCTGCCCACCGCACACGCAAACGTCACTCCCGCGCCTGACGCGCAAACGGAAGTCACAAAGTATTTGCAGGCTCTGCAAACAGACGATTATGCCGGCATGTACGACATGTTGAGTCAGTCCAGCCGCGCGGCGATCACACTTGAGGATTTTTCCAAACGTTACAACGACGCGCTGAACACCATGAGCGCCGCCAGTATCGAATACTCCATCAACTCATCCCTGCTCAGTCCGTATGCGGCTGAGGTAGCTTACAGTATTACTTACAAAACCGTGTTGGCGGGTGACATTCAACGCAATATTGTTGTGCATCTTGTCAATGAATCTGGCGGATGGAAAATTCAATGGGAGGATGGTTTAATCCTGCCTGAACTGGTGGGTGGAAATTTACTCGCCATGGAATACAGCATTCCCGCGCGCGGCGATATTTATGACCGCGACGGAAATCCCATCGTCTCGCAGGCAGAAGCATTTGCCTTCGGCATCCAAACCGACCAGATAGACCTCGAATTGATCAACACGCTTGTCACCGACCTGGGTAGGTTGTGTGGGTTTGACCCCGAATACATCCGCGACCAGATCGATGCCGCTGGTCCCGGCTGGTATTTGCCCATGTGTGAAGGCACACGCGACGAAGCCCAGCGCCTGCTTTCCATCAGTCCTGGTGGATTGGTCTACACCAAGTATGAATCCCGCTATTACTTTAAAACCGGTCTTGCTCCGCAAGCCGTCGGATATACACAACTCATTTCCCCCACACAACTGGATACGTATCGCCGCCTTGGCTATAACGGCAGTGAAAAAGTGGGACAAACCGGCATTGAAAATTGGGCGGAGGATTATCTGGCAGGCCAGCACGGCGGCATCCTGCGCGTGGTCAGCCCCGACGGACAACCGATTTCCATTCTTGGGCAATCCAGCCGACAGCCGGCAGATTCGGTTTATCTGACAATTGACCAGAACATGCAATATTATGCCCAGCAAGCCATCGAATATTTCCGCGGCGCCATTGTCGTGATGGAAGTGGACACGGGGCGTATTGTCGCCATGGCTTCGGCGCCAGATTTCGATCCGAATCTTTTCGATCCCCAAAATGATAATAACAGGCTTGGCGGACTGGATCAATTAATAATGAGTAACGCCAACCAACCGCTCTACAATCGCGCCACGCAGGGACAATACCCGCTCGGTTCGGCGTTCAAGACCATCACCACGGCAGCCGCACTAGAGAGCGGACTTTATCTCAAAGATACAACCTACGATTGCCAATACGATTTCACAGAACTTCCCGATCGCATTCTACACGACTGGACCTGGCAGCACTGTCAGGATGCCGTTGCCGCCGGCGATTTTTGCGACGACTCGTCTACCACCCCTTCCGGACTGCTGACCTTACAGGAAGGTTTGATGCGTTCCTGCAATCCGTATTTCTGGCACATTGGACTCGACCTGTTCAACTTTGACCGCAAAACTGACATTGCCAAAATGGCGCGCGCTTTTGGTCTTGGCTCCAAGACCGGCATTGAACAAGTGGAAGAATCCAGCGGGCAGATCACGGACCCGCTCTCAGATATAGATGCCGTCAATCAAGCCATTGGACAAGGCGACATGCTCGTGACGCCTCTCCAGGTTGCCAGGTTTATGGCCGCCATCGCAAACGGCGGGACTATGTACAGACCGCAGATCATAGAGAAGATACAGCCAGTTGACGGTGACCCAAAACTGACCTTCCGCCCCGAGGCGACCGGCACACTTCCCCTGCGTACAGAGAATTTGGACATTATCCGCGAAGCCTTATTAATGGTGACGCAAAATCCGCGCGGCACGGCACGCTTCAACCTGCGCGGTCTACAGTTTGACGTGGCAGGCAAGACCGGCACCGCAGAATCAGGCAACGGCAAATCACATGCGTGGTTTGCCGGCTATACCCTGAATGCGGCGGATACTGGCAAGCCAGATCTTGCAATTGCCGTGATCGTTGAAAATATTGGTGAGGGTTCAGAATATGCTGTGCCAATTTTCAAAGCAATGGTGCAAACATATTATTATGGCAGTCCTCAATCTGTTCCATGGTATGGTCCCATCGGCGAGCCGCCTTACACGCCCACACCGCCCGGGCCCGCCGGCGGCGTGTTTGCGCCATAGATTGATTCGAACGAGTCTCCGATCCATCGGGGGCTAAGCCCCCGATGGATCGGAGAAGGACGACTAAAACAGGTAAACATTTGACAACCGAAACACAAAAACAAGGTCTGATCGTCAAAGCCCAATCCGGTTTCTTCACAGTGGAAACCGGTGAGGGCTTTGTTATTTGTCGGTTGCGCGGCAAACTTAAACAGGGACGAGCCTTGGGTGACATTGCGGCGCTGGGAGACCATGTAACCATCACGCTTTTGGATGACGGAAGCGGGGTCGTGGAAAATGTCGAGGAGCGCAAACAGGCCATCGTCAGGTTGGATCCGCGCCCGCAGGGAATCTTCCAACAGGTTTTGCTGGCGAATGCCGATCAGGCCGTCTTCGTCTTCGCCTGCGCGAATCCGAATCCAAAGTTAAGGATGCTGGATCGTTTTCTGGTCATCACTGAAAAACAAAAAATTCCCGCTGTGATTATCGCCAACAAAATTGACCTGGTTGAAAATGCGAAGGAACTTTTTCGCGTTTACGAATCCATCGGCTACCGCGTCATTTACACATCCACAAAAACCGGTGTGGGCGTGGATGAACTGAAAGCGCAACTGCAAAATAAGATCAGCGCGCTGGCGGGACCGAGCGGTGTGGGCAAATCCAGTTTGCTGAATATGATTCAAGATGGGCTGGGGCTTGCAGTGAACGAGATCAGCACAGCCATGAACAAAGGCAGGCACACCACGGTCACGCGCCAGATGTTCGCGCTTGACGGCGGCGGATACGTGGCCGATACGCCCGGCTGGAAAAGCCTCGCGTTGTGGGATACCGAAGCCGAGGAGATTGACGCCTACTTCCCCGAACTGCGCGACCTTGTGCCGCACTGCCAGTTCAGCGATTGCACGCACAAACACGAACCCGGCTGCGCCGTGCTTGCGGCGTTGAAAGCGGGCACGATACATCCTGAAAGATACGATTCCTATTTGCGCCTGCGCGCGGGACAGGAATAAAAACAAAGGATGAGGGATGAAGGATGAATGATAAAATCAAGTGACCCAATCCCTAATTACCTAATCTCTAATTACCAATGACTGATAACTGGAATATGCTCGGACATGAATGGGCTGTGGACATGCTCCACCAGCACGCGGCACGCGGGGATGTAAGGCACGCGTATCTTTTCTGCGGACCTCCCGGGCTGGGTCGGCGGACTTTGGCATTGCGCCTCGCCCAGGCATTGAACTGCACCAAGCCCATCGCCGCGGGCATCCCATGCGGACATTGCCGCGATTGCAAACAGATCGAATCTATGCAGCACCCCGATATGAATGTGATCCAGGCAATGGATGCCGATGGACTTCCAAAGGAAGGCGGCACGCTCAAAGTGGATCAGGTGCGCGAAGTGCAACATTCTTTGTCGCTGAAACCCTATCAGGCAAAATATCGCGTGGCTTTATTTTTACGTTTTCAGGAAGCCAACGATAACGCCGCCAATGCCCTGCTGAAGACCCTCGAAGAAGCGCCTGCGCACGCCATTTTATTGTTGACCGCCGACACCCCCGAACAACTCCTGCCGACCATCGTCTCGCGCTGTGAGATTTTGCGCCTGCGCGCGCTGCCCGTCAGCGCCATCGAATCGGATCTGCTCGAACGCGGCGTGGATGAAGAACGAGCGCGCCTGCTGGCGCACATCAGCGGCGGACGCCCCGGCTACGCCCGCAGACTCGTGGACGATGCCACCGTGCTTGAAAGACGCGAAGAACGCCTAAATGACCTGCAAACTTTACTGCCCGCTCCGCGTGTGGAAAAATTCGCCTACGCCGATAAACTATCCAAAGACAAGGATGTGATGCGCCAGACCATTTTGATCTGGCTCTCCTACTGGCGCGATGTGATGCTGCGCGTGGCACAGGCCGCGACTCCGCTGGTCAACATTGACCGCAACATGGAGATCGAATTCCTCGCCGGACGATTGAATTTATCAACCGCCCGCCGCGTGGTCGGCGATCTGGAGTCCACGCTGGAGAAGATGGATAAAAATGTAAACTCGCGTTTATTGGCTGAAGTCTTATTGTTGGATTGGCCGAAAGTGTAAAATTCGTAGTGACGACTTTTGCAAATCAACAATTAAATCAAGCAATCCTTGAAGCCCATTTTGAACCACTGAGGCACAAAGGCACTGAGAAAATCTTTTAAATGCTCCGTGACTCGGTGTCTCCGTGGTTAGACTTTGGTGTTTTTTACTAAGTTTTATTGCTCGATTAATTTGGAAAAGTACAACAGTCGCCTGTAGTGCAAAACTAACGACTGAAGTCGTTACTACGAGAAAAAGGAGATTATTATGTGTCGAAGCATAAAACCCTTGCGCCTGCCAGACCGTCCCGCCACCGAGCAGGAGATTCAGGAAGCGGCGCTGCAATATGTGAGGAAGGTCAGCGGGTATCGAAAACCTTCAAAAGTAAACGAGGAAACATTTCAAAGGGCAGTCAATGACGTCGCCGAAGCGACGCGGAAGATGTTGGAAATTCTTAGTCCCATAAAAGCGCCGATCAATAAAGAAGGAGAATCCAATGTTTGACAGCCGCGACAAACAACTTGCAGATCTGGAAACAGCCTATGCCGCCTGTATGGAAACCATGCAAGGTCTTTCTGCTGAAAATTTTTTCGCCTCCCTCGGCGATTGGACTCCGCGCGATATTGCGGCACACTTCATCGGCTGGAACCGAATCACTGTGGCGGGATGCAGCGCCTTGCGCGAAGGCGCAGAACCTTTTTATTTTTACGACGGAACGAATGACTACCAAAAGGTCAATGCCAGGTTTTTCGCGCAATTTCCATCCACCGACAAAAACGAATTATTGACAGAGATCGCTGTCACAAAAGACGCGCTCGTCGCCTATTTGAAAACCATCCCTGAAAGTGAATGGGAACTGGATACGGGCGTCATCCATTATCGTGGCAACCCTGCGACCATAGCGCGCTGCGTTGATTCGCTCATCCGCGACTACCGAAAACACAGGCAGGAGATCGTGGACGCAAACTTCGGTTAGTAGTCATTGAAGGCTGCTTCGGCTAAGAACACGTACACGGCTTTCTCAAAGTAGATTTACTCTTTTTCAACTTTGCAGCAAGGCTTAACGCGAAAAGCGCGAAGTGAGCGAATTTTCGCGAAACTCAATAAAAAAATTCGCGTCTTTCGCCTTTTCGCGGAATTCGCGTTAAGATTTTTTGACTTTGAGAAAACCGTAAGAACACGTACACCACACAGCGACATAATCCAAAAATCTAATGTACAATCCCATCCATGCCATTGGTGTGGATTTCCATTTCTTTTATCACAGGAATTATCGTTGCCAGCCTGTTTACGCTTTCAGCAAAGCTCTGGCTCGGCATGGCGCTTGTCCTATTATTCGTTTTCGTTTTATTCCGCCTTCCACGATTTTCAGATAACCCAATTGTTCAGTTTTTATTCATCCTTCATCCTTTATCCTTCATCATTCCGATCTTTTTTTTCCTCGGCGCTTGCTGGTATCAATTCCGCCAGCCAAATATTGACGCGTTCCATGTCGCCTTTTACAACGACCGCGGATACGATATTCTGGTCACAGGCACACTGGTGGAACCGCCGGATCGCCGCGACACCTACACAAACTTACAGATCAAAGTGGAGTCGGTGGACTCAGGCAGCGGCGACATGTCTGCGCAAGGTTTTCTGCTTGTGCGTGTGCCAGCGCTTGGGACTTACGAATACGGTCAACGCGTGCGGGTGCGTGGCAGTTTGAAGACTCCGCCCGAGAACGCGGAATTCTCCTATCGTGATTATCTTGCGCGCCAGGGCATTCACTCGTACATGTCCATTGCCGATGTAACACTCCTGCCAGGCAATGACGGCAATCCCTTCTTTGTGCAAGTCTACAAACTAAAAGAAAAACTGCTTGAAAATACATACCGGCTGTATCATGACCCCGAAGCCTCCCTGTTGGCGGGCATTTTGCTCGGCGTGGATACGGGACTGACGCGCAAATTACAGGACGCCTTCAAGAACACGGGTACGGCACACATCATTGCTATCTCCGGCTTTAACATCGCCATCATCGCCGGCATCTTTTTTTCCGTTTTCAAAAACATCTTTGGCGAAAGGCTTGGCGCGGCTTTTGCCATCATCGGCATTTTCTTTTACACCCTGCTGGTCGGTGCGGATGCGGCTGTGGTGCGCGCCGCAATCATGGGCAGCCTGTCACTGCTGGCGCGCCAACTGGGCAGGCGCAATGATGGCATGAACGCACTCGCGGCGGTGGCGTTCGTCATGGCGGTTTGGAATCCGCTGGTGATCTGGGATGTGGGCTTTCAGCTTTCATTCTTTGCCACTCTGGGACTCATCATTTATGCTGAACCGTTCTCGAACTTCACCAGCAACCTGCTTGCCAAAATCTCAAAACAT
>DYDH01000392.1:325-2709 GCA_020717985.1 Herpetosiphon sp. | reverse complement strand
CGGATTCGGGAACGGATTGCTGCGCGCAAAACGGATAAGCAGATGGGCTATTGTTATTTTCATATCAAACCACGGAGATCACAGAGATTTAAGGTGGATTAATCTTCTTCTACATTAGCCTTTGCGATCATTCTGCAAAACGAACAAAGATCAGGCGTGGACGTGGGCTGTCCACATTTGGGGCATGGATGCAGCTGCGACTGCCCCGCATTCTTTTCAATAAATAAATTTCCACTCTTTTTGGCTTCCAGAAAATTCAAATAAAAGATCAACTTCGCGCCGGGTCGCGCAGTTTCAAGTTGATTAAGTGTTTCCTTGTAGAAAATGGATTGCGACCCATCCGCAAAGGGACACTCATCATAGATATATTCAATGCCGCGCATAATGGCGTAGGCGGTCATCTCGCGCTCATAAAAACGGCAGAGCGGCTTGACCTTGCGCGCCAGTCCGTCTGTGCCCGGCAAAACAGGTCCCTGCCGCAAAAGATATTCGCTGGACCAGTTCAAGGTGTTGCCAAATAACACAGCAGCTTCATCGTCAAGATTATGTCCGGTCGCAAGCACATCATAGCCAAAGTCACGCGCAATACGATTCATCTCATGGCGTTTGGCGAGTCCACACACGGCACAAGGTTTCCCGTGTCCGCGATAACTGATATCGGCAAGCACGGGGATGGAATTGCCATATTCCTTTTCAATATCCACAACGTGCAGCTTGAGATGATGTTCGTCCGCAAATTTTTGCGTCAGCCTCTGGGACTCGTGTGAATAGTTAATTCCTGCGTCAATACCAAGTCCAAGATATAAGCCATCCGCCTGATAGCCAAGCCGCACAAGAATATCCCATAATGAAAGTGAATCCTTGCCGCCTGAAACCGCCACAAGGATTTTCTCATTGGGTGTGAACATCTCATATTTTTTGATAAAGCGCGCCGTCTGCTCAGGAATCCATTCGAGATAATGTTCCTTGCACAAAGCCAGTTTATGCTGGCGCATGTGAATGGAGGCTTTATTTTCACATCTACGACATTTCATAATTTTCACCTGTCACTGCGAGCGTTCTCCAGCAAAGCAGTCTCCTGGCTAATTGAAGATTGCTTCGGCAGAAGTACGCTGCCTCGCAACGACATCATCCGCCGGAAATCACCGCAACCAATTTGACCACATCACCGGAGCGCAGGATTTCATCATCTGTGATCATCTCACCATCACGGATCGCAATCACCGATTCAGGCACGATATTGCTTTTCTTCAAAGCGTCGAGCAGGGACATCCCCGGGCGCACTTCATATTCCTTGTCACGCAGGATCAATTTCGCAACCATAATTCTCCTTGAGGTTGGATTTTATCACGCGCAGCATTCATCCCATTGTTTACTTGACATTCCCCCCCGCTTGTCTTAGCATATCAGTATGCGAATTGGAATGATGGTAGACAGTTACAAACCTTATGTCAGCGGCATTACAAACTACATTGACATCAACAAACGTTTCCTTGAATTGGCGGGGCATGACGTTTTTGTTTTCACATTTGGCGATCCTGAATATTTTGTGGAAAGCGAGCCGCGCGTAACATACAGCCGCGGCGTGCCACTATCTGATTCTGGATTCTATTTATCCACGCGTTATTCAACTGCCGCAAAAAAACTCCTGCAAAGCATGGATATTATTCATGTGCATCACCCATTCCTAAGCGGCCGCCTTGCGTTGAGATACAGCCGCCCGCGGCGAATCCCCATCGTCTTCACCAACCACACCCGCTACGATTTGTACGCGCAGGCCTACCTGCCCATGGTGCCCGAAGAAATGAGTCAGGGACTCTTGCAAGCCTACATGCCATCCTTCTGCGAAGCAGTGGACCTTGTCATTGCGCCGTCCGCAGGCATGGAAAAAGTCCTGCGCCAGTTCAATGTGGAAGGATACATAGCGGTCGTGCCAAACGGCGTGGACTTGAAAAATTTCCTCCAAGCCAAACCATTCACCCGCGCCGAACTTGGATACAAAGAGGATGACATCCTGCTAGTCTATTCGGGACGTCTTGCGCTTGAAAAGAATCTTCCCTTTCTTTTGAAGTCCTTTGCAGGCGTCGCACAAGCGCTCCCAAACGTACACCTCCTGCTGATTGGAAGCGGCATCCAACAATTCGAAGAAGAGATCCGAACCCTCGTCGGCGAATTGGAATTAACCGAGCGCGTCCGCTTTACAGGCAGGGTCGCCTACGATGAACTCCCCGCTTACCTGGCCATGTGTAATATTTTCGTGACCGCATCCATCACCGAAGTGCATCCGCTTTCGGTCATTGAAGCCATGGGTGCGGGACTTCCCGTGCTGGGCATTCAATCTGTCGGCGTGGGCGATACCGTGCAGGATGGAATTACTGGACTCC
>DYDH01000392.1:0-199 GCA_020717985.1 Herpetosiphon sp. | reverse complement strand
CCAGCCTGATGCTCGAATATTATGAAAAGCTAAAGCGCGAATACAAGCCGCGCAAAGGCAACTGGGCGGTTCGCCTGCAAAGGCTTCTGGAAAACTTTGACGAACGAAAATAAACTGGAAGCGTTCAGTATAAAACGAGTTACCCAATGACAAAGTACAAAAAAGAGATCGGCGCGTGGGGCGAAGGCATTGCCGCAGA
>DYDH01000111.1 GCA_020717985.1 Herpetosiphon sp. | reverse complement strand
TCAAATACGATATTGGACATCTCCGCATCGCGGCAGGATTATGGGGACTGGAATTGGAATCGAACAATGCGGATTCTGCTGCCGAAGAACTCAGCGCGTCTCTTCTGGACCCTGAGTCTGTTCGCGAGACGATGGACATTCTCCACGCTGATGCAGTTGCCGCCCTGAAATCGCTTATTGCATCAAACGGCAAAATGGAATGGAGTTCTTTCGCGCGCAAATTCGGCGAAATACGCGAAATAGGCGCGGGCAAACGTGACCGCGAACGCCCGCACCTCAACCCCACCTCACCCGCAGAGACTCTTTTTTATTATGGCTTTCTCGCCAAAGCATTTTTTGATTCAGAAAAAGGCGCGCAGGAATTCGCATACATCCCTGACGATTTGCTGGAATTAATGAAACTCGAAGGGCATGAAGAACAAAAAGAAGAACCGCTCGGACGCCCTGCAACACCTGTTGAAAAGGCATTTGAGATGCCCGCATCAGACCATATTCTTGATGACGCAACAACCTACCTCGCCGCACTCCGGCTGGGCAAATCAGATTGGAAGTTTGACCCTCAACTTACCGCGCTCCTAGCAACAGCAGGATTATTGAAGAAAGGCACGCCACAGGCGGAGAAAATAAAATCCTTCCTCGAAGCTCCGCGCGTGGATGCGTTAAAACTGCTCATCGAAGCATGGCAATCTTCACTGACCTTTGACGAACTGCGCTTGATTCCAAGCTTGATCTGCGAAGGCGAGTGGAAGAATCAGCCGCTGGTCACACGTGAATTCCTGATGGATCTGGTTAACTCTGTTCCGCAAAATAAATGGTGGAGCATCCCCACATTTATCCGCGCGATCAAGGAAAAATTCCCAGACTTCCAACGCCCCGCCGGTGATTACGACTCGTGGTTTATCAAACGCGAATCCGATGGGCAATATCTGCGCGGATTTGCCTACTGGGATCAGGTTGATGGCGCGCTGGTAAAACGCTTCATCTACACCCTGCAATGGCTTGGAATGGCAGACCGGGCTTCGCCTGAAGACGGGAAGGAAGCGACTGCATTTCGGGTGGTAACGTGGAACGTGGAACGTGGAACGTTAAACGGAAAGATTAGCGTTACTTCCAACGGAAAAATCGTTGTCCCTCGAACATTCTCTCGCGCCGTGCGTTATCAAATCTCACGCTTCTGCGAGTGGGAAGACGGTGGTCGAGTAGCCGCAGAGCCGCGTATCGAGACCCATGCCGATGAATATCAATATCAAGTCACCGCGCACTCGCTGGCACACGCCAAAGAGCAGGGGTTACAGGCCGGGCAATTGCTGTCTTTACTGGTGAAATATACAAACGGGGCTGTCTCACCGGCGTTGGTGAAATCCCTCAAGCAATGGGAGGCGCACGGCACTGAGGCGCGGGTGAAGAATCTGCTTGTGCTAAGAGTCAACAGGCCCGAGATTGTGGAAGAGTTGCGCAAGTCGAAAGCGGCTAAATTTTTGGGCGAAGTCCTAAGCCCAACAGCGGTCATCATCAAAAACGGGGCGGAATCAAAAGTGCTTGCCGCGCTGGCCGAACTGGGGTTGCTGGCGGAAATCGAAACGTAAAAATTATCCCGTTAGTTTGATATAATCAGCAAAATAATTCAAAAGTTTCACTGGAGCGAAGGATGCAAGAAGAAAAGCAATCAATTTCGCTGATAAAAAGAATCCTGCAATCAATTTCAGAGGCGGTCTTGATCCCGTTTCTAGCCATCCTGACTGCAGTGGTTATTGGCGGTATCATTATTTGGTTCGTGGGCGGAGATCCAATTCTCGCCTACAAGGGACTAATTCAAGGCTCAATGGGCTCAACAAAGGCCTGGAGTGAAACGGCTATTTGGGCAACCCCTTACATTTTTGCGGGGCTGGCTGTGGCGCTGGCATTCAAAGGCGGTTTGTTCAATATCGGCGCTGAAGGCCAATTGGCCGTCGGCGCTGTTTTTTCAGCTTTGATCGGTTATGCCCTTCCCGAATGGCTTGGTTTTGATCTTCCTGTTTACATTCACCTGCCATTAGCCATTCTCGTTGGCATGTTGATGGGCGGTATATGGGCGGGTATCGTAGGAGCGCTAAAAGCCTACACAGGCGGACACGAAGTCATCAACACCATCATGATGAACTATATCGCGCTGAATACAACATCGTATCTTCTGAACGGCGTGATGAAAGACAGAAGCCCAACCAACGTCATTGCGCGTACCCCCCTGATTGCGGAAAGCGCGCAGATGCCGCCGATCTTTGAGGGGCTTCGCATACACTGGGGATTCGTGCTTGCCTTGCTTATGGCGTTCTTTATCTGGTGGTTGTTGAATAAAACCACGCTTGGCTTCGAGATACGCACCGTTGGCTTGAATCCTGATGCGGCTAAATACGCGGGCATCAATGTGAAACGCACCATTATCCTTACCATGTTATTTTCGGGCATGTTGGCGGGGCTGGCAGGTTCCATTGAGGTTACCGGCTTGAACTATCGTCATGAACTGGGGTTCTCCATTGGCTATGGGTACGATGCCATTGCGATTGCCCTGCTCGGAAAATCTCATCCGCTGGGTGTTGTGCTTGCGTCATTCCTCTTTGCGGCAATGCGCAACGGCGCAACCCGTATGCAATTCCTGACGCAACTGCCTGTGGATTTGATCTCGATGATACAGGCGCTAATTCTGCTCTTTGTCGCGGCGGATGCGATCATACGTTATATCTATCGCATCAAATCCAAAGGCGAACGCGTGGTACTTACCCGCGGCTGGGGAGGCTAGGAGAATTATGGACTGGAAACGTTTTAGCTTCATCGGCTTGATTATCGCCGTGCTCTTCGGCGTGGTTGTAATGGTGGGACAAGTAAAACAGCCTCCCTTATTGATCATTACCAGTATGTTGGCCACCACTATTGCCGTGGCAACGCCGCTTACACTGGGCGCGCTTTCAGGTGTATTCTGCGAACGCGCAGGCGTGGTCAACATCGGCATCGAAGGCATGATGCTCACCGCCGCATTCTTCGGCTGGTTGAGCGGTATTTACATGTTCAATCTCTATGGATTTCCCCCCGCGGTCTGCATCACGCTCGGCGTGTTCTTTGCCATTCTTACCGGCGGATTGATGGCTTTGCTGCACGCCATGCTCTCGATCACTTTCAAAGTTGACCAGATCATCGGTGGGACGGTAATTAATATCCTTGCAGTCGGTCTGACAGGATTTTTGAACCGCCAGTTGTTCTTTGGGAAAGGAAGTGTTTTTGGCGGTACAGTACCCGGTTCCCCGGGTGTTTTGCCCACCATCCATGTTCCCATCACGGAATTGTTCACCTCGATCTGCGGCTCATCCGCGACTTGCATGGAAAGTGTGCAAGCCATCAATCGCGTGTTCGACCAAAAGCCGATTGCGATCAGCGCCATCCTGTTGGTATTTATCTCCCATTATGTTCTATTCAACACACGCTGGGGGTTACGCACGCGCGCGGTGGGTGAACATCCAAAAGCGGCGGATACGGTCGGCATCAATGTTGTCAAAATGCGTTATGCAAATGTGATCATTGGTGGAATGTTCGCCGGACTTGCAGGCGCATACTTCACCATTGAATCTGTCCCATCGTTTGAACCTTTGCTGACGAATGGACGCGGATTCATCTCACTGGCCGCAATGATCTTCGGTAACTGGACGCCCATCGGGGCGTGGGCTGCCGCATTGGTATTCGGCGCATCCCAGGCATTGCTGATCAACATGCAGATCTTCCGCGATGTGATTCCCCCGCAATGGTCATTTTTGCAGGAATCCTATATCGTGGGTCTTACGCCATACATTCTCACCATGTTCATCCTGACAGGCATCATTGGCAAGACCACCCCGCCTGCCGCAGATGGCGTTCCATACGAGAAGTAGGAGATTGCCATGCCTGAAAATACTACAACTCCACAAGAAGAAATCGTACTGGAAGCCAAAGGGATCACCAAACAATTCCCCGGTGTGCTTGCGAGTGACAATGTCAATTTTGATCTGCGTAAAGGCGAGATTCACGCCCTGCTTGGAGAGAACGGCGCTGGAAAAAGCACATTGATGAATCTCATCTACGGGCTGCACAACCCCGACAAGGGCGAGATATTAGTCAACGGAAAAGTTGCCGCGATCCACTCGCCAAACGACTCGATTGCGCTCGGCATTGGCATGGTGCATCAACACTTTATGCTCATCCCTGTCTTTACCGTTGCGGAAAATGTCATGCTTGGAGATGAAACCGTCAAAAACGGCTCATTGGACCGAACCGCTGTTGTGACAAGGATCAATGAAATTTCCAAACAATATGGGCTTGATATAGACCCGAACGCAATCGTTGGCGATCTACCCGTGGGCATTCAACAACGCGTTGAGATCGTCAAAACCCTGTATCGCCACGCGAAGATCGTGATCCTGGACGAACCTACCGCAGTGCTAACTCCACAGGAAGCGGAAGACCTCTTCCGCATTATGCGTGACCTGACTGCGCGCGGCGTTTCCATCATTTTCATCACCCATAAGTTAAAAGAAGTTCTCGCCGTGGCAGACCGTATCACCGTTATGCGCGCGGGACGAGTTGTCAACACAGTTAAACCATCTGAAACAGATTCCGCCCAATTAGCCAATATGATGGTCGGGCGTCAAGTCATCCTGACTGTAGACAAGAAGGATCACGAAGCCACACAAGATATTCTCAAGGTGGAAGGACTATCTGCCCGTGACCAGCGTGATCTGGAAACAGTTCATAATGTATCCTTCACTGTGCGCGGCGGTGAGGTGCTTGGCATCGCAGGCGTACAAGGCAACGGGCAGACCGAACTTTCCGAAGCGCTCACAGGACTGCGCTCCCCAACTGGCGGCAAAGTAACAATTGATGGAAACGACTTAACTGGCAAAACGCCACGCGTGATCACCGAAGCCGGACTGGCGCACATCCCTGAAGACCGCCAACGACATGGTCTTGTGCTTAGTTACAGCATTATCGATAACATGGCGTTATGTGATTACTACTATCCGCCCTTCAGCAAGCGCGGTGTTATGCAGCCCAAAGCGCTGGATGAAAACGCCCGCAAACTGATACAGGCATTCGACGTACGCACACCGTCACCCTTTGTCAGCGCAGGGAAACTGTCTGGGGGCAACCAGCAAAAAGTGATCGTGGCGCGTGAACTTAGTCGCCCTGTAAAACTTGTCATTGCCAACCAACCCACCCGCGGATTGGACGTCGGCTCCATCGAATATATCCACAGCGAGATCATCAAAATGCGTGATCGCGGTGTGGCGGTTCTGCTCATCTCCGCCGAACTAGATGAGATCATGGCGCTCTCAGACCGCATTGCCGTCATGTATCGCGGACAGATCGTTGCAGTTGTGGAAACAAAGAATACCACCCGCGAACAACTTGGACTGTGGATGGCTGGCGCGCACGTGGAAACTGCCTGACGCATCTTTCCCAATCCCAAACCTGATTCACCCAAACAGGAGTTTTCGCAACTCCTGTTTTGATTCTCCTCTCAATGTATTATCCAAAAAGGGACTGCAATGGCAATAAATAAAGCGCTTCGTTTACATCCCCAAACTCCAAATTTTTGTGTCTTTTGTATTGACATTCCCAAATGCCTCAGGTAGAATACGGTTCGCCTTATAAACAAGGGCCTGTAGCGCAGTTGGGAGCGCGCCTCAATCGCACTGAGGAGGTCAGGGGTTCGAATCCCCTCAGGTCCACAGGACAGTGGTCAGTAATTAGTTGGTAGTAATTAGTCACTGTCCGCCAAAGTTGTTCGTCGATTATTTAAATATGGGCCCATAGCGCAGTTGGGAGCGCGTCTCAATGGCATTGAGAAGGTCGAGGGTTCGAATCCCTCTGGGTCCACCATTTGAGAGACCTGACAGATTTCTAAAACCTGTCAGGTCTTATAAAAAGTCATAACAGGAGTAGTAGGTCATCCCGTCAGCGAGTTGGGAGAGTGAGGTGGAAGCCCAGCATCAGCGCCAATCGGGAGCGCAAAGAAAAAGACCGAACTCGCCTGTTTCTTGCAAGAGGACTTCATCGGTGAAGCGCAATAGCCCTGCGTAGTAGTCGATGACGGGAAAGCCCGTTATAGCAACAAAGTGACGTTAGTTGTCTAACGTAATTTGGGTGGTACCGCGGAGCGCATAGCGTCCTTCGTCCCTATTTGTGGATGAAGGAATTTTTGTTTAATTCGAATGAAACTTAATTTGATGAGGTAAGAATGGCTGCAACAAAGAACAACGAAACCAAGAAAAAAGTGACTCCAAAGAAACCAACCGTGAAGGCAGTGAAACCTGTTGTGAAGAAGGCTGTTGTGAAAAAAGTGGTTGCCAAAAAAGTGACCGCAAAGAAGCCTGCACTAAAAAAGGTCGTGAAGTCCGTCAAAAAACCTGTCGCTGCAAAATCTTCGCCCAAAGCAAAGAAAGCCGCGCCAAAGACCAGGGCGATCCAGATGGTTCCGGTAGCGGCGAAGGCTGTGGTGGTTGCGCCCAAGCCCGTCAAGGCGTTGATGCCTGTTCCTTCGGATGAAAAGCCGAAGGCCATCATGGCTGTGAAAGAGACTCCTGCTGTTGAAGAAAAGCCGCGCCAGAATAAATCCTATAATCCGCAGAGCATTGAAAAGAAGTGGCAGGATAAATGGGAAGCGGATAAGTTATACCGTTCGGTGATCGATAACAGCAAACCGAAACATTATGCGTTGACCATGCTGCCCTATCCCAGCGGCGACTTGCACATCGGTCACTGGTATGCGATGACTCCGTCTGATGCGCGCGCGCGTTACATGCGGATGAAAGGCTACAACGTGTTGTTCCCGATGGGCTTCGATGCGTTTGGTCTGCCCGCGGAGAATGCAGCCATCAAGGACGGCGTGCATCCGATGAAGCGCACATTCCAAAATATCGAGCGGATGCGCAAACAGATGCGTTCGATGGGCGCGATGTTCGATTGGGAGCGCGAGGCTGTCTCTGCGGCGCCTGAATATTACAAGTGGACGGAATGGTTCTTCATTCAGCTATATAAGGCTGGATTAGCGTACCGCAAAATGTCTGCTGTAGACTGGTGCCCACATTGCAACACAACATTGGCACGCGAGCAGGTCTGGGGCGATGACCGTCACTGTGAACGCTGTGAAACGCCAGTCATCAAGAAGGATTTGGATCAGTGGTTCTTCAAGGCGACCAAGTATGCCGATGAACTGTTGAACTTCGATGGTATTGACTGGCCGCAGACGGTTAAGACTTTGCAGACCAATTGGATCGATCGCAGTGAAGGCGCATCGGTGGTATTCAAAACCGAGATCGGCAACCACGATGTCGAGATATTTACGACACGTCCCGATACGTTGTGGGGCGCAACATTCATGGTATTCTCGCCGGAACATCCGCTGGTGAATGAAATCACTACACCTGAAAACAAACAGGCTGTTGAAGAATATAAGATGCAAGCCGCGCGTCAAACGGACATTCAACGCGGCGCGGCAGATAAGGAAAAGACGGGCGTTTTCACTGGCGCATATGCCATTAATCCTGTCAATCAGGAACGCATTCCAATTTGGATCGCGGATTATGTGATGATGTCCTACGGCACGGGCGCGATCATGGCTGTGCCCGCGCATGACGAACGCGATTTTGCTTTTGCTCGGAAGTATGAACTGCCCATCGTTCCAGTGATCCAGCCCGAGGGTCAAAGCGAAGCGGATGGATCAACCATGGAAGCCGCCTTCGTTGGCTCAGGCGTGATGGTCAACTCAGGCATGTTGAACGGGACAAAAGTCAACACTGAAAAAGGAAGAAAGAATCCGAGTATTGCGGCCGTGTTGGATTGGCTCGGCGAAAAAGGTATCGGCAAAGAATCGGTGAACTATCGCTATCGCGATTGGCTGATCAGCCGTCAGCGATATTGGGGCGCGCCGATCCCGATGGTCAATTGTGAGGTGCATGGCTGGAATCCCGTGCCAGACGATCAATTACCTGTGTTACTGCCCGAAGATGTTGAGTGGCGTCCAACTGGTGAAAGCCCGTTGAAACTGCACCCAACCTGGAAGCATACCACTTGCCCTGTCTGCGGTGGACCTGCCACACGCGAAACCGATACGATGGATACGTTCATGTGCTCGTCGTGGTATCACCTGCGTTATCTGTCGCCGAAATATGACCAGGGTCCATTTGACCCTGCCGAGTACGATTACTGGATGCCCGTTGACACATACACAGGCGGCATTGAGCACGCCACCATGCATTTGCTGTACACGCGCTTCTTCCACAAGGCGCTGCGTGACGCGGGCGTTGTCAAAGGTGACGAGCCGATGACGCAACTCCGCAACCAGGGCATGGTGCTGGGCGAAGACGGCGACAAGATGTCGAAGAGTAAGGGCAACGTGATCGCGCCTGATGTGCTGGTGAATAAATACGGCGCGGACAGTGTGCGTGCCTACATCATGTTCTTTGCGCGTTGGGAGATGGGCGCGCCGTGGGACTCGCAAGGCATTGAAGGAGCCGTGCGTTGGGTGCGCCGCGTGTGGACATTAGTAACGGATACTGAAACGGATAAACGGATCGAGGCAACGGATGAGGTAAAGCGGAATTTACGTCGTAAAGTTCATCAGACGTTGAAACGCATCACCCGTGATTTTGAGACGTTTGAGTTCAATACCATTATTTCTTCGCTGATGGAATTGATGAATGAAATGTATAAGGCGCGTGAAGCTGGCGCGGCTGGCAGCGACGAGTGGAAGGAAGCCCAGGAAATCTATTTGAAGATGATGGCTCCTGTGACACCGCACATCGCCGAAGAACTGTGGACGTATTTAGGCAAACCGTATTCGGTTCACACGCAATCTTGGCCGCAAGTGGATGAAGCCGCCACGAAGGAAGATTCCATCGAACTGCCCGTTCAGATCAACGGCAAGGTGAGAGATCGAATCATTGTCCCAGCCGAAGCGACAGAGGATGAGATCAAGTCCGCAGCGCTGGCTTCGGCGGGTGTGTTGAAGTTCCTCGAAGGCAGAGAGCCGAAGAAGGTGATCGTGGCGAAGGGACGATTGGTGAGTGTGGTTATTTAGTTTGGATGTTTAGTTAGTTAGTTTGCTGGTTAAATAGTGAAAGCCCCTGAGAGTCGTGAGATTTTCAGGGGCTTTATTTTCAATGGTGGAAAATCTCTTCCAAATATGTCAAAATGAAAACAAGAAACTTCCTTTGGAGGTCGCAGTGAAGCAGAATGACGCAAAAAAACGTTCTACTAGACCAAGGTCCCAAACGCGCATGAATCAAGAGGAATCTTCCCTGCTTTGGCATTTTGAAAGCATGGATCGCGTCAACCGCGCCATGCAGGGGACGAACGATATAGAGCAGGTGATGAAGGATGTCCTTGATACCCTGCTCGATGTGTTCCAATGTGACCGCTCCTGGTTGGTTTACCCGTGCGACCCCGACTCCCCCGCTTGGCAGGTATTCATGGAACGCACCCGCCCCGACTATCCTAGCGTTATCCCGCTTGGAGTGGAATTCCTGCTTGACCCGGCAGGAGCCGAGACATTTCGAATGTTGAGAAATTCCAATGTCCCTGTGAAATTTGGCGCCAACTCCAAATACCCCGTGCCACAGAAAATGAAAACAGAGTTCGGCGTTCAAGCCTTCATTGCCATGGCGACTTATCCCAAAATTGGGAAACCTTGGTCGTTTGGACTGCACCAATGTTCGTATGCCCGCGTTTGGACTTCGGAGGAGGAGAAACTATTGCAGGAGATCGGACGAAGGCTTTCAGATACTCTGACCAGCCTGCTTACGTATCGCGAACTCCAGGAAAGCGAAGCGCAGATCAAACAACTGATCAGCTTCTCCCCTGTAGCCATGCTTGTGGCATCCGGGAGTGAAGAAAGGGTCGATTTTGTCAACGACAGATTCACTGAACTGTTTGGCTACACCGTCGAAGAAATGCCCGACGTGATGCACTGGTGGCCGTTGGCTTATCCAGATGTAGCATATAGGGAAACAGTCAAGATGCAATGGGAGGCAAGGACAAAAAGCGCCGTCAATACCAGATGTCAGATTGAGCCAATGGAGGCAATGGTCACATGCAAGGATGGTTCGCATCGTTATGTCGAATTCCGTCTTTCATCCATCGGGGAAAAGCGGATCGTCACATTTGTCGACCTCACCGAACACAGGAAGACAGAGGAGGCGCTGAGGGAGAGCGAGGGAAAATTCCGTAGCTTTGTCGAGGAATCATCCGAAGGCTTTACGCTGGTGGATGAGCAGGGCGCGATCATCGAGTGGAACCACGCACGCGAGAAAATGACCGGCTTGCCGGCAAGTCAGGTCATTGGGCAAAACCTCTGGGATGTTCTGCACCAAATGCTCCAGCCGGAGTTGCAGACACCTGAACGCTACGAACGTAACAAACGGCCGATATTGAACGCACTAAAAACCGGGAAGTCACCCCTCTTTGAAAATGTACTCGAGACCGAGGTAGTGCGCCAAAATGGCGAGCATCAATTTATCCAACAGACCATTTTTCCGATCAAGACTGACAAGGGCTATCGCATGGGCTCGGTGACGCGTGACGTTACCGAGCGCAAAAGAGCGGAAGACGCATTACGTCAGGCTCACAACGAACTGGAGATGCGTGTTGAACAGCGCACTTCGGAACTTAAAAAAGCAAATAAGCAGCTGGCTACGCTTTACGAGATAGCCCAGGCGATCACGGCTCCTTTGCAGCTCAATGTTGTGCTGGATGAAATTGTCCGCAGCACTGTCAAATTGTTTGATACGGATACGGGAGTTATCTTGCTGTTGGATGAAGCCAGGGAGGAATTAACCATCCAGGGATCATTTGGATTAAGTGAAAAAGTGGCGAAGGGAACGCATGACCGGGTGGGTGAAAGCATCGCTGGGCGGGTGGCGCAAACCGGTCAGCCGATCATCGCCAATGATTTACCCAACGATCCCCATTTCTATAATCCCTCCGCGGAAGATGAAGGATGGCTGGCCTGCGCCAGCGTGCCCCTGGTTGCAAGGGGAAAGATCATTGGCACGCTGGATGTACACAGCAAGATCAATCGCTTCGCCTTCAACCAGGAACATATTGAAATCCTCAACAAGCTGGCCAAGCAGGCTGCCGTTGCCATCGAGAACACCCGGCTGTACGAGCAGTTGCAATTAGCCCGTACTGAGTTGGAGGCGCGCGTACAACAACGAACGGAGGACCTGGTCACTGCGAATACACAACTTCATCAGGAAATTCGTGAGCGTAAGCAGACAGAGCGATCTTTGCGCGAAAGCGAAGAACGCTTCCGCCGCCTGGCTGAAAACGCCCGGGATGTGATCTACAGGATGTCAATCCCTGATGGAAAATATGAATATGTAAGTACGGCTGCTCTTTCGGTTTTCGGATATTCCCCGGAAGAATGTTATGAATCTCCAATGCTTATCAAACAGGCAATTCACCCTGATTGGCAGATGTATTTTGAAGAACAATGGGCAAATCTTATTAAAGGTGAAATGCCTCCCATATATGAGTATCAATTCATTCATAAATCAGGGAAAGCTTGCTGGCTGAATCAACGCAATATTTTGGTGCGTGATGATGACGGAATCCCAATCGCCATTGAGGGAATTGTTACAGATGTCACCGAACGCAAGCAGGTAGAGGAGGCTTTAACCCTATTCCGCACTCTCATTGACCATACCAACGACGCCATTGAGGTCGTTGACCCGGAAACGGGATACTTCCTCGATGCAAATGAGAAAGCTTACCATACCCTCGGCTATACTCGTGAGGAGCTTCTGAGTCTCCGCGTCCTAGAGATAAATCCTCTGGTGGCTGAACGGTCTTGGAAGGAAACCTTGAACGAATTAAGGCGCACCGGTTTCATCGTCCGGGAGAGTCAACGTCAGCGCAAAGATGGCTCAATCTTTCCTGTCGAAATCAATATCAGTTACACTCGCCTAGACCGCGATTATATACTTGCGGTGGTTCGCGATATCACCGAGCGCAAGCAGGCGGAACAATCGCTGCGCGAAAGCGAAGAGCGCTTCCGTTCGTTTGTGGAAAACGCAAATGACATTGTCTACACGATTTCACTAGAGGGGGTCTTCACATATGTTTCTCCCAACTGGAAGGAAATGTTGGGGCATGAGACCAGCGAGGTGGAAGGCAAGTCGTTTGAGATATTTGTTCACCCTGATGATCTTGCCGCATGTCGCGCAATTCTAAATCGAACAATTGCGAGTGGCGAGAAACAATCAGGGTTCGAATATCGAGTGAAACACAAGAATGGCAGCTGGCAATGGCATACATCGAATGCTTCAGTGATCCGTGATGGCGAGGGCAGAATAGCCTCTTTTCTGGGGATAGCACGTAATATCACCGAACGCAAACGCAATGAACGAGAATTGATCATACTTAACCGCGCCATTAACCGATCGTCTGATGCTGTCTTCCTAATCAACGAACAATTGACCTTCGTTTACGTAAACGATATAGCCTGCCGTTCCCTGGGGTACACACGAGAAGAACTCCTAACCATGGGACCATCTGATATTGATGCTGTTATCACGTACGATGCAGCCAAAGATATAATGAGTAAACAGTTCGCAAACGGCCATTATGCAACGTTCGAAACACAACATAAAACGCGCGATGGTCGCATTTTTCCTGTAGAAATCGGTTCTTCCGTAGTTGAGTACGATGGCGCGAAATTCAGCCTTACAACAGTCCGCGACATTACAGAACGGAAACAAGCCGAGGAAAATCTGCATTTGCAGAGCACGGCGCTGGAGGCCGCCGCAAATGGGATCACGATCTCGGATCACGAAGGAATAATTATCTGGGCCAATTCCGCGTTCTCCCGGCTGACGGGTTATTCAATTGAAGAAGTTATCGGGAAGAATCCCAGAATTTTCAAGTCTGGCAAACAAGATACAGCTTTTTACAAAAATCTCTGGGATACCATATTGTCTGGGAATGTCTGGCATGGTGAACTGATAAATCGCCGCAAGGATGGAAAACTTTATGCAGAGGAGATGACCATTGCGCCGGTGTATCGAAAACACGAGAAAATCAGCCATTTTATCGCCATCAAACAGGATGTCAGTGAACGCAAACATTCTGAACGGGAGCGGGAATCCATCATTGCAGTCAGTACTGCATTGCGGCACACAACAACACGAGTTGACATCCTCAACGTTATCCTCGACCAATTGATTGACCTGTTTGATGCCGACGGAGCCATATTGGTGTTACCTGATCCACAGACCAAGGGGTTTATTGATGAAATGGGGCGGGGGATTGTTGGTGAAAGGATGACCGGACTACACATCCCGCCTGGACAGGGTGTCTGCAATTGGGTCGTAACCAATAAAAAGCCCTATCTGAACAACCACGCGGAGAATGATCCATTCTTTTATCGTCCCGACCTGCTTGGCGATTCCCATTGTATTGGTTCGGTGCCTCTTATTACGCAAAATCAGGTCATTGGCGCGTTATGGATCGCCCGCAAAGTGGATATTCTGGAACAGGACATGCGCCTGCTCACTGCAATTGCCGATATCGCTGCCAATGCCATCCGCCGTGTCATGCTCTACGAGCAGACTGAACTGCAATTGCATCACCTGCTTGCCCTGCATCAAATTGATATTGCCATCAGCAACAACTTTGATTCGAACATTACCCTCAATGTCATTTTGAACAACGTGAAGGGCGAGCTTGAAGTGGACGCTGTCAGTATCCTTTTGTTGGATCCTGTTACCCACACACTGGACTACGCCGCAGGAATTGGATTCAAAACATTGGGGATTGAACAATCACATGTCAAACTTGGAGATGGGTGCGCCGGACGTGCAGCCCAGGAGTATCGCACCGTTTCATGTCCGGATATTGGGCAGGCACACGAGGCTTTTACCCGCTCCTCACTATTGGCGGGCGAAGAGTTCACGATGCATTATGCGACTCCGTTGGTGGTTAAGGGGCAGGTTAAAGGTGTGCTTGAACTTTTCCATCGAAAGGTATTTGAACCAGACAAGGAATGGCTTGACTATTATGAAGCACTTGCGACCCAGGCTGCCATCGCGATCGAAAGTGCATCTTTATTGGAAAATTTACAACGGTCCAATTCGGAACTCATGCTGGCGTATGATGCCACCATCGAAGGCTGGTCGCGCGCCCTGGATTTGCGTGATAAGGAAACGGAAGGTCACACCCAGCGTGTGACCGACATGGCATTGGAACTTGCCGGGAAAATTGGGATAAGTAACACAGAAAAGCAGAATCTCTGGCGCGGTTCCCTGCTCCATGATATCGGGAAAATGGGTGTCCCTGATTCGATCCTGTTAAAACCCGGACAACTGACAGACGATGAACGGGCAGTCATGCGGCAGCACCCTTTATATGCCTATCAAATGCTTTCCCCGATCTCATATTTGAAATATGCGCTCGACATTCCCTATTGCCACCATGAAAAATGGGACGGGACTGGTTACCCGCGCGGATTAAAGGGCGAGGAAATCCCACTGCCCGCGCGAGTGTTTGCTGTGGTGGATGTTTACGATGCGCTCACAACCGATCGTCCATACCGTAAAGCATTGTCAATCAATGAGGTTTATCATTACATTCAGGAACAGGCAGGGAAACAATTTGACCCACAGGTGGTAAAGATATTCCTTGAAAGCAGATCCCATTAACCGTGGCAAAAGTAAAATGGGAGGAGTGTAGTTGTGCTGGGATGGAAAGGCGTTGGTCAGGAGACCAGCGCCATCTGGTAAAGGATGCTGAGAGCCGCACCCTTCTATTTTTATTAAAAGCATTTTTCATCTTAATAATCCACTTACCATTTTGTTGCATCAGTCGTACAATTCACCCATCATAATCACCGATCCACTTTTTTCTGATTTTGTCCGATCGATGAACAGTAATTCTTTGTTCAATTTGTTTTAAAGCGCTCAGGCAGGTAATATATTTAAAGAAAGGCGGGCTTGTGAGAAGGGGTTTTTTGCTGTTTCAATTTATTAATGGGGGCACCGCTATTAGACTCTTCCTGCTATTCATTTTTGGGGCGGGAATTTCTGGATGCGGGGTGTCGACTCAAGGAGGCACCTCAAAACCAGTAGTTTGCA
>DYDH01000110.1:11500-15236 GCA_020717985.1 Herpetosiphon sp. | reverse complement strand
TGGTGGAACTGCTTGTTATCTGGGTATCCATTCTCATTCCGATCCGAATCAGTCAAATCCCGCAGGCTGGCGTTGTTTGGTCGCGCTTTTTTGGTCTGGCGATGTCCATCCTATCCATAGTATGCGCAGCCATCAACATATACCTTGCCTTTACACTCGCTTCTTAATCTCAATTCTTAGACTGGAGGTCTATTATGAAACCTGAACGTTTATTCAATTTGATCGTTGGAGTTACCCTGTTGACCATTGGCATAATCGCCCTTGCTGGGAATGTATTCCTCACAACCAAAGCATGGAAAATCTGGCCTGCGGTTGTCATCCTTATCGGGATCGGGCTGACAATTCCCGGCTTCTTCGGCATCTCGCGCCGCGGACTTGGCTCATTCTTCATCCCCGGAATTCCCGTGATCGTTACTGGCGCAATCCTGCTTTATGCCAGCCTGACCAATCACTGGGATGTTTGGGCAGTGGCGTGGACTCTGGAAATCCTGGGACTGGCGCTTGGTTTCGCCCTGGCAACCGTCTTCATGCGCGTCCCTGCGCTTGCCATTCCCGCATTCATCATTGGCATCAATGGCGCGATGCTTGCTTTCTGTGCAGCGACCGGGCTATGGCAATCCTGGGCAATCTTGTGGCCCATTGAATTCCTCGCAGTGGGACTGGGTCTGCTTGCACTCGGCTTGGCGAACCATTCTGCGGGCGTGAAAACAGCCGCGAGCATTTTATTCACCATCGCTGGCGGAGGATTTTTCATCAGCGCCTTCGTAAGCACATTCAACAACACCATCCTGAAGTTTGCCGCGCCTGTCATGCTGCTCGTCACGGGTGTTTTGCTCACGGGGACGTTCCTTTTGAACAAATCACCTGAAATTCCAACCGTCGCTGAACAGCCCTTGCAAGACGCATAAAAATCATTACACTGAACTATAGAAATCGAGATTCTTCGCTCCGCCCAAATGACAAGCGAAAGTCGCGAATCAGAAAATTTATCGGTAATCTTTACAAATAACAAGGAGTCAAAATGCTGAAAAAATTACGGGAACCCGTCAACAGCCTCACCCATTGGGGCGGCGCGATCCTTGCGCTTATAGGTTTGATCGCCCTGCTCATCGTCGGCTGGAGCACGCCCGCCAAGATCATCTCGCTTGCCATTTACGGCGGGAGCCTCATCTTCCTGTTCTCCGCAAGCGCCACCTATCACATGGTACGCGTGAAGGATAAGGCGCTGGAAATCTTCCGCAAGATTGACCACGCCGCCATTTTCGTATTGATCGCAGGGACGTACACCCCATTCTGTGTCAACGCTTTCACAGGTTTTTGGAAGTGGGGCATGTTGGGAATCATCTGGTCGCTGGCAGTGATCGGGATCGTGGTGAAGATTTTCTACATCCGCGCACCGCGCTGGTTGAATGCGGGGATTTATCTCGTCATGGGCTGGTTGTGCGTTGCCGCGAGCGGACAGTTTCTCGCTACGCTCCCCGCCTGGGTGTTGACCTTTCTCATCATCGGTGGCGTGACCTACACCCTGGGCGCGGTGGTGTACATGACCAAAATCTTCAACTTCAAGCCCGGCGTGTTCGGTTTCCATGAGGTGTGGCATATCTTCGTCCTGCTTGCCGCCGCGTTTCACTTCATAGCGGTGATGGGCGTGGCGTTGTAAACCGCGCGGGAATAAATCCCCGCGCTAAACCTACAAAGCCTGCTCCGCAGACTCAGCCGTCATAGGCAGCTTCGTAAACACAGCCCCGACGTGAAACGTCGGGGCTGTGTTTTAGTTCATTTCCTGTCTGCCAGATAACGCTCTCAGCAATGTATTT
This sequence comes from Herpetosiphon sp., assembly GCA_020717985.1. Lineage (GTDB taxonomy): Bacteria > Chloroflexota > Anaerolineae > Anaerolineales > Villigracilaceae > Villigracilis. The sequence continues at coordinate 13,419 of DYDH01000110.1, read as the reverse complement.
TGATCGGCGTATTCCAAATCGCCGCCGACGGGGAGTCCGCGCGCAAGGCGTGTGACATGCACATCAAACGGTTTCAGTTGTGATTGCAAATATTGCGCGGTGGCGTCGCCTTCCATACTGGGATTTGTGGCGAGGATAATTTCCTTCACTCCCCCACTTGCAACACGAGACACCAACTGTTTGATTTTCAAATCATCAGGTCCGATGCCTTCGATGGGAGATAAAACTCCCTGCAAGACATGATACTTGCCGTGAAAGCCGCCAGTGCGTTCTAACGCTAACACATCGAGCGCTTCTTCGACTACACAAATCAGGGAACCATCCCGCTTGGACGACTCGCAAATCTCACAACGCTCGCGCCCTGCTTCGGTGATGTTGAAACATTCTTGGCAGAAGGCGGTATTGACTTTTAGATTCGCTAGTGCGACGGACAAATCCTGCGAGATGTCTTCGGAGGCGCGCAGAAGATAGAACGCAAGCCGCGAGGCGGACTTGGGTCCGATGCCTGGCAGGCGTTCAAGGGCGGTGATAAGGGATTGGATGGATTCGGGGAGGAGCATATATCATCTCGTAGGGGCGAAGCAATGCTTCGCCCCTACAAAAATTAAAACGGCAACCCACCCGAGAGCGGACCAAGCCTTTGGTTGGCGAGTTCGCGGGATTGGTCGAGCGCCATGTTGACGGCGGAGAGGACGAGGTCTTGTAACATCTCGGCGTCTGCGTCTTTCAATAGCTCAGGGTCAATGACCACTTCGCGGCATTTCTGGTCGCCTGTCATGGTGACTTTGATCGCGCCGCCGCCTGCTGTGGCGGTGACTGTTTCAAGGGCAAGTTTCGCCTGCTCTTCTTCCATTTGCTTTTGCAACTTTTGAAGCTGTTGCATCATGCCTGATTGTCCGCCACCCATTGCGGCGGGACCACGATTAAATCCTTTTGCCATTGTTAAATCTCCTAAAATAATTTCTATTTCATTGGAGGCTTACCAGCCTCACCTAGTTTTGAATTTAGTTCTCTACGATTTTTTGCAATTTTAGCAGGCAGAACATAATAAAAGTCGAACAACTGTTCAAGAACTTCTATACTCCATTGGGCTTCTCTAGGTTCAACATCAAATATCTCCCCTGTATTTTTACTTTTTATCGGGTGAGCAGCAAAATTTCCAATAAGCCTAACTGCATCCAAAGATTCAACTAACTGAGAAGTTAACTTTTCACTATCAATAACTTCTTGTATTTCTTTAGACAAGTCACTATGTTTTACTTTTGCAACTTCACGAAGAAGGTTTTGTATACATCGGCGACTTAATGCAGCAGACGCTTTAGGACTAAGAGGTAAAACTAAACACGCTTCCAAATAGTCTTTGGCAAGATTAACAGGTACTTCAGGTGGACATAATTTCCGTTCACTAAGAAAAGGCCAAATAGAAATCTGATAAGGTAACCCAAGGGCTTTGCCCCCAGAAACTTGCCAGAAAATATTTAAGTCATCGCAACTATTACACTCAAAAGTGAATTGCGTAATTGATAACCCACCAGTATAACTAATAAGGTCTTCAATTTTTACATACTCCATATCAACTGGAGCAGAGCAATGTCTGCAATTTATATACTCTCTACTCATATTTACTCAATCCCCGTCCACAATTTCACCACCGTGTTGGATGGCAGCAGCGACCATGCCGTCTTGGGCGATGTTGGCGGGGATTTTGCCTTTGGCGTTGGTGACAATACAACGAACGGATAAATCCACGTTGAAGTTGTCCTTGATGAGTTTTTGGATGATTTCGATCTGGTCGGGTTTGTCTATCTTTGAGACGAGGACATCGCTGGCGAGACCGAGGATGAGGGTTTTGCCTTGAATATCAATCATTCGGACGGAATTTAGCAGTGCGGAAAGGTTCGCTTGTGATTTTGGCAGGG